>PAQX01000085.1 GCA_002709835.1 Deltaproteobacteria bacterium
GCACGACGAGTTCCTCGGGCGATTCGTTCGGGCGGGTCTGCTCGTCGATTCCCGATACGTCGACTCGGAAATGCACGCCAGCCTCTCCGAGGATCTGGGAGCGGCGAGGGGAGCCGCTCGCGAGTACGAGACGGCCGCGGGCATCGGATTCGGTGTTCGGCACGCCGGCGAGGTTCCCGATGCGTGCCGCCGTCGTCAAGCGGGCGGCCTGCTGCGGCCGCGGACTCGGGCGCGGGGTCGGTTTCTTGCGGACCCGAGGGCCCTCGAGTACGTTCCGGCGCGCTTTCCCGACAGCGCCCAAGCTGTTGAAATCCAAACCGTTTTCGTTTTCTGCGCGCGGGGCCGAGCGGCCCGGTGCGAAGCCGCGTCCGAAGGGCGTGGGGACCACGAAAATCCGTAGATCAGGAACCAGGCGATGACTCAGATCGTGATCGCAAACTACCTCGGGAGTGGACGGGTCGTCTTCCTGGCAAAGGGATCCGGCAACGGCTCGGTCTCCTGGGGCGAACTCATCGACACGGCCGAGGTGGCCACCGACGAGGATCGGGCGACCGCGCTCCTCGCGCTCGCGGAGGCCGATGTCGCCGAGCGGAACGTGGTGATGGATCCCTACCTGATCGATGTGGAAGAAGAGGGCGGTTCGCTCCGCCCGACCAAGTATCGCGAGGCGATCCGGGCGCTCGGGCCCACGGTTCGCCAGGACCTCGGTAAGCAGGCCGAAGGCGCGGAGGCCTAGAGACACCCCATGTATCGCTACGACGAATTCGACCACGCCCTCGTGCAGGACCGGGTCACGCAGTTCAGGCGCCAGGTCGAGCGCCGCATGAAGGGCGAGATCAGCGAGGAGCAATTCCGACCGCTGCGCCTGATGAACGGGCTCTACCTCCAGCTTCACGCGTACATGCTCCGCGTGGCCATCCCTTACGGCACGCTCGACTCGCGTCAGATGCGAAAGCTCGCGTACATCGCACGTCGCTACGACAAGGGGTACGGCCACTTCACGACCCGGCAGAACATCCAGTACAACTGGCCGAAGCTCGAGGAGACGCCGGACATCCTCGCCGAGCTCGCCGAAGTCGAGATGCACGCCATTCAGACGAGCGGCAACTGCATCCGCAACGTGACGAGCGACCAATACGCCGGTGCTGCGAAGAACGAGATCGAAGATCCGCGCATCTGGTGCGAGATCGCGCGGCAGTGGTCGACGCTCCACCCGGAGTTCTCGTTTCTTCCGCGGAAGTTCAAGATCGCGATCACGGGCTGCGAGAACGATCGCGCCGCGGTCAAGGTCCATGACATCGGCATGATCATGAAGCGCGGAGCGGCGGGCGAGGTCGGCTTCGAGGTGCTCGTCGGCGGCGGCCTGGGCCGCACGCCCTTCGTCGGAAAGACGATCCGAGAGTTCCTGCCGAAGGAGCACTTCCTCTCGTACATGGAGGCGATTCTCCGGGTCTACAACCAGCTCGGTCGCCGCGACAACAAGTACAAGGCGCGAATCAAGGTCACGCTCCACGAGACGGGAAAGGAAGAGTTCACCCGCCTCGTCGAAGAGGAGTGGGAAGCCATCAAGGACTCGACGCTCAAGCTCCCGAAGGAAGAAGTCGACCGGATCGCGGCCCACTTCCACCCTCCGGCCTGGAAGGCGCTCCCGAACGACGCGCCGACTTGCGACTCCCGGGCCGCGAGCGATCCCGAGTTCGCCGCGTGGCTGCGACACAACGTCGAGGAGCACAAGACGGCGGGCTACGCGATCGTGAACATCTCGGTCAAGCCGCCCGGTGAGCCGCCGGGGGACGTCACGGACGTCCCGATGGAGGCGATGGCGGAGATGGCCGACGCGTACAGCTTCTCGGAGCTTCGCGTGACGCACGTCCAGAACGTGACCCTGCCGCACGTCGAGAAGGAACAGCTTCCGGCGCTCTTCGACGATCTTGCGAAGCACGGTCTGGCGACGGCGAACGTGGGTCTCGTCTCGGACATCATCTGCTGCCCGGGCCTCGACTACTGCGCGCTCGCGAACGCGCGTTCGATCCCGGTCGCGCAGGAGCTGACCAAGCGGTACACGCTCGAGCGGCAGCAGGAGATCGGCGACATGCAGATCAAGATCTCCGGCTGCATCAACGCCTGTGGACATCACCACGTCGGCAACATCGGGATCCTCGGTGTCGATCGGAAGGGCGAGGAGCACTACCAGGTGCAGCTCGGCGGTTCCGCGTCGGAAGACGCCTCGCTCGGCAAGATCATTGGTCGTGGCTTCACGCAGGACGAGGTGATCGAGGTCGTGGACAAGCTGCTCGACACGTATCTCGAGCTGCGAGAAGGCGAAGAGGCTTTCATCGATACCTACCGCCGCGTCGGCATGAACCCCTTCAAGGAGCGGGTCTATGGCACTGCTTGAGCGCAAGGACGGCGCCGCCGCCGTGATCGAGGACCGCTTCACGCGCGTCGATGATGAAGCCGCGCTCCCGGTTGGGCCGGTCATCGTTTCCCTGTCGCGCTTCCAGGCCGAGCGTGAGGCGCTTCTCGCGCGGGATGCCGACCTCGGCGTCTGGCTCGATTCGGACGAATCGCCGAGCGAGATCGCGGGCGATCTCGGCAAGCTCGCCGTCGTCGCCTGCAATTTTCCGGCGTTCAATGACGGGCGCGGCTTCTCTTATGCCCGATTGCTCCGGGAGCGCCACGGCTACGAAGGGGAAGTGCGGGCGATCGGCGAGGTCATGCTCGAGCAGGCGCCCTTCATGGCGCGCAGCGGCTTCAGCACCTTCGAACTCGGCGACGTCTCCGACGTGGCCGAATTCAAGGCGGTGATCGAAGAGGTGCGCACGGTCTATCAGCCGACGGGCGACGGCCGCGAGACTGCGCTCCAGCGGCGACTGGGTCGCTAGTCTCCGGCGACGCGCCCGACCCTTCGCCCTGCGCCCGTAGGACGGAACGCCCATGGATGTCCGCGACGGATTCCTCGATACGATCGGGAATACGCCGTTGATTAGGCTCGCGCGCGCGTCGGAGGAGACGGGCTGCGAGATCTTCGGCAAGGCCGAGTTTCTGAATCCCGGTGGGTCGGTCAAGGATCGCGCGGCGCTCGCGATCGTCGAGGATGCGGAAGCAGAGGGAAGGCTCCGCCCGGGCGGGACGATCGTCGAGGGGACCGCCGGCAATACCGGGATCGGCCTCGCACTCGTGGGCAACGCCCGAGGCTACGACACGGTCATCGTCATCCCGGACACCCAGAGTCGCGAGAAGATGGAGATGCTCCGTCTGTGCGGTGCGGATCTGCGCCCGGTGCCGGCGAAGCCGTACAAGGATCCCGACAACTACGTCCACGTATCCCGCCGACTTGCGGAAGAGCTGGCGGCCTCGAACCCGAACGGTGCCATCTGGGCCAACCAGTTCGACAACGTGGCGAACCGCGAGGGGCATCGGCGCACCACCGGCCCCGAGATCTGGGATCAGACCGAGGGGGGCGTAGACGGATTCATCTGTTCGGCAGGAACGGGTGGCACCATCGCGGGAGTCGGTCTCGCGCTCAAGGAGAGGAATCCGGACGTGGTGATCGGGCTGGCGGATCCCGAAGGTGCCGCGCTCTTCCACTACTACGAACACGGCGAACTGAAGGCCGAAGGCAGCTCGATCTCGGAAGGGATCGGCCAAGGGCGGATCACGGGCAATCTCGAAGACGCACCGATCGACGTCGCTTTCCGGATTCCGGACGAGGAATGGCTGCCGATCGTGTTTCGGATGCTCGCCGAGGAAGGGCTCTGCCTCGGTGGCTCGAGCGGCGTGAACGTGGCGGGTGCGATCCGTCTCGCCGAACGACTCGGTCCCGGCCACACGATCGTGACGATCCTCTGCGACTCGGGAACGCGCTACCAGAGCAAGGTGTGGAATCCCGTTTTCCTGAGGGAGAAGGGGCTACCAGTCCCGGATTGGCTCTGAACCGGGGCCCGGAACGGGCGGCGCGGCCTCAGGCGAGTCCGTAGAGCTTCGCCGCGTTGTCGTAGACGACCGACTGAATCTGCGTCTCGCTCATCTTCGTCGTGATCTCGTCGATGACTTTGCGCGACTCCGGATAGGTGCCGTCGCCGTGGGGGAAGTCGGTCGCCCACATCACGCGCTCGAGGTTTACGGCATCGATCACGTGTTCGACCGAGTAGTCGTCCTGGAAGGTCGCGTACACGTTCTCGTGGACGTACTCGGAGGGCTTCCGCTGGATCGCGCCGGCTTCCATCCACCAGCGATGGCGCTCCCAGGCGTGGTCGAGGCGGAAGGCGAAGTGAGGGATCCAGCCCGCGTCGTTCTCGACCATGATGACCTTGAGATCGGGATGTCGATCGAAGACGCCGGAGAGCACCATCATCATCACGATGTTCTGGTTGCCACGAATGGTGACGATCTGCTGGATCATCTTCGGGCCGCGGACCTCCATGCCCATCTGGTCTTTGCCCGTCAGAATGTGGAAGTTGATCGGCATGTCGAGGCCGACGCTCGCTTCCCAGACCGGGTCGTATTTCGGCGAGTCGTAGTCTTCGAAGGCCGGGTCGCCGCAGAGCATCACGCCACGGAAGCCCATGGCTTTCGCTTGCTCCAGCTCCTTGACGCCCTCCTCAGGCGTCTGGATCGCCACCTGTGCGATGCCGAGCAGCCGGTCGGGGGCCGTCTCGCAGAATTCGGCGAGCCATCGGTTGTAGGCGTCGAAGCAGGCCCTCTTGTAGTCCCAGTCTTCATGGAGGCAGATCACCATGCCGACGCTCGGGTAGATGACCTCGGCCGTGACGCCTTCCTCGTCCTGGATCTGGAGACGCGCCTTTGGGTCGTATCCCGCCGGGTGGATCTCATCCCAGCTGACGGGGATGCCCCATTTCTCCGGGGGCACGCCGGCTCGACAGAGCGATCCCATCGGAACCTTCATGTCGAGGCCGGGAATCTCGATGAACGCGCCGAGCGCATCGTCGGCCGTCGCGTTTCGTGGGCGTCGGTCGAAGTACTTCTTCTCGATCGACGCATAACAGGCCTGGGTCTCTGCGATGTGGGAGTCGGCGGAGATGAGGGGACGGTTTCCGATGGCCATGATGAGGGTCTCCCGTACCGAGGTGTGCCTCGACGCTAGCAACGAAGCGGGGCCGTCGGGTCAGGCCAGCTCCCAGAGCGCCGCGCCCTCGTCGTCTTCGTGGCGACGCACGCGGCCGTCGCGTTCGAGCTTGAGCAGGTGCGACGTGACGCTCTGGCCTGCAGCGGCGTGGAGATTCTCCGGGTAGCCGACGTAGATCCGCTTCACCATGTCGGGGACGAGCCGGTCTCCCGCTTCGAGCGCGCCGAGCACCTGTCGCTCACGCTCTAGGCGGTGGGCCAGGTACTCCTCGACCTTGGGCGTGCCGGGGGCGATCTTGGGGCCGTGAGCAGGATAGATCCAGGTCGGGGCCTCGCGCTTCAGGCGTTCGAGAGAGTCCATGTAGTCGGCCAGGCTCCCGGTCGTCGAAGGGATCACCGTCGTGCCCACGCCCAGGACGTTGTCCCCCGAGAAGAGGCTGCCCTCCTGCTCGAGGACGAAACAGAGATGGTCCGGCGCGTGGCCTGGCGTGAAGAGCGCGCGCAGTCGCGCCCCCTCGGTTTCGACGACGTCTCCGTCGCTCATCAGCTCGATCTTGCCCTCCGCAAGGTCGTCCGGATGGGCGACGGAGACGTCGGCATCGGGGCCGCTCGGGCCCGGACCGGCGGTCGCGGGCCAGGGCATCTTGTAGACCGGGATGTCCTCTCCGAAGTGGCTGCGGACCTGCTTTACGCCTCCGATGTGATCGGGATGGGCGTGGGTGAGGACGATGCCCTCGATCTCCTTGCAGCCGGAGCTCGCGATCGCTTCCTCGAGGAACGGCATGTACGAATCGAACCCGGAACCGGTGTCGAGCAGGAGTCGCTTGTCCCCGGAGCCCACGAGGTAGGTGTTCGTGCCCGGGCCGGTGAACATGCTCGGGTTCTGGCCGAGCGCGACGTGAACGAGCGGTGAAAGTTGCGCCACGTCGGGCAGTTCGGTGCCGCCGAGAATCTCAGGGGACGGGTCGGACAAGAGAGGCTCCTGGTTATTCGCCGGCGAGGGTCATGGAAGCGATCCTGAGGGGCGGGGCGGCGGTGCGGCCGCGCCAGACGAGCTCGCTGCCGATCCGGTCGATCGACTGCAGCATGTCACCGAAGTTGCCGGCGATCGTGATTTCCTCGACGGGGTGCACGACTTCCCCCTTTTCGACCCAGAGGCCCGCGGCGCCCCGCGAGTAGTCGCCGGTCGTCGGGTTGAAGCCCATGCCGATCAACTCGGTCACGACCAGGCCGCGATCGAGCTCCCCGATCATCTCGTCCAGGGTCTGTTCTCCAGGTTCGAGCCAGAGGTTCGTGGTCCCGACCCGCGGTGCCGAGCCGGTGCCGCGCGCGGCACTTCCGGTCGAAGGCAGATCGAGCTTCCGTCCCGAGTAGGTGTCGAGCAGCCAGGTCTTGAGCACGCCGTTGTCGACGAGCACGTTTCGCCGCGTCGGCTGGCCCTCGCCATCGAAGGGCTTGCTGCCGAGGCCGCCGGGAAGGCGGCCGTCGTCTATGATCGTGACGGCACTCGCGGCGATCGATTCGCCGAGCTTGTCGCCGAGGAAGGTCGACTCGCGGTAGACCGAGTATCCGCTCGCGCAGGATGCGAGCTGACCAATCAGGCTGGGCGCCGTCATGCCGTCGAAGATCACCGGGACTTCGCAGGTCTCGACCCGCTTTCCGCCGAGTCGGCGGATGGCCCGCTCCGCAGCCTTGCGGCCGACGGCCGCGGCGTCCTCCAGGTCGGCGAGACGCCGTGCGGAGGTCATCCAGTAGTCGCGCTGCATCGAGTCGCCCTCGCGGGCCAGCGGCTCCGCGAAGAGCCCGTGGCTCGCCGACGCGTAGCTGCCGAGGAAGCCCTGGCTGTTGCCGTAGACGACGCGTGCGTGGCCGCTGCTCGCCTGACTCCCCTCGGAGTTGTCGATCCTCGGGTCGAAGTCCCGGGCGGCCGCTTCGGCGCGCTTCGCATCTTCGATTCGCGCATCGAGCGCCACGTTCTGGTCGGCCGGGTCGAAGAGGCCGAGGTCGGGCAGGTCCGTCGCGAAGCCGGCGTCCGGGAGTCCCGCCGTCGGGTCCGCTGCGGTCGCGCGGGCGAGAGCGACCGCTTCTTCGGCCATCCGGGCCACTGCGTCGGGGGCCAGGTCGCTCGTCGAGACGATCGAGGTCTGACGTCCTTCCTTGCCGTCGACGAGGGCGCGGATCCCGAGTCCGCGCTCCTGAGCCTGCTTCACGAATTCGATCTCGTCGCCCCGGACGCGGACCTCGCGGTCGTCGCCTTCGACGAGCAGCACGTCCGTCTGGCTCGCGCCGGCGCGGGCGGCCGACTCGAGGGCGTGCTGGACGACGGCTTCCATTTCCTGCTGGGAGGCGCTCATCCTTCGGTGCCTCCGACGGTCAGGTCGTTGACCCGGATCGTCGGGAGTCCGACGCCGACCGGGACGCCCTGACCGTCCTTGCCGCAGGTGCCCACGCCTTCGTCGAGGGCGAGGTCGTGACCGATCCGCGTAACCCGCGTCAGCACGTCCGGCCCGTTGCCGATGAGGGTGGCGCCCTTCACGGGGCGCCCGATCCGGCCGCCTTCGATCCGGTAGGCCTCGCTCGCGCTGAAGACGAACTTGCCGCTCGTGATGTCGACCTGGCCCCCACCGAAGGAAACCGCATAGAGCCCGTCTTCCACGCTCTCGAGGATGTCCTGGGGATCGTCTTCGCCGGCGAGCATGAAGGTGTTGGTCATGCGGGGCAGCGGGAGGTGGGCATAGCTCTCTCGCCGCCCGTTGCCGGTCGGTTCGACGCCCATCAGCTCGGCGTTCAGTCGATCCTGCATGTAGCCGACCAGCACGCCGTTCTCGATCAGCACGTTTCTCTTGGAGGGCGTGCCTTCGTCGTCGACGTTGATCGAGCCTCGACGGCCGGGAATCGTCCCGTCGTCGACGACGGTCACGCCTTCTGCGGCGACGCGCTGGCCCATCTTGTCGGAGAAGGCGCTCGTCTTCTTGCGGTTGAAATCGCCTTCGAGGCCGTGGCCGATCGCTTCATGGAGCAGGATGCCGGGCCAGCCCGGCCCGAGGACCACGTCCATCGCGCCCGCCGGGCAGGCTTCGGCTTCGAGGTTCAAGAGCGCGATCCGGACCGCCTCGTCGACGAGTCCCTGCCACCGTGACGGGTCGCGCATCTCTTCGAGTTCGAAGCGGCCCCCCGCTCCCTGGTACCCGACCTCGCGGCGGCTGCCGTCGGCGGCCAGGACCTGCACGTTCACGCGGACCAGCGGAAGGACGTCCGCGACGCGAGTGCCGTTGCTCGCCGCCACCAGCGTATGCTTGTGCTGGCAGACGACGCTCGCCATGACCTGGCTGACCTTGGGGCTCTTCGCCCGGGCGTAGGCGTCGATCTCGTTCAGCCAGTCGACCTTGGTGGCGACGGGGACGTCGGTCGGCGCCGTCGCGATCGGGTAGAGATCGTGGCCCGCGGCGCCGGTCGAGACGGCGACCGGCGCGTGCTCTCGGGTCTCATCGGCGATCGCGCGGGCGGTGCCGGCCGCGAGGCGGGCGCTCTCGACGCTGATGTCGTCGGAATGCGCATAGCCCTGACGCTCGCCGCGGACGGCGCGGACGCCGACACCTTGTTCGAGATGGCGATCGCCGCTCTTGACGATCCCTTCTTCGAGGGAGACCGAATCGGTCGTCGTGTACTCGAAGTAGAGGTCCGCATAGTCGACTTGTCGTTCGAGAGCGGTGTCGAGGGCTGCTGCGAGGCTGCTGTCGTCGAGGTCGAAGCGGTCTCGGAAGAAGTCGAGGGCGCGATCGGCGCTGGTCTCCGTCGGATCGGAGGCGCTCATGTGGGTCGGCCTTTCTCGCGTTGCGGCAGGGCGCCTACTCGCAATGCGGAGAATGAGAGGGGGAGCGAGGGGAGAGTAGCGGTCGGAACGGGATCAGGCGGGACCTTCGAGTGCGCCCAGGACGGCTTTCCTGAGCAAGGCCGCTTCATCGAGCGCGTGGACGTCGACGACGGCGACATCGAGGGCGTCGATCGCGTGCAGGCGATCTGCTGGGTCGTCGCCGACATACACGAGCGCCTCGGCGCCGACACCGAGGGCCGCGGCTGCAGCGTCGAAGAGCGCACGGTCGGGCTTGAGGGCGCCGTGCCGGCTGGGGATTTCGATCGACCGGAAAAATGAACGGATTTCGAGGTGTTCGAGGATTCCTGGCAGGCGATGGTCGAAGTTGCTTACCACGGCCATCGGAGTGTCCCTCCCGCGAAGCTCTGCCAGCAGGTCTGCAATGCCTGGGCGAAGGCGCCAGGCCCCGGGCGCGCGATAGGCATCGAAGACGGCGCGCGCGAAGGTGCGAAAGTTGGCGAAGCGTGCGGTGCTGTCCGTCGCCTGAAAGGTCTGACGGATGATCTCGAACCACCACTCGACCTCGCCCTCACGGCGCGCGGCTTCGTCCTCGCCGTCGAGTCCTCGCGGTCCCGCGTGCCGAAGGATCCGGCGGAAACCGTCATCGAGCCGCCACGCGGGCAGGTCGACCCCGTGAGCGTGCGCGACCCGGGCATAGACGTCACCGACGCCTTCGGTGGCTTCCATCAGCGTCCCGGTTGCGTCGAAGGCGACCGCCGTGCGCCTTCTCATCCTGCCGATCCGGCGGGCTTGCGAGCGCTCGCGACGAAGCTCGCGGGGAGGTCGCGGGTCGCCTCCGAGGCGTACTCCTGGAGGCGCGGTGCTTCGAGTCCCGCTGCTTCGATCCATGCGCGGAGCTGTGCAGCGTCGAAGCCGAGCCAGAGGAGGCCGAGTTCCTGCTCCATCCATTTGTGGTCATGGAGCAGAAAGTCGACGAGGACGACCTGGCCGCCCGGACGGACGACCCGCGCCATCTCGGCGATCGCGCGACCCGGCTCGGCCAGGGAGTGGAGAACCATGTGAGCGAACGCGGCATCGACACTCGCGTCTTCGAGCGGCAGCGCGTGGGCGTCCCCGTGGCGAAACTCGACGCGTCCTGGCGTCGCAGGGTCCAGCTCGCCGGCCTTGTCGCGGGCCGCATCGAGCATGCCCTCGGACTGGTCGAGGCCCACGACGTCGAGGCCGAGGGCGGCGAGCTCGAGGGCGAGGATGCCGGTGCCGGTGCCGATGTCGGCGACGCGGAGACGCGGTGGGACCAGCGTTGCGGTCGCGCGTGCGCGCAGCAGTTCGTCGCCGAAGACGGTGCGGAGCGCGTCCCATTCCGGGCCGACTTCATCGAAGAAGCTCCGGCCCGAGAGCGCCCGCGCCTTGCGGGCTGCCAGTGCCTGGCGGAGCAGGGTGTCGTCGCGCTCCGCGGTCGGGTCGCCGGCGAAGGCGTTCCGTGAGAGCGCCCAGGCATCCGCCCACGGGCCGTCTTCGGGAAGCGCCAGACGATACGCGACGAAGGTGCCGTCCCGGCGATCGGTCAGGAGTCCGGCCTCGCGAAGGATCGCGAGGTGTCGCGAGACCCGGGACTGGGCCATCCCGAGGATGTCCATCAGCTCGCCGACGATCAGCTCCTCCTGCTCGAGCAGGCGCAGGATCCGGATCCGCGTCGGGTCGGAGAGGGTCTTGAACACCTTTTGAAGCGCTTCGGCGCCGCTGCTCATCGGATCTCTCTTCTTGCGCTAGCGACCGCGCTCAGGCTGGAGTTTCGGGCTCGCAGCGGTTCCCGAGACCTTCACGGCGAGGGTTCCGTCGGGGCCGAGGCGGAGGCCGGCGCCGGGGGCGAGTCGTTTGAGCGTCTCGTCGAGCACCCGCAGGTTGGCCGTCAGGTCGAGAGGGGGCGACTGACTTCGGTGGACCAGGCCGATCTCGCCGGCGAGGGTCCCGGTGATCGCTTCGCCTTCGAGGATCACCTCCGAGATTCGAGTCGCACCGCTCTCGAGGATCTCCACGACGCCGGTCGTCCGGGTGAATGGGATCTGGACCGGGAGCAGCGACGTCTGGAGTCGCAGCGACGCGCTTTCGAATTCGAGTCGGCCGCGAAGCGTCCCCCCTGGATCGAAGGCGACGTCCGCGTCGGTGTCCAGTCGTCCTCCGAGTTGGAGGTCCGACGTGTCGAGGCGGAGCGGCAGCCGAGAGAGTTCGACGTCGATCACCCGGCCCACGTAGGCAGGCGCTTCCCCCAGGCGCAGGACCCCGTCGGCGGTGCCGAGGCCGGTCTCGGCCCACAGCCGGAGGGTCGGCTCTCCCTCGAACCAGGACATCGAGAAGCGGGGCGCGATTTCGAGGGTGAAGATCCGGACCCGGTCGACGGCAGGGTGGCGAATGGTGACGTCGTTCGCCCTGAGCACCGGGCCGCGGGCCGTGATCGCCGGGGAGAGGGCGCTGACCTCGATCTGCGCCGCGCTCACGCGATTGATCTCCCAGGCGACCCGCCGCCCGAGCGCGTCCCATGGAAAGAGGAGGGTCGCGAAGAGCAGAAACAGAGCGAGGCACAGCGGGACGAGGATCGCGCGCGGGAGAAAGGCGCCTTTTGCGCGCGTCAACGGAACGTTCGATTCGGACACGCGGAGACTCTACCGGGGATCGGGCCGAAACGCGCCCGGGGGCGCCTAGCCGAGCGGCTTGAACGTCGAGACGCTGAAGGTGACGTCGATCAGGTCTACCGCGGGTTTGTCCCCGCGCGCCCGGCCCGGTCGACGCTTCACGCGCAGGCTCTTCACCGAGAGGGGCTGCTCGTTGGTCTCGATGCTCGACAGGTAGGCGACGGCCTGGCGGAGGGTCACGTTCTTGAGGCTGACCTCGACCTTCGTCTCTTCGTAGGCGTCGCTCTCCCCGGACTGCCTCTTCTCCATCGAGGTGGGCTTCACGCCGGCCTTCGCCGCCAGGGATTCAAGGAGCGTGAGCAGGTTCTGCTGGTTGCGGGTCTGCTGGATGCGCTGCTCCACCTGGCCGAGGCGTCCGTGGAGACCGTCCCACTCGCGCTTCATCCGCACCATCATCTCGAGCTCGCGCGAGGCCTCTTCCGCACCGCTCGACGCGTTGTCGCCGGCATTCTGGATCGGCAGCACGAGGCCGACGAAGAGGAGCAGGGTCGCGAGGGCGCCGCCGGCGATCCCGACGAGCACGCGCTCTCGAGGCATCAGCCCGTCCCAGACCACGAGGAGGCGACCGAAGAGATCCTTCATGCCGCCCCTCCCGGCGTGGCGAGCGGGATGTTCACATTGAAGCTCACGCCCCCGGTCTTGCGGTCCTGCCGCACGGAGCCGGAGACCTCGGCGCCCTCGAAGGGGCTCGTCTCGGACAGCACCGTCGTCAGCCGATCCGCGGCTTCGTAGCCCTGCGCGTCGACGTCGAGGCGGATCACGTTGCGGTCGATGGCCACCTCCGTGATCCGGACTTCGAGATCCGACGGGATGGCCTCGGAGAGCTCGGCGAGGAGGTTCAGGGCCGATCGATTGCCGGAGTAGAGACCGAGGAATTCCGCGCGCTCCTGCGCGGAGGCGAGTTCGCCACGGAGGGCGGAGGCGGGCTTGGCCGGCGCGTTCGCGCGTCCTGGGAAGGCTTCCGCGTACAGCTCTGCGGCAGCTTGTCGGTGGCGTCCGGCGCGCTGGTTCTGGATGACGATGCCGGACAGGGTGCTGGCGAGCAGCAGGCCGACGAGGACGGCGGCGAGGATCGCGGTCGGTCGCAGCTCTCGGCCGAAAACGGAGGCCAGATCCTGGCGGTAGGCGAACTCGCCGCGCCGGAAGTTCATGCGCGTGACCGCTTCGCCGGAGAGTCGTAGGGCCAGGGCGAGGGCGGGCCCGAAGAGCACGGGGTCGATGCCTTCCGCCAGGTTCGCGTGGGGCGCGTCCGCGGGCATCCGGAGGCGCTGGCAGGCGAGGCCGGTTCGGCGCGCGAGCACGGTGTCGATCCCATCGAGGCGAGCGCTGCCGCCGATCAGGGTCAGCGTCGCCTCGCGCGCGATGGGGCCTTCGCCGTGGCGTGCTTCCGCGGCCTCGAGGGTCCTCACGGCTTCGCGGGCGATCCGGTCGACGATCGCAGCGACGCCCGGGGAAGCCGCGCCTCCCTTGCCGCCGAGGGCGCCGTTCTCGAGCTTGTGCTGCTCGGCGGCCTCGAGGTCGAGGCCGAGCTCGCTCGCCAGGGATTCGGTCATCGCCTTGCCCGCGACGGGGAGGCTCCGCGCGAGGGCCGGCCGACCGTCGATGACCGCGCAGAAGGTCGTCTTTTCGTGGCCGATGTCGGCGATGAGGTGGGTTCCGTCGAGCGCGAAGACCGGCGCGAGGTTGGCGAGCACGAGCCCTTCGGCTTCGAGGACCTGCGGTTCGCACCCCGCGTCCTCGAGGGTCTGGATGGCGAGGCCGACGTGTTCGTTCCGGGCGAGAGTGGCGGCCACCACGCCGTGTTGGCGATCGCCGGAGAGGAGATTCCAGTCGACCACGATGTCATCGAGCTCGAAGGGGGTCTCGGCCTCGATCTCGAAGGGGATCGCCTGCTCCAGCCTACGCGCATCGGAGAAGGGAAACTCGAGGCGTCGGGTCGAGAGCTGACGGGCGGGCAGGGCAGCGGCGACCGTCTCGGTCGGCAGGTGGTGCATGCCGAGGAAGCGCTGGAGATGGTCTCTGAGGGGGGCCTGAGTGTCGACGCGAGGGTGGACGCGGTACTGACCGGGTGCGACGGTGCGCGGGGAGACCTTGAGCTCGACGGCCTTGATGCCGTGGCTGCCCACGTCCAGGCCCAGCACACTGCGCTCGAATAGCGCGGCCATCTTCTTTCCCCCTGCCTTTCGGCACGATCTCCGGCGCCCTTTGCCGGTTCTCTTTGAATCGTCCGGTGCGAGCCCCGGCCTGTGACCGTCTCCCGCATTTGCCTGTTGGACGCCGTCTGCCGCGGGCCGCCGCGGCCGGCAGATCTCCGGCAATGCGCTCGACGACTCTCCATGCCCTGGGGCCGTCGACCGCGCTGCGCTAGTCGTTTCCCCGCAGGCGTCGCCAAGATAGCAGCTGAGGCCCGGAATCTGGCCGCGTGTCGTAGATCGCCTCGAAGCGGCGCGTGATCGAGCCGACCGTCGCTCGCGCGGTGACCCGGAAGACGGCGGGCGTCGCCGGGAGGTCGACTTCGGGGTAGACCTCGCCGTTCCCGAGGTCGCCGCTCCCGATCTCCGACAACGCGACGCATCGAGCAGCGCCTCCCGCGCTGCTGCAGGCGAGCTTGCTCTTGTCCCGAAGCGCGTAGAGGTCTTCGACCAGGCGGTCGTCGATCAGTCGCCGATTTCCGCTCGGCCCGGCGTAGACCAGCTTCAGCACCCAGGGCTCCGCCCGATTCAGATTGATGCCGCCGGTGCTGCCAATCGGGTGGACCGTCACGTATCTGCGCAGTTCGTCGAGCAGCGGTGGGTCGATTTCCTGTACGAGAGCGAGCTGGTCGACGGAGATCAGCGGGCGGTTCCACGCGCGATAGGGGGGATCCTGCCGGCGGTAGTACTCGTCTTCGCTCCGGCCGTTGACCGCCGTCGTGTCCCCATCGATGAAGTCGAGGATGTTCTCTGCGATCGCCTTGGCATCGTAGGCGCGGGTCGATGCGTCCTGAGGCATGCCGTCGATCACGTACTGGACGACCTCCGAGAGGTACTCCACCGCTTCCTCGTCGACGCTCGATCCCTCGCCCGTTTCTCCGATCGTGTCTTCGGCTTCCCGCGCGCGTTCTTCGGCCTCCTCGTCGCCCTCGCTCGAGTCGAGGGCGGCGGTGTCCGCGGCCAGCTCGGTGGGAACCGGGACGAGCGCGTTCAGGTTGAGCTTGCTGCCTTCGTCCTCGATCTCGACGCGGAGGAACCGGCCGTCGCCGAGGTCGATTGGGGCGCTGCCGAGACCCTGCCAGAGCGCGTCCGCCCCGCCGCCGCTGCCCCCACCGTCGAGCAGATCGCCGGTCTCGTCCGTATCGCCCCCGAGTGCATTCCGGGGCGCGGTGTCGTTCGCGGACTGCTTGGCGCGGACGACGACGAGGAGCACCTCGGCAAGGCGGAGGCCGCCTCGGGCCAGCGCGTCGGCTTCCGCGGCGTCTAGACGGTTCGCGGAGACCGTCGTGTCGATCATTGCGCGTCGTTGGAAGGCGGTGACCGCGGTGATCATCGCGACGATGACGACGAGTACGAGGATCAGGACGATGCCGCGCTCCCGGGTTCGGGGCGTCGTTCGCGCGCTCACGGCAGGTCCTCGCATTCTGCCGGCGCCGAGGAGGCGACCGAAGCCCAGCCCTCGATGATTTCGCTCCAGCAGGTGGTGGTGGAGGCGTTCAGCAGGTCGCAGAGGTCGTCGTCCCCATCGCATCCACTGTCGACGAGTTCGGTGAACCAGCCGTCTTCGATGTCGGCGCAGTCGGAGATCGTCGAGCAGGTGTTCTCGCCATCCTCGTTCGCCGTGGCGAGGAGCGCCGCGATGTCAATCGGGCGATTCATGGGGAGGGCGACCGCGCGGGTGCGCACCCGACCGGGGAAGAGATTGGCGCCGGAGCCGTCGTCGCTTTCGTGTCGAGCCTTCTCGTAGAGCGAGAGCCGGAGCTCGGCGGAGACGGGCAGAGGGGCCGTTCCGGCGACGAGGCTCGAGTCCCAGTCCTCCAGGACGTTGCCGTCGGCGTCGGTGAAGACCGCACCGAAATCGGCCAGCCCCTCAGCGACCCGCGCCGAACGCGGGTCGCTATCGTTGGGGAGCCGCCGGGCGGCGTCGGTCGGTGGGCGGAGTGAGCGCCAGCGCCATAGGGTGAGGCTCGGTCCCGACGCGAGATCGAGCGCGTTCGGGTCCGGGTCTTCCTCGGTGAGGAAGTAGACGACGTCTACCCAGGTCGACGCGTGCTCTCCGAGATTGCCTCGCGCGACGTTCTGCGTCTGGAAGCGGAGGGTGCGCGCGCCGAGCTCGCCCCCGCGCTCGCCGAGGAAGAGCCAGGGGTGGTCGCGAGCGTCCCGGTTCTCCGGACGCGCGAGATAGACCGCGCCCTCGAGATCCTGGGCGAGCAGGTCGAGGGCGGCGGACGCCGTCGTCTCGACGCGCATCATCTCCATCGCAACGTCCTGCTGGCGATTGCTCTCGCTGAAGGTGCCGATCACCAGGATCATCACGATGATCGTGACGAAGAAGGCGCCCATCACCTCGATGAGCGTGAATCCTGATGCGGCTCGTCTCATCGAGCGCCCTCGATCTGGTCGATCAGTTCCTGGACGCTGCCTCCAGCGGCGGACGGGTCATCGAGGATCGACGGGATGCCGTCGGATCCCGCCTCGGTAAAGAGGTCGGGGAGTGCCTGGCGGGCGCCTTCCCAATCGAAGGCATACGTGGTCCGCCGGACGAAATCCGGCGGATCGAAGTCGCCCCATTCGACCCGAATCTCGTACCGGAGGATGAAGTTCTCGAGCCCAGGGGCCTCGCGGGCGATGGTCGGGCCGATGAGACCGCTGCCGACGAGGGCGGACATCCCTCCGCCGTCGCCGCCCGGGGTGCCTCCGCCCCCGAGATCGTCGATCGCGGGCTCGGACCACATCCGGATCGTGAAGTCCTCGCCTTCCTCGAGGCGGTCCGCCGGAGGCTTCTGCTGCTGCGCGAGGCTGGTTTCGAGCTGCGCGAGCTCGCGCTCGGCGATCTCGCTGGCTTCGAGTCGGATCTCCGTCGCGGAGACGCGCTGGATCAGCTCGCCGCTCGTGCCGACGAGGACTGCGAACGCGGCGACGAAGATCAGCACGGCGCCGAGGACCTCGAGGAGCGTGAAGCCGGTATCGGATCGCGGTGCCGCCGCGGCCGGTATCAAGACCGTGCCCTGCCTTCGCGGACTCGCACGCGTTCGAGCAACGCTTCGACCTCGAGGGTCAAACGCGCGTCGTCGGCGTCGGCGATCTCGAGCGCGAGGGGCTCGGTGGTTCCGTCTGCGTAGAAGACGACCCCGAAATCCCCCCCCTCGACCCAGCCGGTCGGGCCCGCGACCCCCACGAAATAGAGTGTTTCGTCGAGACAGCGGAACGTGCCCATCTCGCGGTTCGGGATGGGGTAGTAGTCGAGTTCCTCGTCCCGGCGCGGTGGGACGACGTCGAGGAGCGGTGACTCGTCGCTCGGGCGGCCGACGGGCGAGAGGAGGGCAGCGAATTCGTCTCCGCCTTCTTCGAGGCCGAAGGCCCGGTCCTCGGTGACGTACCACTCGATCAGGTAGCCGCCTTCCTCCAGGTCGATCAGCAGGCGGTGCGGGACCCCGGTCATGACCGCGCGTTGGCGCGCGAAGCGGAGGCGATCGGCGATCTCCTCCGCTTCGTTGTGCAGCGGGTCGAAGGTGCGCCCACCGAGGCGGGGGACACCCAGCGCGAAGACCATCGAGATGATGGCGACGACCGCGATGACCTCGATCAGAGTGAAGCCGGCCCGGCGGGTTCGCGCTCGGGCCGAGGAATGCGCGGGGTGGGCCGGCGTCACGGATCAGGCGTCGGACGTGGACGTCCAGTTGGTGATGTCGTCTTCCCCGCCTTCGACGCCGTCGGGGCCGAAGCTCCAGATGTCGTAGGTGTACGGGTTGTGCTCACCGGGCTGGCGATATTGGAAGGGTTCGTCCCAGGGGTCCATCAGCGCATCGGACTTGATGTAGCCCGCGGGGTCGTAGTTCTTCGGGACCGGTGCGGCGCTCGGCTTGTTCACGAGCGCATCGAGGCCTTGGTCGCTGTTCGGGAAACGCTTGTTGTCGAGCTTGTAGAACTGGAGCGCCTGGTCGATGCGCGAGATCTGGCCCTTGGCGTTCGTGACGTTCGCTTTGTCGATCTGGCCCGCGATGCCGACTGCGAGCGTCGCCATCAACATGCCCATGATCACGACTACGGCCATGATCTCGATCAGGGTGAAGCCCTGATCTCGCTTCTGTTCGGTTGCTTCGCGGGGCGTTTCGGTCTCTTCGGTCATCGGATTCTCCCTGCCGGGGGGCCGGGGTGATGTGGGGGCGGTCCTTTGCAGTGGGATGATACCCGACCGCTCGCGGTTCTCTCTGGGGCGCGGATTCGGGGCCTACCCGATGTTCTCCGTCATCTGAAGCATGGGCATCAGGACGGCCATGATGATGATGCCGACGATGCCGACCATTACGAGGATGAGGATCGGCTCCAGGAGCGAGGTGAGGCGGGTCACGCTCGTCTCGACCTGCTCCTCATAGGTATCGGCGACCTTGATCAGCATCCCTTCGAGGTCACCGGAGCGCTCGCCGACCTCCACCATCGTCGTCACGAGGGGCGGGAACTGCCCGCTGGTCCGGAGTGGCGTCGCGAGGGCGGCGCCCTCGAGGATGCTCTCTCGCGCGGCGTCGGCGGCTTTCTCGAAGACCGAGTTGTTCGCGACGTGGCGCGCGATGTTCAGCGCCTGGACGATGTTCACGCTGCTGGCGAGGAGCGATCCGAGAGTCCGGGTCAGGCGGGCGATGGCCAGGAAGCGGATCACGCGACCGACGACCGGGAAGCCCAGCCAGAAGCGGTCGAGCGCGTCGCGGCCTCGTTCGGTCCGCCCGACGGCTCGGTAGAGGGCGGCGAGGCCGATCCCGAGCAGGATCAGGAGCCACCAGTAGCCGCGCAGGAGGTCGCTGCCGGTGATCACCGCCTCGGTGTACCAGGGCAGGTCGAGGCCTTGCGCGAGCAACATCTCGGTGATCTGCGGCAGCACCATCGTCACCATCACGCCGACCACGACGGCCGCGAAGAGGAGCATGAAGAGCGGATACGTCAGAATCGAGAGCACCCGGCCGTTCAGTCGCACCTGATCCTCCAGGTAATCGGCGATCCGAGCGAGGACGGCCTCGAGTGCGCCGGAAGCTTCGCCCGCGCGGACCATCGAGACGTAGAGGTTGTCGAAGCGTCCCGTGGAGATCAGCGCGTCGGCCAGAGAGCTGCCCTCGTTCACCTTGTCCCGGACCTGCGCGAGGACGCTCGCGAGGGTCTTGTGCTCGGTCTGTTGGACGAGGGCGGAGAGGGCCTCGACGAGCGGAACGCCCGCAGCGACGAGGGTTGCGAGCTGGCGGGTTGCCATCGCGCGTTCCATCGGCGGAATTCGGCTCGGAAGCTGGAAGTCGAGATTGAAGGAGGGGCCGCTCTCCGCGTCGCTCGTCTCCGTCGCGGCTGCGCCGGCCGCGGACTCGGCGATCTCGGTCAGGAAGATGCCCTGGCCCCGCATCTGGGTGCGGGCCGCACGGGGGCTCTCGGCGCTGATCGACCCCTTCGTCGATCGCCCCGCCTGATTGACCCCTTTGTAGGCGTAGATCGGCACGTCTTCCCCTGGCTCTCGGTATGCGCGCGGGCGGCCCTAGACCTGCGCCGCGGCGCCTTCCTCTTCGGTGGCGCGGATCACTTCGGAGACCGAAGTGACTCCTTGCAGGACCTTGCGCGCCCCGTCCGCCCGGAGCGTGCCCATGCCCTTACGGGTCGCGGCCGCCTTGATGGACTTCGCGTCGACGTTCTGGCTGACGAGGTTCCGGATCTCGTCGTCGATCGCCATCAACTCGAAGATGCCGAGTCGTCCGCGGTAGCCCGTGTGGCTGCATGCCGGGCATCCGGTTCCCCGGTAGAGCGTCACCGGGCGGCCGGGCGGCTTGATGCCGATTTCGCGGAGCTCTTCGTCGGTCGTCGTGTAGGCCTCCTTGCACTCCGGGCACAGCACCCGCACGAGGCGCTGAGCGAGCACGGCGACCAGAGAAGAACCCACGAGGAAGGGCTCGACGCCCATGTCGACCAGACGCGTCAGTGCACTCGCCGCGTCGTTCGTGTGCAGCGTGGAGAGCACGAAGTGACCGGTCAACGAGGCCTGGATCGCGATTTCCGCCGTCTCGACGTCACGGATCTCACCCACCAGGACCACGTTCGGGTCCTGGCGCAGGACGGCACGCAGGCCCGTGGCGAAGGTGAGCTGGATCTTCGGATTCACCTCGATCTGGCCCACGCCGTCCTGTGTGATTTCGACGGGGTCCTCGATCGTGATGATGTTCTTCTCGGGTCCGTTGATCGAGTGCAGCGCGGCGTGAAGCGTCGTCGTCTTGCCGGAGCCGGTCGGGCCGGTGACCAAGAAGATGCCGTTCGGACGGCGGATGATCCGGTCGAGGGCCTCGAGCTGGGTCTCGCTGAAACCGATCTTGGAGAGGTCCAGGAGCTCCTGGGTGTCGGGCAGGAGGCGCAGGACCAGACGCTCGCCGTGCGCGACGGGAACCGTCGAGAGGCGGACGTCGTAGTCCCGGCCTGCGATCTTGAGTCGAATGCGGCCGTCCTGCGGCAGGCGTTTCTCCGCGATGTCCAGGTTGCCCATGATCTTGATGCGAGACGCAATCGCGGCCTGAAGCGCGCGAGGCAGGGGCTTCATCGGCTCGTAGAGCACGTCGTCGATCCGGAAGCGGACGCGGATCTCGTGCTCGAAGGGCTCGATGTGGATGTCGCTCGCCCGCTCCTTGACCGCATGCTGCATCATCGAGTTGACCAGCCGGATGATCGGCGCATCGTCCGTCGATTCGAGCAGGTCCTTGGGCTCGTTGCTGAGCTCGGTCGCGAGGGAGTCCAGGTCGTCCTCGGCCTCCTCGGCGAGTTCGTCGGTCGAGGTCAGGCCGCGGTCGTAGGCGACGTTGATCGCGTTGAGGATCACCGGCTCCCGGGCGAGTACGATCTCGATCTCGGCGCCATCGAAGAGCAGGTGGAGGTCGTCGAGGGGAGAGACGTCGAGCGGGTCGGCGACGGCGACCCGAAGGACGCCTTCCGCGGCCCAGCCGAGGGGCAGGACCCGGTGCTGCTTCGCAAAGGCGATCGGGACGTCGGCGAGGAGGGATTCGTCTACCTCCTCTGGATCGATCGATGCGACGACCGCAAGGCCTTGCTGCTGGCCGAGGGCGTGAAGGACTTCGTCGGCGTTGAGGAAGCCCTCTTCGACGAGGACGTCGGCGAGGCGCTCGTGACTCTCGGTCTGGCGGAGCCGTGCCTGCTCGAGCTGCTCGGGCGTGAGCCGGGTCTCCCGGACGAGGATCTCGCCTAGTTCGAGGCTCGAGGTGTCCATCGCCGCCGCGCTCGTCACGGCGCGACTCCGCGCAGGACCGTGACCTGCGAGTCGTAGCCGTATGAGGCGTCCAGCGTCTCGGCGGCCCGGTCCGCCTCCCAGAGGTCCTCGAAAGGCCCGACCTGGATCGTGAACACGAGCTGGCCGTCGGAGTCCCGGGTGACGAGGGTGCCGTCATAGCCGGCGTCGACGAGCGCGGTCAGCACGTCCGTCGCCTCACGTTCGTCGAGGTAGGTCGCCACCTGCACCGCGTAGCGCTGAACCGCCGCGGCGGCTTCCCGCTCCGCGCGGGCTTCCCGCTCGGCGCGCAGGGTGGCCTGCTTGTCCTCGAGTGCTCGCATCCGGTCGAGGGGATAGCGATAAGCGTGGGCCTTCAGCTCCTCTGCAACCGCGAAGTCGTGGCCCGTGGTCGGACGCTCCCATTCGGCGAGCTCGTCGAACTTTTCGTCCTGCTCGAGACGTTCTTCGAACTCCAGGCGCTTGCGGATCGTCTCTCGCTCGAGGTCTTCGGCATTCCGGATGATGTGGGGGGTGAGGAAGATGAGGAGGTTCGTCTTGCGCAGGTCCTCGCTCTTTCTCTTGAAGAGCCATCCGAGGGCGGGGATGTCCTTCAGGAAGGGGACACCGCCTTCGGTGTCGGTGAACGTCTCGTCGATCAGGCCGCCAATCGCGACGGTCTCTCCGTCGTTCACGACCACGGTGTTCTCGATCTTTCGGGTCGTGAGGGCGACGCCGACGTCTTCGACGTTGCCGAGACCCTCGATGTTCGCGATCTCGTTGATCTCCTGAAAGATGTTCAGCCGCAGCGTGTCGCCCTCGCTGATCTGTGGAGTCACGCGCAGCGTCACGCCGATGTCTTGTCGTTCGACGTTCACCGCCTGCGAGAGGTTGTCGCCGCCCGTCGCCGCTTCCGTTCGACCCGTCACGATCGGAATGTTGTCACCGATCACGATCTCGGCTTCCTCGTTGTCCGAGGTCAGGATGTGCGGGGCGGACATGATGTTCACGTCGCTATCCGAGACCGCGGCATCGACCCCGACGCCCCAGCTGAATCCGTCGCTGGTCGGTTCGCCGTCCCCGCCCGGGTTGAAGGCATCGTCCGGGTTGTCCGCGAAGGAGCGGACGCGGGCCGCCTGGGCGAGGGTGTTGGCACCGGGGATGAAGGCCCCCGCGGCTTGCAGGTAGATGTCGGTGTCGCCGTTGATGATCCGGAAGGCGGCGTCGAAGCCGAGGCTCAGGCTGTCGGTCACGTCGACTTCGACGATCAGCGCCTCGACGAGGACCTGGGGTCGTGAGACGTCGAGCTGCTCGATGACCTGTTTGAGGGTCTCGTAGCCCTCCTTGCTGGCCTTGATCACGAGCGCGTTGGTCGCGGGGTCGGCGGTGACCGTGATCCCGTCGTCGAGGGGGGTCACTGCCGCGCGCGCTGCGGCAGCATTCGATGCGGCTCCCGGGAGCGGGGAGCTGCGGCTGGCTCCTCCGCCGCTGCTGCCGACGAGGGAGTTGAGGGTCTCGGCGAGCTCCTCGGCATCCGCGTGCTTGAGGTAGTAGACGCGGATCCGACCGGTGCCGGTGACCTGGATGTCGAGCTTGCGGACCAGGCCGCGGATGTCGGCGAGCTGCTGTCGGGAGGCGAGGACCAGGAGCGAGTTCGTGCGCTCGTCGGGCAGGATCCTGACCGACGGACCGACGCCGCCGTCGCCGCTCGCGGCGGGGCTGGCGTTGTTGCCCGAGCTGCGGCGACGCGCACTCGCGCGGCGTTGGGCCGCAGTGGACCGACCGCTCGCGCTTGCGACCTCGGCGCCGTAGATTTCGGAGAGCTGCTCGGCGAGGGTGGTCGCGTCGGCGTACTCCACCTTGATCACCGCGAGCTCCTGGCGGTAGCTCTCGACGTCGAGGGCCGCGAGGATCGAGAGCAGTCGGCGAATGTTCGACTCGCTGTCCGTGACGATGATCGTGTTCGTCGCCTGATAGGCAACGAGGGACGCATCCTTCGAGATCAGCGGCTTGATCGTGTTGGTGATCGCCTCGGCGTCGATGAAGTTGAGCGGGACGAGGCGGGTGACGAAACGGTCGCGGTTCGGGGACTCCCGGTTTCCACGAACGGTGTCGAGCGCCGACTCCTTGATGTCCCGGATCGGCAGGATCTTGTAGGTGTCGCCTGGGCCGAGGAGGAGCGAGAAGCCCTTTACCTTCAGGACCGACTCGAAAACGGCGAAGGCTTGATCCGCCGTCACCTGGGTCGGGGACACGATCGTCACGCGACCGCGGACGCGGTCGTCGTAGATGAAGTTCTTGCCCGTCATGCGGGAGATAGTGTCGATCACCTCGGGCAGCTCGACGTCGGCGAAGTCGAGGGAGACGAGGTCTTCCCCGACGTCCTGCGCGAAGCCCACGGTGGGCGCCACGGCGAGTGCGAGCGTCAGCGTGCTCAGGGCGAGCGCGAGCCACGCGATGATCGGCCGCCGGGCGGGTCGATCGCGAAGGGCAGGGCGTTCTCGGTTCAGCGGGCGCACGTGGTCTAGTTCCCCATGAGCTCGTCGGGCGATCCTTCGAAGGAATAGATCTGCCCGTTTCGTTCGTAGCCGAGGACGAGCTCCTCGGCGGTCGAAAGCTCGTTCATGATTCGGCTGGTGGCCTCGAGGCGATCGACGACGACGCCGTTCACCTCGGTGATGATGTCGCCGTTCTGCAGGCCGACCTTCTGGAACAGGCTGTCGTCCTTGATCGCGTCGACCTTCATGCCGAGCATCGACCCGTCTTTCGCGTAGTGTGGGACGATCCGCGCCGACGAGAGCAGGCGCGAGATGCCCTGACCGTCCGCGCCGTTCAGCTTGGCGAGCCGATTGTTCAGCGTCTCCTTCGGCGGCCGGGCACGCCGGCGGGCCTGCCGGTTGGGCTGTCGGTTGGTCTTGGCGGGCCGAGCGGGTTGCTTGCCCGCATCCTCGTAGAGCGCGAGCTCTTCGAGCTTGCCGGCGTTGTCGATGATCACGCGCGCGCGCTCGATTCCCTTGACGCGCACGCGCTTCAGGTTCGCGAACTTGTATCCGACGTCGACGACCACGGTTTCGCGGGACTTCTGGTTCTCGACGGAGGCGCGGGAAAGCTCCGGGTTGTTCGAGGCAGCGGTGCCGAGGAGTTTCAGCGGAAGCTTGGTCTTCGTGAGCGGCTCCGACTCGTCGACCTCGTTCGATACGGGCACGTCGCTCGAAAGCTTCGCGCCAAAGAGGTTCCGGTCGAGGATCGTGGCGTACGAAATCGTCGGGCCGGTCATGGTTTCCGCCGGGCGCGCGACTTCGATCTGGACCGGCGGCGGCTCGAGGGTCTCGCCGCCGACCGCGGTCACCATGTCTGCCGCCAGGTAGCAGCTCGCCGCTACCAACAGCAGGTTCACACCCTTGATCACCCAGGGACCCATCCCGCTTCTCGTTCCTCTTGGTGGCGCTCGAGGCGCCCTTCGTATCGCGCTGGGATCCAGGGGAGCGTTCGCCGGTCTCCGACGGCGCCCGTTCCGGCTTCTCCCAACCTCTCACTGGGCTGTTGCGAGCTCATGGTCGGGGCCCGGAAGGCGGGTCCGTCGTCGATCCCCCGACCGTTCGGCCGGGAGGCGCCGCATTATAACCGCGGGCGTACTCCGTCTCCATTCAAACCTTCGGAATTTCAGGCGGTTACTGGAGATCTTTCACTCGCGTCGCGTCTCCTGCACCAGGGATCCGCGGCCCTGGAGGGAGGACCCCGAGCCCCATTCGCGAGTTCACGGGGGCGGAAAGCCCGCTGTGGGGGCCGGGAGGGGGGGGAACCCCCGCGAGCGGGGCCGCCTGAGCGCCTTCGGCGACCGAATCCAGGAAAACCGGGTCCTCGGATTGACACGCGCCGTCTCGGCCCCACGTTCCTCGCCGACCCGGGAGACGAGGGCTTGGCCCCGAACCTGCCGGGTGGGATCGAAGGCTGCGACCGCGGATCGGTCGAGGGCCACCGGCGGGGGCCGGAGGGACCCGTGTCCGCACGCGGAAAAGGCCACGAAAGGCAGAGGCAGGAAGCCATGGCAGACGAAGGCAAGATCATCGGCATCGACCTGGGGACCACGAACTCGGTGGTGGCCGTGATGGAAGGCGGACAGCCGACCGTGATCGCGAACGAGGAGGGCGGGCGAACGACCCCGTCGATCGTCGGATTCGCGGACGACGGCGAGCGCCTGGTCGGCGCGATTGCGAAGCGCCAGGCCGTCACCAATCCGACCAAGACGATCTACTCGGCGAAGCGATTCATGGGCCGCCGTCGCTCCGAGGTGCCGGAAGAGATCAGCCTCGTGCCCTACGAGGTCGTGGAGGGCAAGGACGGCAGCGTCGCGATCAAGATCGACGACCAGTCCTACGCGCCGCCGGAGATCTCCGCGATGGTGCTCGGGAAGCTGAAGGCCGCGGCCGAGGCCTACCTCGGTGCGACGGTGACGGGCGCCGTGATCACGGTGCCGGCGTACTTCAACGACGCCCAGCGCCAGGCGACGAAGGACGCAGGGAAGATCGCGGGCCTCGACGTCAAGCGGATCATCAACGAGCCGACGGCGGCGGCGCTCGCCTACGGACTCGACAAGCAGGATGACGAGAAGATCGCGGTCTTCGACTTCGGCGGCTGTACCTTCGACATCTCGATTCTCGAGGTCGGGGAGAACGTGGTCGAGGTGAAGGCCACGAACGGCGACACGCACCTCGGCGGCGACAATCTGGATCAGCGGGTCATCGATTACCTGATCGAGGAGTTCCAGAAGGATCAGGGCATCGACCTGCGCACGGATCCGATGGCGATCCAGCGCCTGCGCGAGGCAGCGGAGAAGGCCAAGATCGAGCTCTCCACGGCCCAGGCCTCGGACATCAACCTGCCGTACATCACGGCGGACCAGACGGGCCCGAAGCACCTTACCCTGAAGCTCACCCGTGCGAAGTTCGAGCAGTTGATCGACGATCTCGTCGACCGAAGCCTCGAGCCCTGCAAGCGGGCGCTCTCGGATGCCGGACTCTCGGCGAGCGAGATCGACGAGGTCGTCCTCGTCGGTGGCTCCACGCGCGTGCCGCTCGTCCAGCAGAAGGTGCAGGACCTCTTCGGGAAGGATTCGAACCAGACGGTGAACCCGGATGAGGTGGTCGCGGTAGGCGCTGCGATTCAGGGCGGCGTTCTCGCGGGTGACGTCAAGGACGTGCTCCTGCTCGACGTGACCCCGCTCTCGTTGGGCATCGAGACCCTCGGTGGCGTCATGACGAAGCTGATCGAGCGCAACACCACGATTCCGACGAAGGCGCAGCAGGTGTTCTCGACCGCCGCGGACAACCAGCCGCAGGTCGAGATCCGGGTCCTCCAGGGCGAGCGCGAGATGGCCAACGACAACCGGTCGATCGGGCAGTTCATCCTGGACGGCCTCCCGCCTGCGCCGCGCGGCGTCCCGCAGGTCGAGGTGACCTTCGATATCGACGCCAACGGCATCCTGTCCGTTTCGGCGACCGACAAGGCGAGCGGCAAGGAGCAGTCGATTCGGATCGAGGGCGCCGGCGCGCTCAACGATGACGAGATCGATCGCATGGTCCAGGACGCGGAGGCGAACGCCAGCGCGGATCAGGAACGCCGCGCGGCGATCGAGAAGAAGAACGAACTCGACAGCATGATCTACCAGGCCGAGAAGATGGTCGCGGAGAACGGCGACAAGCTCGAAGAAGCCGAGAAGACGAGTCTCGAGGGCGTGCTCGCCGACGCGAGGGCGGATCTCGATTCCGGGGACGCCGGGAAGCTCGATGCGGCCAAGCAGCGGGTCGAGGCGGAGCTCCACAAGGTCGCAGAGAAGCTCTACCAGAGCGAAGCGGCTGGGGCGGGCGCCGAGGGCATGCCGCCGAACCCGGGCGCGGAGGCCGGTGGGGCGAGCGCCGGGGGCGGAGCGGACGACGACGTCATCGACGCCGAGTTCACGGACACTTCCGAGAAGTAGGCGTATCTGCGACGGGGCCGATCCGTCGCCGAGGAGAGGTCCGATTTCGGAGAAGACCCGACCGCATCCCCTTGTCGAACTCTATGGCGAGTTTCCCGACCGACTTCGGGGAGACCGCTGGCAGCCCGCTGCGGACGTGTTCGAGACGGCGAGCGAGATTCGGGTGCGCTTCGAGGTGGCCGGGGTTCGGGGGGAGGATCTGAAGGTGAACGTCGAAGGCGCGGTGCTGCGGCTCCGCGGCGTGAGGCGGACGCCGTCCTCCGAGGCGATCGATCGTCTTCAGCAGATGGAGATCTCGTTCGGCCCCTTCGAACGCAAGATTCCGATCGAAGCGAGTTTCGATCCCGACGCGGTGAAGGCGCGCCTCGAGGACGGGTTCCTCGAAGTGCGGATCCCAAAACGTGCGCCCGAGTCCCGGAAACTGACCGTCGAGCACGACGGAAGCGAGTAGCCGCAGGCCGGGTCCGTCCCGGCAGGAAGTCAGATGTTGGAAGACGAGGAAGAATTCGAGGAGCAGGTCGGCGGGATGGAGATCGCCGTGGGGTCGGGGCCCGGAGAGGACTTCGAGGAGCTCACCGAGCTGCCTGAGTCGCTGCCCGTGCTGCCTCTGAAGAACACGGTTCTCTTTCCCTATCTGCTTTCGCCACTCCTGGTGAATACGCCGGCCTCCCAGCGGCTGGTGGACGACGTACTGCTTCGCCCCGATCGACTGATGGTCTGCACCGCGGTCAAGCGCGACGTGAGCGGGCCACCCGGCGCCGACGACGTCTATTCCGTCGGAACCGTGCTGCGTGTCGTCAAGATGCTGAAGTTCCCCGACGATTCGTACCGCCTGCTCGTCCAGGGGGTCGCCCGAGTGGAGCTCTCGCAGTTCACCGAAAGCGATCCTTTCCTCCGTGCAGAGATCCAGCGGATCGAGGAGGGCGGGTACGAGGACGAGTCCGTTGAGATGACGGCGCTCGTTCGGAGCGTGGCGCAGCAGTTCAGCACTCTCGTGTCGGAGAGCTCGCGTCTTTCGGACGAGCTGCAGGTCCTGGTCGCGAACCTTGACGATCCGTCGAAGCTCGCGGATCTGGTCGCCTCGAACCTCGACCTGGACGTGGCGGGTAAGCAGCAGATCCTCGAAGCCAAGCAAGTCGATATCCGGCTCCGCCTCGTGCTCGATCAGCTCTCCAAGGAAACCGAAGCGATCCAGATCGAGACGGAAATCAAGCAGAAGGTCCAGAACGAGATGGGCCGTACCCAGCGCGAGTACATGCTTCGGCAACAGCTCGACGCGATCCGCAAGGAGCTGGGGGAGAGCGAGGACGACGAGGAAGAGGTCGAGCGCTTGCGGGCCGAGATCGAAGAAGCGGGGATGCCCGAGGAGGCCCACAAACAGGCGACGCGTGAGCTCGAACGTTTTTCCCAGACCCCGTCCGCCGCCGCCGAGCATGCCGTCATCCGCAACTACCTCGAGTGGATGGTCGCGCTTCCGTGGGCCAGATACTCCGAGGACGTGCTCGATACGGTGCGCGCGCGGGAGGTCCTCGACCAGGACCACTTCGGACTCGAGAAGATCAAGGACCGAATCATCGAGTACATCGCGGTTCTGTCGCTCAAGCGGGACCTGAAGGGTCCGATTCTCTGCTTCACCGGCCCGCCCGGCACGGGGAAGACCTCGCTGGGCAAGTCCGTCGCCCGCGCACTCGGGCGCGAATTCGTCCGGATCTCGCTGGGCGGTGTGCGCGACGAGGCAGAGGTCCGCGGGCATCGCCGCACGTACGTCGGGGCGCTGCCCGGTCGTTTCGTGCAGGGCCTGCGGAAGGCGGGGACCCGCAACCCCGTCGTGGTCCTCGACGAGATCGACAAGGTCGGGGCCGATGGGAGGGGCGATCCGTCTTCGGCGCTGCTCGAGGTGCTCGATCCCGAGCAGAACAACGAGTTCAGTGACCACTATCTCGAGGTTCCCTTCGATCTGTCCCAGGTCCTGTTCATCGCGACGGCCAACGTGATCGACAACGTGCCGGCCGCGCTGCGTGACCGGATGGAGGTGATCGAGCTCCCGGGTTACACGCTCGAGGAGAAGCGCGAGATCGCGAAGGACTTCCTGGTGCCGCGCCAGGTCGAGCGCAATGGTGTCGGCGCCGCCGGCTTCGAGCTGACCGAGGGCGCGATCACGAAGATCATCGAGAGCTACACCCGCGAAGCCGGTGTGCGGAATCTGGAACGCGAGATCGGAGCGGTCTGCCGGAAGGTCGCGCGGCGGATCGCCGAGGGAGAGACGGAAGGCGCCGTCGTCGTCGATACGGACGACATCGGGACGCTGCTCGGGCCGATCAAAGCCGAACCCGATCTGGCGGAGGACGACGTGCTGCCGGGGGTCGCCGTGGGGCTCGCGTGGACGCCGACCGGCGGAGACATCCTCTTCATCGAGGCCACCGAGATGGAGGGGAAGGGGGAGCTCAAGCTGACGGGCTCCCTGGGAGACGTGATGCGCGAGTCGGTGGAGGCGGCGCGTTCGTGGTTGCGGAACCACGCCGACTCGTTCTCGCTCGAAGACGAACGCTTCGACACCCACGATCTGCACGTCCACGTGCCGCAGGGGGCGGTCCCGAAGGACGGTCCCTCGGCGGGAGTCGGGATGGTTTCGTCCCTGACGTCGTTGATGACGGGTCGGGCGCTCCAGCCGCGAGTAGCGATGACCGGAGAGATCACGCTTCGCGGCAAGGTCTTGCCAGTCGGTGGAATCAAAGAGAAGGTCCTTGCAGCGAAA
>PAQX01000086.1 GCA_002709835.1 Deltaproteobacteria bacterium
CCTCTTCCCGCTGTGTTATGGCTGCACGGAGGGGGGTTCCTGATGGGCTCGCCCAAGCAGGACGATGCGCTGTGTCGCCAGATCGCGGACGAACTCGGCGCGGTCGTCGTAGCCCCGGTCTATCGGCTGGCGCCCCGGCACGCGTTTCCGGCGGCGCTCGACGATGCGTATGCGGCGCTCACGTGGCTGGCTAAGCGGCACGATGTCGATGCGGATCGGATCGCGGTCGCGGGGGCGAGCGCTGGCGGTGGGCTCGCTGCGCAGGTAGCGCTTCATGCGCGCGCCCATGGTGAGATCCGACTCGCGGCGCAGATTCTCGTTTATCCCATGCTCGACGACCGGACGGTGAACCGGACTGACCTCGACGAGAGCGGCTTCCGGCTCTGGGACAACAAGGCGAATCGCGTCGGGTGGTCCGCCTATCTCGGTCACGAGGCGGGCGGGGCGGAGGCGGATCTGATCGCCGCTCCGGCGCGCACCGAGGATCTGTCCGGGTTGCCGCCGACGTGGATCGGAGTCGGTTCGCTCGATCTCTTCTGCGACGAAGACGTGGCTTATGGTGAGCGCCTGCGAGAGGCTGGCGTGCCCTGTGAGACGATCGTGATCGACGGCGTCTTCCATGGCTTCGACGGCATCGTGGCCGACTCCGCCGCGACGAAGCGGTTTCGCGAGTCGATGTTCGTGGTGATGCGACAGGCCTTGTCCGACTAGCGTCGGCCCCGTTCAGCCCACGCGAATAGGCTGATTCCCCGCCGTACGGACACCGGAGAGTTCTTCGTTCCAACCGATCGTTTCGACGGCGGCGAACTCGAGGTCCGCCCAATCGAGGCGGAGCGTCGCCAGATGACGGTCGAGGCCCGCGAAATCCTGTGCCTCACGGCATTCGATCAGCTCGAGGAGTTCGCCGAGGGGGCCTTCTCTTCGGAGCAGCGCCTTCTCGACCGAGTATTCGAGCGCGAGCTTGCGACAGACCTCTTCCACGCTCAGCTCGAGGAGCGCCGGGGCGAGAGAGAGAAGCCCGGTGAGCGCGGCGCGCTCGGGGTTGAGCTCGGGGCTCGAGGAGGCCCGGGCGAGGCGTTCCATCATCGTGCTGCGGGTGCTCGAGAGCTGGCAGAGGGGATCGGCCATACCGTTCGGCTCGTCGCTCGAGAAGAGGAGAAGATGGAGCCAGCGTATGAGTCGATCGCGGCCGAGCATGACGATGGCCTGCTCGACCGATTCGATCCGCTGGGCCGCGTCGTCACGCACGAGGTTCGCCATCGACAGCACGTTCATGGTCAGGTGAGGGACGCGCTGCAGGTCCCTCGCGATGTCGTCCGTCGGTGTGTGTTCGTCGATCCGACCCAACAGGTCGAACATCCGGCTGCGGCGGATCGAGGGGCAGTTGCGGGCGACCTGTTCGGGATGGGCGAAGAAGAAGCCGCAGGCGAGCTGCCATTCCTGCTGTTCGAAGATGCGCTGACCGCGCTCGGTTTCGATCCTCGTCGCGACTCGGATGAGTTGATGCTCGACCAGCGTCCGCGCGATCTTGCGGAGACGAGCGGAGTTGTATCGCGAGAAGTCGACCTTCACGTACTGCACGAGGGGGAGGAGCGACTCGCGCGGGTCCTTGTAGTCGTAGTCATCGAGACAGAGCTGGAATCCGGCGCTCCGGATCTGGTCCATCCGTTCGAGGAGCGTCTCGTCGACGACGACGCCGGCGGGGACGTCGAAGACCAACGGGATCTCCGGTAGCGCCGAGAGGTGCTCGGCGATCTCGAGCTCCGGGTCCGCGTTCACGAATCCGGGGAGGGCGCCGATCAGGGACGACGGACCCAGATCGGTGAAGGTGGTGACGAGGACCTGAGCGGTCGCAGCGAGGGGCGCCTCGAAGGAGGCCTCGGTCGCGCGCTCCGAGTCCCGGAAGAGCAGGTCGTGGGCGGCGACTTTTCCCTGGCGATCGACGAGCGGCTGACGACCGACGAAGCAGAATCTGCGATTCGAGTCCATGGATTCCGTTGGCGGGGCGACCGTCTGTGACGGTGCCTCCGGCGCGAGCGCCGGGGGCGAGTGGAGAGCGGAGGGCATGCGAGCTCCTTCAACAGCCGTTCGACCCGCGGATCCGATCCGGGAGGGCAACAAGCTTTGCGCCCCTGCGTTTCCGCAGGTTTGCCGTTTCGTGAAGCGATCCAGCGCGACCCGACGACCTTCCAGGAGGTAACGCGGCGTTGCCGTTGCCGGATGCCCCCGCTTATCGTCCGGTTGGATCGGATCTTTACCCCGACTGCGGACCGGTGAATCGCGGAAAACTGCGCGGTCGTTACGCTCGGCTTGCCGTGACGTCGCGCTTCGGTCGGCGATGCATGCTTCCTACCAGCTCGTTCAGCGAGGTCCGGAGATGAACCGCTCGGACGGATCTCCACGTCATTCCCTGGCGGGCGGGCCGGGGAGGACGCCGCGGAAACGGTTCGCGGCCCCCTCGATCCGCGGGAGGCTAGGGTTCGACGCGAGGTCCCCGTTTATGACGATCGCTTTCGAACCCTTCGCTCCCGAGCTTCGCGCCGACCCCTATAGCACGTACCGACGACTGCGAGACGAAGCACCGGTCGTCTTCGCGCCGGAGGCGAACGTCTGGTGCGTGACACGTTATGACGACGTGATGCAGGTGCTGAAGGACCACGACACCTTCTCGTCGAACGGGATGCGGATCATGTTGATGCAGAGCGGCAAGGAAGGGCCGCCGCCTCTCGAGTGGCGACTCTTCCGCTTCATCGGACTCGTTGCGCTGAAGGCGCGCATGCACCCGAAGAACTTCGGAACGGCGCGCGGTCTGATCATGGAAGACGGCGCCGAGCACTCGGAGATGCGTACTATCGTGAATCGCGGCTTCACGCCGCGCAGGATCGGCAGACTCGAGCCACGGATCCGCGAGGTCGCCGCGGCCTGCACGGCACGCCTCGAGCGCGGTGAGGACTTCGACGTCATGAAGGACCTCGCGGTGCCGCTCCCAGTTACGATGATCTCGGAACTCCTCGGGATCGAGTCCGGCATGCTCGACACGTTCAAGGGCTGGACCGACACCGTGGTCGAGAGCATCTCGACGAACGAAGGCCGAGCAGATCGCCTCGCGGCGCCTTTCGTCGACATGTTCGTGAACATGTCGGCCTACCTCCGGAAGACGGCGCGTGCGCGACGAAAGGATCCGAAGGGCGATCTCATCTCCCAGATCGTGGCCGTTCAGGACGGGAAGCAGCTGAGCGACTACGACATCGTGACCTTCGTGATGGTCCTGCTCATCGCGGGTAACGAGACCACGACGAATCTGATCGGAAACGCCGTGAATGCGCTGCTCGACCATCCCGATCAGCTCGAGAAGTTGATCGCCGATCCCACCCTCGTCGAGTCGACCCTCGAGGAGACTGTTCGCTACGACGGACCGGTGCAGATGCTTTTTCGACAGACCACGCGCGAGACCGAAATCCGCGGCGTGCGGATTCCCAAGGGAGCGATGGTCGCGCCGATCCTGGGTTCCGCGAACCGCGACGAGCGACAGTTCGGAGAACCGGATCGCTTCGACATCGAGCGCCGCGCCCAGGGACACGTCGGCTTCGGGTTCGGCAAGCACTTCTGCCTCGGGAGTTCGCTGGCTCGACTCGAAGCGCGTTGTGCGATCGAAGCGCTGCTTCCGCATCTCGAAAAGCGCACCCGGATCGAGACCCGGCGCGAGTGGGTCGACTCGTTCCTCGTGCGCGGGCCCACCGAGATCCGCCTCGAAGCGAGGCACTGACGCGTTCGAGGACGCGGTCTCAGCGCTCGATGTGTCGGCCGCGGACTCAGGCGAGCGCTTTGGCGTGCCCCATCCCGCCGGTCCCGGCGATCATCGGCAGATCGAGGGTGGAGAGGATCCCCGGCGCCGCCGCGACGACCGGGGGCAGCGCATTGACCGCGCGCATGCCCGTGGCGAGGCAGCCGCCGGCATTGCCGTCCCCGGTGAACTCGTCCGCGAGGACCGTCTCCTGTGCGATGTTCGGGCTGCCCGTGATCTCGACGCGGTTGGCGTGGGCTGGATCTGAAGCGGGCCGGGGCCAATCCGGCGCGATGTCCGGGACGACGCGGTGGATGTGGTCGATCACGATCCGCTCTTCGCCGTCGACGACCCCCGAGAGCTTGATCCGATGGGCGGCGGCGCAGCCCGCTTCGACGCGGCCCCTCTCGAAGTCGATCGCCGAAGGCGTCGCCCAGCGCTCGTAGATCTCGACGGTTTCGCTCACTTCGACGCCGAGCGCCTTCGCGATCATGTAGAGCGGACCGCCCCAGATCGAGGTCATCAAGCCGGGGGTGTCGAGGAGCGCGGGGTCGCCCAGCGAGGAACAGAGCCCCATGGAAGCGAGGCTCGCCTGGTCCGGATACGAGCCTGCGTCGAGGAACTCGGTCGTGTGAACCCGGTCGACGCGACCACAGAGGCCGAGCAGGGTGAGCGGAAGCAGGTCGTTGCCGAAGCCGGGATCGATGCCGCCCGAGAAGAAGGTCGTGCCGCCATCCTGGCAGGCGGCTTCGATCGTGTCGCGAATCACGTCCGGAGCGCGCTCGGGATTCTGGAGCGCGCCGACCGTCGTCTCGACGACGTTCTTGCCAGCGCGAAGCGCCCGGGTCAAGTTCGCGAGGTTCGTCTCCATGTGGAGCGCGCTGGGTCCGAAATAACAGACCGCGTCCGCCGGTCGTGAGAGGACCTCTTCGGCATCGCGACTCGCCGTGAGCCCCGCCTCGGGTAGCCCCGCGAGCGCGCCCACGTCCCTCCCATCCTTCGCTGGATCGTTCACCAGCACGCCGGCGACCTCGTAGGCGGGGTGGGTGATCAGGTTCCGAAGGACGCTCAGGCCGACGAAGCCGGTTCCCCAGACGATGACGCGAATCCGGTCCATGGTGCCTCCACTCTTCGAGAGACCTTTCCACGCTCCGCGGCCGGGGGCCAGACCCGTCTCGAAGGTTCTATCCTCGGGAGACCATCCCGATCAGGAGATTTCGTGTCGATTCAGCCATTCACTGCCCAGATTCCCGAAGCTTCCCTCGAAGACGTTCGCGAGCGTCTTTCGCGCACCCGCTGGCCCGAGGCGCTGCCCGACGCCGGGTGGGGCTACGGGGCCGATCTCGACACGGTCAAGGAATACGCGGAGTACTGGCGAACGACCTTCGACTGGCGCGCGATCGAGGCGAAGTTCAACGCCTACGAGCAAGGCGTGGCGGAGGCGGGCGCGCCCGGTGCCGTCGAACGGGTCCACTTCGTTCATGCCCGCTCGGAGCACGCGGACGCGACGCCGCTCGTGATCACCCACGGCTGGCCCGGAAGCGTCGTCGAGTTCCTCGAGATCATCGAGCCCCTCCGCAACCCCACCGCTCACGGTGGGACGGCCGAGGATGCCTATCACGTCGTCTGTCCGCACATCCCGGGTTACGGCTTTTCCGGCCCGACTCGACGCCCCGGCTTCCACATCGATCTCGCTGCCGCTGCGATCGACGACCTGATGCAGCAGCTCGGGTACGGCCGTTACCTCGCGCAGGGGGGCGACTGGGGGGCCGTCCTGACCCGCCGTCTCGCGGAGGCCCATGCGGAGCACGTGATCGGTGCCCACTTCAACATGCTCTTCGCGTTCCCGGACGACATGGCGGCGCCGGACGCCTGGGAGGGGGTGACCGAGAAGGAACTCGCTGCGTTCACGAAGGCCTCGACCGACATCGCGGACGGAACCGGCTACAGCGCGATCCAGGGGACGAAGCCGCAGACCCTCGCGTTCGGTATGCATGATTCGCCGGTCGCGCTCCTCGCTTGGCAGCTCGAGAAGTTCGAGGCCTGGAGCGACGCGAACGTGCGCGACGCCTACACGAAGGATCAACTTCTCGCGAACGTCGCCCTCTACTGGTTCACCGAGACCGCCCACTCCGCGTCCCGCCTCTACTGCGAGTCGATGCGCGCCGGCAACTACGCGGCCGATCCGTGGAGCGGGCAGGTCGACGTACCGATCGGCTACTGCCGCTACCCCGGCGAGATGATGCAGACGCCGCGCGTCTGGGCGGAGAAGCGTTACAGCGACATCGTCCACTGGGCCGAGGCACCGACCGGCGGCCATTTCGCGGCCTTCGAAAATCCGAGTTTCTTCGTGGGCGACGTGCGTGCGTTCGGGCGCGCGGTCCGCGCGCGCTAGGCCGGAGGGGCGATCCCGCTAGAGCGGCGTCTTATCCTTCGACCAGGGCCCGCCGCCGAACGCGGCGAGGATCGCCCCGACGAGGAGCGTGGCGACGACGAGCGTCAGAACGCTTGCGCCAGGGACCGCCCCGATGCCCGCACGTGAAACCCACTCGCTCGTGGACGTCGCCGACGTTGGGTGAATCGTGAGCTTGAGCCCCCACCCGAAGACCTGCGCCAGGAACAGGTAGACGTACACGCGTCGGAGTCGCCGAGACATGGCTTTGCGGAGCGACATCGTCGGCACGGTCTGTCCGAGGTGGGCGTCGAGGGCGGCTTGTAAGGCGTCCAGATCGACCTCCTCTTCCTGCGAGCGCGTGGCTCTCGCGATGAAATGCTCTTCGAGGAGAAGCACGCGTTGCTGCCAGAGGTGGTAGAAGGTCAGTCGCCGGCCTTCCAGCAGCAGGAAGATGAAGGTTAGGAACGAAGCGAGGAAGACGACGTAGTGGGGGATCTCGGGCGCCCCCAGCGCGAAAGACATCAAGGCCGCCGTAGCGCCGATCGCCCAGTTCGTCGTCGTGTCCATCCGCACGCGCCACGTGTCGGCGCGTCCGACCATTGCGCGGTAGTAATGGATCAGCACGGTCGTGCGCGATCCGGCGTCGAGATTCATTCGAAGGGCTCCCCGGGCGTGCTTCATAGTCGGATCCCGGTCGGACGTTCGCATAGTCGGGCCTCGGCCGACCACCCGTGCGTCGCGTTCGTCCGTCTCGACGCAGCTTCGACCTTCTGCGACGTTCGAGGCTGCGTGGTCTCGGTGCTCGCCATCGAGGAGGCGAATCATGCCCGAGCCCACCGAACGGCTCGGCTCGCCGATCGGCGCCCATCGCGCCTGGCGGGCGAGCGACTTCGTACGGCCCACTGACCTCGCGACGGTCCTGACCGACGAAGTCGTCGCGCTCGATCGGCTCGAAGCGATCGCGAATCGAGACGACATGGCCCTGCGCGTCCAACTCGAAGAAGGCGACGTCGTCTTCTTCCACAACCTGAGCGTGATGCATCGACGCGATCGCTACGACGATGATCCGGATCCCACCCGGCAACGTCTCTTCTATCGCATGTGGGCGAATCTGAGAGCAGGTCGGGAGTTGGTCCGACCGCACGCAGGTCTTCGGCTCGGGATCCGCGGTCCGAGGCCGGTGATCGTCGGGCCGCGCCACGTGGCGAAGAAGCGCAGCTAGCGGCGGCTATCGCGGGGATCAAGGCATCGGCATCTTCAGGCCGTCGACGCCGCTTCCGCCATCGACCGAGATCACTTGCCCGTTCACGTAACTTGCGGCTTCACTCACGAGAAAGAGCGCGACGTTCGCGAGCTCCTGCTTGGATCCCGCGCGGCCGAGCGGCCCGCTTCGCCCGCTGTTGTCGCCGACGGAACCGAAGCGGTCGAGACCCTCGGTTTCCGCGACGGCACCGGGTGCGATCGCGTTCGTGCGGATGCCCTTGGGTCCCCATTCGACCGCGCAGGTGCGGGTCAGCGAGTTGACCCCCGTCTTCGCCGCCGCGACGTGGGCCTGGTAGGCGGCGCCCATCTGCTCGAAGGGAGCGGTGATATTCACGATGTTGCCGCCGTGCTCTCCGAGCCAGGCATCGTAGGCCGCCTTCGAGAAGTTGTAGGTGCCCAGTAGATCGATGTCGACGATCGACTTGAAGCCGTTGTAGGAGATCCCGGCCATGGGCGCCGGAAAGTTGCCGGCGGCGTTGTTCACGAGAACGTCGAGCCGGCCGAAGCGCGCGAGGGTCTCCTGGAGCACGACCTCGACCTGATCCGGCTGGCGCACGTCGCAGGGCACGGCGAGGCATTCGAGGCCCTCCTGCTCGAACTCCTGCCTGGTCGATTCGATCACTTCCTGGCGGCGCGCGGCGATGCATAGTCGGGCGCCGTGACGACCGAAGGTGCGGGCAATTTCCTTGCCGATGCCGGTGCCGCCTCCCGTCACGAGGGCGACCTGGCCTTGGAGGATGTCCGGGGTGAAGGTAGGCATCAATCTCTCCTCTCAGGGGGCGACGGGACGCGATCGATCTAGCATAGGGGACCGTCCATGCCGTGGGTGTCCTCCCGAGGCCGGGAGAAGCGATTCATGAGTGAATTCCTGCCGAAGGTGCTGCAACTCAAACGACGAGACGATGGCGCCTATCAAGCGCCTCACCCGGAGTTCGACCCGGAAGGTCGTGGCGTCGTCTTCAGTGGTCAGCTGCTCGCGCAGATGATCATGGCCGCAGACGCGGAGCTCGGAACTACGCTCGAGGTGAAGTCGATCCAGGCGATCTTCTCGCGGACGGGGACCTACGAAGCACCGCTGACGCTCCGCACCGAGACGACCCACGCCGGTCGATCCTTCGGAAGCGTCACGGTCACTGCGCATCAGGGAGACCGTCTCCTGTCGCGCGGGCTGCTTCTCCTGAGTTCGGACGAGCCGGATCTGATTCGCCACGGCCCCGCGCTCGATCCCGCGCCCGCGCCGCCCGAGGGCCTCGAGGTCGACGCGCGCTCCCAGTGCTTTCCCGGTGCCGAGTCGCGCACGATCCCGGAGCCGGACGCGTTCGCGACGGATGGAACGCCCCTGCTCGCGTTTTGGCTCCGTCATCCGGAGGGGCTGCCGTCGACCGCCGCCCAGCAGGCCGTCCTGGCCTGGTCTCAACCCGGCGAGATCATCGGTCTCGCGCTTCGGCCCCACTCGGAAAAGGTTCGGATCGAGGATGCCCACCGCACGCTCTCGACGGGCGTCATCGCGCATACGATCCACTTCCAGGACCGCTTTGACCTCGCCGACTCAGTCTTCGTCCAGCAAGCCGCGACGGTGGCCGGCCGCGGTCGGGTCTATGGCGAAGGCCGCGTCTTCGATCGGGCAGGGCGACTCGTCTCGACCTTCTCGCAGGACAGCATGGTTCGCGCGGCGCCCCAGCCGATCGATCCGAAGAAGGGGCTCTGAGCCCGCGGGCGTCCTTGCGGACCGGAATCGCGTCAGCGACGCTGCGAATCCGCCTGCGCCGTTTCGAGGGCGGGGACACAGTCGAAGCACGAGGTCGCGATCTGTTCGACCTGCGTGCCAAAGGGAGAGAGCCATGCAGATCAGGGACTCGGTCGCGATCATCGTCGGCGGCGCTTCGGGCATGGCCCGGGCGACGGCGGAACTCCTCGCCGAAGAGGGCGCCCGCGTCGCGATCTTCGATCTCGCCAGCTCGAAGGGCGAAGAAGTCGCAGGAACGCTCCCCGGAGATGCGATCTTCCGCGCCATCGACATCATGGACTACGACGGCGTCGGGACCGCGATCGAAGAGGTCTTCGGTCATTACGGCGCCCTCCACATCGGTGTGAACCTTGCCGGCGGGCAGATCGGGGGCCCCGCGCGGACCTTCAGCAAGAAGGGCCCGCACGACCTCGACAACTTCGCAAAGACCCTCGAGCTGAACACCGTCGGAAGTTTCAACTTCCTGCGACTCTGTGCCGAGCAGATGGCGAAGAACGAGCCGAACGATGACGCCGAGCGCGGCTGCGTGATCAGCACCGCTTCGATCGCTGCCTTCGAGGGGCAGATCGGCCAGGTGTCCTACGCCGCGGCGAAGAGCGCAATCGCCGCGATGAGCTTCGTGGCCGCGCGGGATCTCGGAAACATCGGCATCCGCGTGAACGCGATCGCGCCCTCCCTCTTCAACACGGGCCTCGTCCAGCAGGCACCGCAGGAGATGAAGGACGCCCTCGTCGCGGGCGCGGCCTTTCCGAACCGCATGGGGGAGCCGCGCGAGTACGCGCTCCTCGCCAAGGCGATCATCGAGAACCCGATGCTGAATGGCGGCACGATCCGTCTCGACGCCGCGCAGCGATTCGGTCCGCGTTAGTCGAGAAGGGGGTCAACCGAGCTCGAGTCCGGGGATCGGCGCTGGGGCGACCGCCTCGGCCGGCGCGTTCGCGAGCACCTTCATCCGGACCTCGCCGTTTTCGCCGGTGGTCCAGAGGCTCGCGATCTCCTGGGCGATCACGCTCGGGTCCATCATCTCCGCTTCGCTTTCCATGAAGTCGGGGACGATGTTGGTCTGCACGCCACCGGGGCAGATCGCGCAGATTCGCTGAGGACGACCCTGCATCTGGAGCTGACTCGCCATCGCCCGAACGAGCCCGATTACGCCGTGCTTGGTCATCGAGTATGCGACGTCGGCGCCGAACCCGACGAGTCCGGCGATCGAGGCGGTCGCGACGATCGCGCCGGTCTCGGCGAGCCGGGGGAGGGTCTCGCGGATGCCGAACGCGACGCCGTCGAGGTTCACGCCGACGATTCGCCGATACTGGTCGTAGGTGATCGCGAGGAAGTCGGAGGCCTCTGCGGGCGCATCCCGGGGCGCACTCATCACGCCCGCGTTCAGTGCGACGAAGTCCCAGCCGCGGGCAGGCGATTCGAGGGACTTCCAGGCTGCGAGATCCGCGACGCTCATCTCGACCGCGCTCGCCCGCCCGCCCGCTGCGATCGCATCGAGCGTCCCTCCGTCGACGTCGGCGAGGGTGACCCGCGCGCCGCCCTCGATCGCGAGTTCGGCAAGGGCCCTGCCGATCCCCGAGGCCGCGCCGGTGATCAGGATCTGCTTGCCGTCGAGTCCGATCATGTCTTCCATCCTTCTACGAGTGTCGTGAGCCGCCCCTCTTCTGGACCGTGGGTTCGTCCGAAGCGCCGGCGGCTGCGGTAGGGTCGCAGGTTCAGGAAAAGCAATCCAACGAAAGGAAGCACCCATGGCATGGGATTTCTCGACCGAGCCCGAATTTCAGGAGAAGCTCGACTGGATCCAGCAGTTCTGTGAGGAGAAGGTCGAACCCCTCGGCTACCTCTTTCCCCACGCGGTTCGCCTTCCGGATCCCGCCGTTCGCGCGTACGTTCGCGATCTCCAGCAGGACGTGAAGGATCAGGGCCTCTGGGCGCTCTTCCTCGATGAGGAGCTCGGTGGTCCCGGCTTCGGTCAGCTCAAGCTCGGCCTGGTGAACGAGATCCTCGGTAAGTATCCGGCGGCCCCCCAGCTCTTCGGCGCCGCCGCACCGGATACCGGCAACATGGAGATGCTCGCCGCCCACGGAACTGACGAGCAGAAGAAGCGCTGGCTGGAGCCGCTGCTCGCGCAGGAAATGTTCTCGGCGTACTCGATGACCGAGCCCCAGGGTGGCTCGGATCCGAAACTCTTCAAGACCCACGCCGTCAAGGACGGCGACGAGTGGGTGATCAACGGCGAGAAGTGGTTCACCTCTGCGGGCCGCGTCGCCGACATCCTCTTCGTGATGTGCACGAACGGGATGTTCGTGGTGCCGCGGGATACGCCCGGCGTCGAGATCATGCCCGAGCCGCGCAACCACAATCACATCTTTTACCGGGACGTCCGCGTTCCCCTCGACCACCTCCTCGGTCCGGAGAACGGGGCCCACGTGCTGGCTCAGCGCCGCCTCGGCGGCGGGCGGATCCATCACGCGATGCGGACCATCGCCCAGTGCAAGCTGGCTTTCGACATGATGTGCGAGCGCGCGCTCTCCCGTGAGTCGCATGGCGCGATCATCTCGGACCATCAGATGGTGCAGGAGAAGATTGCCGAGTCCTACGCGAAGCTGAAGATGCTCCGGCTCTACGTACTCGAGACGGCCTGGAAGATGGACCAGACCTCGGGACGCGAGACCCGAACCGACATCGCCGCCGTGAAGTTCACGATGGCGCGGGTTCTGCGCGAGATCTCGTTCGATGCGCTTCAGATCCACGGTTCGCTCGGCACGACGGACCTGACCCCGCTCTCGGCCATGTACAACAAGGCGCCCGAGATGGGCCTGGCCGACGGCGCGGACGAAGTCCACAAGGCGACGGTCGCTCGCCGCGTGCTCCGTGACTACCTGCCCCACGAAGGCAACTTCCCCCGCGAGTTCATCCCGTACAAGGAAGAGCAGGCGTGGGAGAAGATGGAGACCGTCTTCTCGCTGAACCCGGAACTGCGTGAGTCGGCCGAGAAATGGAAGGCCTACCGCGAGAAGCGCGGCCGCCGCTAGTCACGATTCCGGAGAGCTGGGCGCGTCCCGGATTCCGGAAGCAGGAAAACGCCGAGGGCGCGCTGGAAGCCCTTTCGATCCAGGGTCCCCGAGGGCATTGCCACGGTTGCCTTTTCAGGGCGTGCCGCCCGGCTCGGGAACGGTTAAGTTGTGCGCCGTCCGAATTACGAGACGGTCCGTACCGTTTTTCCCGTGGCCGCCGATCGGCCCGGATCCGACTCCCCAACCACCCCCACCGGAGTGACGACCCATGAGCGACAACAAGAATCTTCTGTCCGGCGTCCGCGTGATCGAGTCGAGCCTGCTCGGCCCGGGCCACGTGGCCACCTTCTTCGCCGACCTCGGCGCCGACGTGATCAAGGTCGAGCCGCCGTCGGGCGACTACATCCGCGCCATGACCTGGCCGATCGTCGAGGGTGTCTCTCTCCTCCATCTCCATACCCACCGCGGCAAGAAGAGCATCACGCTCAACCTGAAGAGCGATGAGGGCAAGCAGCTCTACAAGGATCTCGTCGCTTCCGCCGATGTCGTCGTCGAGGCGATGCGCCCCGGCTCTCTCGCGAAGCTCGGTCTCGGCTACGAGGACCTGAAGAAGGTGAACCCGAAGATCGTCTTCGCGACGCTCTCCGGTTACGGCGCGACCGGTCCCTACAAGGACATGCCGAGCCACGGAATCGCCTACGACACCTGGTCGGGCATCGTCCAGCCGCTGACCGACGAGAAGGGCTTCAAGCGGATCCCGCCCACGATGCCGAACGTCGGAATCAACGTCGGCCCGATGGTCGGCGCGATCGCGATCCTCGCGGGCGTCATCAAGGCGCGCGAGACGGGCGAGGGCTGCGAGATGGAGATGGCTCAGTCCGACGCCTCTGCGTACATGGACTGGTACCGGATCGAGTCCGAGCGCGCGTACCTCCGCCCCGAGAGCGAAGTCACGGGCAACCCGTCCGACGACTACGTCCGCCGACCCGCCGGCCTCGCCGGCATGTGGGAAGGCGTTCGCTACCAGGCCTACGAAGCCAAGGACGGCCACGTTCTCTTCATGGCCTCCGAGCAGGCGTTCTGGAAGAACTTCTGTGAGGGCACGGGCCGCATGGACCTCTTCGAGAAGTGGCCGGGCAGCAAGTATGCGGACCACGCGCGTGGCAACGAGGAGCTTCAGGCCGAGCTCAAGGAGGTCTTCATGACGAAGACCTGCAACGAGTGGCTCGACTTCGCGACGGAGCACAACACGACGATCGCGCCTTTCAACACGCCGGCCAACATCGGTGACGACCCGCAGTTCCAGCACCGCATGGGCTTCTACCCGACGGAGGAGGTCGGCTGCGAGCAGCTCCCGCTGCCGGTCTACGTGAACGGCTCGCTGCCGCCGTGCCCGACCATGGCGCCGACGCTCGGCGAGAACACCGATCAGGTGCTCGGCGACGTGCTGGGCAAGAGCGCCGAGGAGATCGCGAAGCTGCGCGACGACGGCGCGCTCGGCTAGCTCGATCGCTCTTCTTTCGAGCGGATGAAAGAACGCCCGGCTTCCTTCCTTGGAAGCCGGGCGTTTTCTTTCCGGGCTCGGCGCTCTCGGAGCGCGGCCTAACGTCGGCCGTCGTCGATCACGCGGTAGATCCGCGCCATGTCCTGGGCGACGAGGCCGGCGGCGGGGAGGGCGATCCCGCTCTTCCGGCCGAGCTCGAGGGCGTGGGCGAGATCTTTCTCTGCGGTGTGCATCTGGAGTCGGACGAAGTCCTGGAACCCGTCGGAGGCAGCGGCCTCCGGGGGCATCTCGATGCTCGACAGGAAACGCTGCTGCATCTGCGAGAGCTGGCCGTTCGACTTCACCGCTTCCACGAAGGCGTTCGTGTCGAGTCCCGAGGCCTTCGCGAGTCGGTAGGACTCCGCGATCGCGGCCCAGTTCACGTAGGTGAGCAGGTTGACCGCAAGCTTGAGCTTCGCGCCCGAGCCGAGCGGGCCCGCGTGCATGACGCTCTTCCCATAGGCCTCCAGCACGGGGCGCGCCTGCTCGACGAGCGCCTCTTCGCCGCCGACGAGCATGGTGAGGTCGCCCGTCTCCGCAGCCGCCCGGCCGCCAGTCACGCACGCGTCGATCAGACCGATGCCCCGGGCTCTCGCCGCGGCCTCCATCTTCTCGATCGTGTCCGGCTGGACCGTGCTGTGAATCAGGATGATCGATCCTTCGGCCATGCCGTCGAGGGCTCCGCCTTCGCCGAGGAGGACGGCCTCGACGTGGGCATCCGCCGGGACGCAGATCGAAAGGACCTCGGCGTGCTCGCCCACCTGTCGGCAGCTCGTTCCCGCGGTTGCGCCGCCTTCGGCGAGCTCCTGGACCGGGACCGGGTTCAAGTCGTAGACGCAGGCATCGAAGCCGTTCGGTGCGAGGATGCCGGCCATCGCGCCGCCCATGTCTCCGAGTCCGATGAAGCCGATGCGGGTTGCCATTGGGGGATTCCTCTCTTGGTTTGGCGGCCAGGCCGCGGGGATGATCGATTCAATCGTTGCGGGGGAGAACGTAGGTCCCTTGGGCCGTCGAGACGAGGCGGTCGGGCGCATCGTCCATCCAGATCCGAACCGTCCCGATCACCATCGTGCGGCCTGCCTTCTCGAGCTCCGCGCGGGCGTAGGCGCGCTGGCCCTGTGCGGGACGAAGGAATCGGATCGAGAGATCGGACGTGAGCGCCATCGGTTCGATCCGCCCGAGCGCGCCGAAGGTCAGGTACCAGAGGACGAGGTCCGCCAGGGCGAACTGGGTCGGTCCGGAAACGAGTCGACCCGGGCGAAGGGCGCTCTGGTCGACCTCGTGAACGGCGACGGCATGGGTCGGTGAGATCTCGAGGCAGCGGTTCCGCGACTGCGCCCCGGTCTGCTCGATCGCGGACTCGACTTCTTCGGGAGTGAGGGTGAATTCAGCCATCGCGAGAAAGAAGCGCGCTCGGCCCATTCTGTCGATCCGAAGGATATCGGCGCTGCATTGCTATTCTGCAAGCCACGGCCGCGTCGTCCGTCGGCGGGCGGTGGATCGGTGGCCGCAAACCGGGAGCGCCTCGAACATGGACCTCGTCAAGATCCTCCTCTCGATCTTCCTGCCGCCGGTCGCCGCCTTTCTCCAGGTCGGCTTCAGCCTGCACTTCTTCGTGAACATCGTTCTGACTCTGCTCGGCGGCCTGCCCGGCATGGTCCACGCGCTCTGGCTCGTGGTGACGAAGAAGACCGGCTAGTCGACGGCCGATCCGTCGCTTCGACGCGCGCGCCGTGCCCGGGCTAGGCTTGGGGATCCGGGCTCGTGAACGACGAGCTGCGTGACGAACGAGCGGGCGGAAGAGACATGACCGAAGGAACCCGAGACGAGGGCGCGCGCTTCGACGCGATCATCGTCGGTGCCGGCTTTGCCGGTCTCTATATGAGCCAGCGCCTGCGCGAGGCCGGCAAGACCTGTCGCGTCTACGAGACGGGGGCCGACGTGGGCGGGACCTGGTACTGGAATCGCTATCCCGGCGCGCGCTGCGATGCCGAAAGCCTCGCGTATTCCTTCTCCTTCTCGCCCGAGCTCGAGCGTGAGTGGGAGTGGAGCGAGCGCTACGCGACCCAGCCGGAGATCCTGCGCTACCTGGGGCACGTCGCCGATCGCTTCGACCTCCGCCGCGACATCCGCTTCGAGCGTCGCGTCGAGACGGCCCACTATGACGAAGCCGCGAGAGAGTGGACCGTGACCACCGACGGCGGGGACTCGGCTCGGGCTTCGGTCGTCGTGATGGCGACGGGCTGCCTCTCGGTTCCTCTCGTCCCGCAGATCGCCGGGCTCGGCGACTTCTCGCGGCCCCACTACTACACGGGCGCCTGGCCTCACGAAGGCGTCGACTTCTCCGGCCAGCGGGTCGGCGTGATCGGGACGGGTTCCTCCGCGATCCAGTCGATTCCGATCATCGCCGAGCAGGCGGACCAGCTGACCGTCTTCCAGCGCACGCCCAACTTCAGCGTCCCCGCCCACAATCATCCCCTCGATCCGAAGTGGGTGGCGGCCTTCAAGGAGAACTACCGCGAGCACCGGCGTCTTCACAGGCTCGGCCTGGCGTCGGGCTTCGGGGATCTCGATATCGAGCCGAAGGAGTTCGAGTCGCTCTTGACTTCGGCCCTCGAGCCCGATGAGGCCGATTTCGAGAAGACCTGCGAGCAGTTCTGGCAGATGGGCGGCGCGATGTTCCTGCGCGTCGCCGAAGACATGATGATGAACGAGGAGGCGAATGCCCGGGTCGCCGACTTCGTCCACCGCAAGATCCGCGAGGTCGTGAAGGATCCCGAAACCGCCGAGGTGCTCTGTCCGCGCTCGTACCCGCTGGGGACCAAACGTCTCTGTGTCGACATCGACTACTACGCGACCTACAACCGCGACAACGTCCGCCTCGTCGACCTCCAGAAGTCTCCGATCGAGCGGATCAGCGAGACCGGTGTCCAGCTCGGTGGCGCAGCCGGAGACGAGATCGAGCTCGACGCGCTCGTTCTGGCGACGGGCTTCGATGCCATGACCGGCGCGCTCGCGAAGATCGACATCCGTGGAGTCGGCGGCGGCACGCTCTGCGACAAGTGGGCCGCGGGCCCTCGGGCCTACCTGGGCTTCATGGTTTCGGACTTTCCGAACCTCTTCACGATCACGGGGCCGGGCAGCCCCTCGGTACTCTCTAACATGGTCATCTCGATCGAGCAGCACGTCGATCTCGTGATGGACTGCCTCGCCGAGATGGAATCCCGTGGCGCGAAGGTCGTCGCTGCCGACGGCGAAGCGGAAGAGGGTTGGGTCGCCCACGTGAACGAAGTCGCGTCCGCGACGCTCATGGAGAAGGCCGGGTCGTGGTATCTCGGCGCGAACGTCCCGGGTAAGCCGCGGGTGTTCATGCCCTACGCGGCCGGGGTCGGCGTGTATCGGGAAGTCTGCGAGGGCGTCGTCGCCGACGGGTGGCGGGGCTTCTCCTTCGCCTGAGTGCCACGGCCTAACGGCCCTTGAACTCCGCCTTGCGGCGTTCGATGAAAGATTTGACACCTTCCCGAGCATCGTCACTTTCCATGAGCCGCTTCTGTGTCGGCGCGAGCGCGGCGGCGGCGGCGTCCTGCCCCTCGAGGAGATAGCGCCGCGAAGACGCCTTGGTCTCCTGGACGGCGAGCGGCGCGCACTCGGCGATCTGCTCCGCGATCTCGATCGCGCGGTCGAGCTGCTGGCCGGCCGGGACGACCTCTTGAACGAGCCCGATCCGGTGTGCCTCCTGGGCATCGAACTCGTCGGACGTGAGGAGGTGGTACATCGCGTTTCCCCAACCCGCGCGCTGGACGAAGCGGATCGTGGCGCCGCCGGTCGCGTGGATGCCGCGTTTGGGCTCGAGCTGGGAGAAGCGGGAGTCGTCGGCGGCGATCACGATGTCGCCGCCGAGGGCGAGCTCGATTCCCAGGGTGAAGGAGATGCCGTGGGTCGCGGTCACGATCGGCTTTCGGCAGGCCTTGCCGAGGCCGACGATGTCGATCCGTCCCTCAGTCGGGCTGCTCGACGTGCCACGGCTGCCTTCTTCCATGCGCCCCGTCCACTTGGGGAGGTCGAGGCCCGCGGTGAAGTGATCTCCGTGGCCGAAAATCACGCCTACCCAGAGGTCGTTCTCCTCGTCAAGCCGGGTCATCGCGTCCACCAGCTGCTTCGCCATCGTCGGCGTATAACCGTTGTACTTCTCGGGGCGATTCAGTCCGATCAGGAAGACGTGCCCGCGGACCTCGGTCGAGATCGAGCCTTCGTTGTCGGTTCCTGCGGTCTTTCCGCTCATCGGGATCTCCAGCAGCGCCGCGTGGCGCGTTCACCCGGACAGTACGCGACGCTCCTCGGAGCTGCCCCGGGCCCCGCGAGACCTCGGGTCCGGCGCACCGCGCCCGGTCGGCTTCGCTACCATGATGCGGTCCCCCGAGCTCGCGTCGGAGCGCCCGCCCCCACGCCCAGTCCGGAGTCGTCGTGATTCGAAAACTTGCCCTTGTCCTGCTCGTCTTTTCTCTGCTCGTGCCGGCGACCGCCCTCGCCGAGGCCGGCTTCCAGTTCGGCATTCCGAACCGCAACTTCCCGGAAGACGAATCCGTGAACGGGATGCGCCTCTCGTTCTTGTGGGGCAACAACCAAGAGACGTCGGGCTTCGACCTCGGTCTTTTCTCGGTCTCCCAGACCCAGACCCGTTCGGGCTTCGCGCTGATCGGCGGGGTCAGCCGCGTCACGGGCAATACGGATGGCGCCGCCAACTTCTCGCTCATGAACTACCACTCGGGGCGTGATCAGGGTCTCAACGCGGCGTTCATCAACATGGTCAACAACACCGAGGACGCCTTCAATCTGGGCTTCGTCCAGATCGCCCAGGGCCGGACCTCGGTAGACGTCGGTGGCCTGAATATTTCGAAGCAGTCCGATGTCCAGATCGGCTTCATCAACATCACGGACCAGATCGACGGCTTCCAGTTCGGTTTCATCAACATGGCCGAGAACGGCTTCTTCAAGTTCTTCCCGATCTTCAACTACGCCAAGCAGCCTTAGCCTCGGGATCGATCGCCGCCCCCGGCGACCGTGGGCAGGCACGCCGTATCGGGAAAACTCGTCCGGGTTCCTTGCCCGACCACCCGGCGAGACAGGGCGAAAAAACGCCCGAATCCGCCCATTTGCCCCCGGATCGAGCCCATTCGGACGGGGGTCTAGGCGCCGGGCGGCGGAACCGCTAGGATCCGCGTCCCGATGGCCCAGGGGTCCCGCCCCGACGTCGCCATCACCGGAAGATCTGCGCGCCCGTAGCTCAGTTGGATAGAGCACTAGCTTGCGGAGCTAGGGGTCGCACGTTCGAGTCGTGCCGGGCGCGCCAGATTTCTTCCGAAGGTCGCAGAAGCGACCCCGCGTCTGCCGCGCGATGCGTCCGTGTCTTGCTTGGCCCCTCGCCCCGGCCGCGTTTTTGATCCCCGATTGAATCGGGTGCGCGCGAAGATTCGGCCTGTCCCGGCCAACGAGCCTCTCCTGCGAATCGGCGTGCCTCGCTCCGACGCTGGGAAAAGCGTCGTGACGCCCTTGGTCGAGTGACAACGATATGTGTCGCGCCACGAAGGTCGGGGGGGCACCGAGATCGCCACCGAGAACCTTCCGATCCACCTTCCAAGGCAGGCCTCGGGGTCAGCCGGTGATCCCGGGTTCGCCCTTTACCGGACCGACGATCTCTTCCGTGAGCCAGCCGCCGTAGTAGCCGCCCGGCTGGGGCCGGGCGCGCTCGTCGGCCACGAAACATTCGAGGCGAGACGGATAGAAGGCGAACCAGCCCGCGATTCCCGCGAACTCGGGGAACACGCGCGGGTAGCACCAGGCGACCGAGCCGGGGCCGTCGATGAGGTCGAAGTCGATGGCTTCGCCCTTCCATTCGCAGAGCGAGCGTCGTCCACTCGGCGCCAGCGCGGCGATGTCGACGTCTTCCGGGGGGACGTAGAAGGTCGGTGGGCTCGCGGTTTCGAGGACGCGAACGGCTCGCGTCGTCGCGGCGATCACTCGCGTGCCGAAGCGGACTTCCACTCGCCGAGAGTCGGCGATGATTCTAGGGGGGCGGGGGTAGTCCCAGACCGACTCCTGCCCGGGGCCCGGCGTCTTCGCGAAGTCCGGGCGTCGCTGGCCTCGGTAGTCCCACTTCTCGCGGGCCGCGTCGATCATTCCATTGCTCTCGAGGAAGTCTGCCATCGTCGAACCCTAGCTTCCCGGTTCGAAGAGGCCGGACGCGTTTGCCTATTACCGTGTCACTCGCCCGCAGCGGGCCCGGGGCGCGTTGCGCCGCACGCGTTCGGTCGACGACTAGCGCCTCAGGTCGACGATCATCCGGAGCGGTCGGCGCATGATCCCGACCTGTTCCCAATCGTCTTCGCTGCTCTTGAGGACGGCGTCCGCGGAAAGGAATGTGAGCGCCGCTTCGAGCATGAACGAGAGTTCCTGCATCGCGAGGTTCGCGCCGAGGCAGTAGTGCGGCCCGTTTCCGAACGTGAGCGCCTCCCGGGCGTCGCGGGTCACGTCGAAACGGTGCGGATCTTCGAATACCGACGAGTCGCGGTTCGCGCTCGCCGGCGACAGCATGATCGAGTCGCCGCGACGGATCGTCTTGCCATGAATTTCGAAGTCTTCGGTGGCGTATCGCGGCGTGACGGCGGCGAGGGAGCCGAAGTCGTATCGGAGCGCCTCTCGGACGGCATTCGGGATCAGGCTGGGATCTTTGCGGACGAGGGCGAACTGATCCGGGTGGTCGAAGAGGTGCCGGAACATGTGACAGGCACCGAGGGTCGTGGTTTCGGAGCCCGCCGAGATCAGGCTCGCGACGAAGACCATGATCTCGTCGTCGGAGAGGGGCGGATGCTCCGTTTCCTCGTGGATGAGGTCCGAGACGAGATCTTCGCTTCGCTCTTGACGGCGATCCCCGGTCAACTTGAGGATCCACTCCGCGAGCTCTTCGAGGGCGGCATCGCCGCGCCGGAGATTCTCCTCGTCGGCGAAGAAGACGTACCGCCGGAGAACGTCCTGGGCCAGAGCGCGGAATCGCGACTCGTCTCCTGGGAAGGGCGGGATCCCGGCGATCCGTGCGATGACCGTGTTCGGGATCGGGTCGGCGAAGGCCGCCAGGAGGTCGACACGCCCGGTCGCTTCGCGGATCGGCGCCGCGAATTGTTCGACGACTTCGCGGACCTGGCGCTCCATGCGCCGGACGGCACGGGGCGTGAACCCGGCGGCAACGCGCTTGCGCCAGACCCGATGGTTCTCCGGGTTCTTGTGCAGGACACTCGCGCTGTCGAAGCGCCCTGCGAACGATCCCGGCTCCGGCGCGACGTAGTCGTCGAACACGCTTCGGCTCTTCGAGAGGCCCGGGTCCGCGAGCATGCGCTTCACGTCGTCGTAGCGGGTGACGAACCACCATCCGAGGTGCGGGTCGTAGTAGACCGGCTCTTCTTCGCGCAGGCGTTCGAGCCCCGCGTGGGGATCGCGGACGAAATCGGGATCGAGGAGGAGCGATTCGGAGGTCGGCATGGCGCCGCCTCAGCATAGGGAAATCGCGTGGGGCCGCGCTCCGGCGCGGGTCCCGATTTCGTTACGCTCTCTCGACGATCGGAAGCATTCTGCTTCGGAACCGAGCCGCCGTCTGCGAGAGAATCCATGCCCTCCGAAACGCCCTACATCGTGATCACCGCCGATACCCACGCGGGAAACTCCGTTGCCGGCTACCGCGACTACCTCGATCCCGAGTTCCGCGACGAGTTCGACGAGTGGCGCGGCGGCTATACGAACCCGGCGAAGAAGCACATCGGGGGCAAGAAGGCGAAGAACTGGGACGCGGAGCTCCGCCGCGGCGACTTGTTGGGCGATGGCGTCGTCGGGGAGGTCATCTTTCCGAACACCGTGCCGCCCTTCTACGAGAAAGCCTTCCACGTCGCACCGCCGCCGACGCCCGAGCAGTACCGGCGCTTTCGCGCGGGCACCCGGGCCCACAACCGATGGCTTGCCGAGTTCTGTCAGGAGGATCCCGTCTCCCGTGCGGGCATCGGTCTGATTCACCTGAACGACATCGACGACGCCATCGAGGACGTCGAGTGGATCGCCGAGAACGGGCTGCGCGGCGGCGTGCTCCTCCCGCTGCCGGCGCCTTCCGACGTGCATCTTCCCCAGCTGAACGACCGATCCCTCGACCGCCTCTGGGCGGCGATCCAGGATCACGACCTCGTCATGAACCAGCACTCCGGCCAGGGCTGCCCGACCTATTCCGGGGCGCAGGGTTCGAATGCGCTCTGGGCGATGGAGATGACCTTCTACGTCCAGCGCGGTTTCACGACCCTGATCATGGGCGGTGTCTTCGAGCGCTTCCCCGGTCTCAAGTTCATCTTGACCGAGAGCGGCTGCGCCTGGGCGCCTGCGCTCATGAAGCACATGGACGGGATGTACCTGGCGTGGAAGATGGGCGCGATCGGCGAGATCGACACGTCGAACGATCCGCCCCTCGAAGAGCTCCCGAGCTTCTATGCCAAGCGCAACTGCTGGTATGGCGCGAGCTTCCCGAGCCCCGCGGACGTCGCCGGTCGCGAGGTCGTCGGCAAGGACCGCGTGCTCTGGGGGAACGACTACCCTCACTACGAGGGCTGCTACCCGTACTCGCGCGAGAACATGCGCTTCGCCTTCGCGGACGTCCCGGAAGACGAAGTCCGCATGATGCTCGGTGAGAATGCCGCCGCCCTTTATGGATTCGACCTCGAAGCGCTTCGCGCGCGCGCGGAGGAGGTGGCGATCACGCCCGCGCTCGTTCGGGAACCCCTGGACGAAATCCCGGCGGACTCGACCTGCATCACGTTCCAGCGTGCCCGAGCCGAGAAAGCGATGGCGAGCGCCGAGGGCTAGCCGTTTCGGGGGCGCGACGGGAGCCGCGCGCCCGAAGTCGACCGACTAGATCGCGAGCGCGCCGTCGACGTCGACCGTCTCACCGGTCGCGTAGTTCTTCCAATCGCGGCCCGCGGCCTCTTCCGCGGTGTAGCGGATGCGCGCGCGGTTCGGAGTCCACTTGCCGAGGACGCTGCGCGGGTACGACTGGAGCATCGACTCGGTCACGAGCTTCAGGATCCCGGTCAAGACGACGGAGCCGTCCTCGTCGCGGGTGATCTCGAGGGCGCCGAGTTCGGTGTTCTTGAGCGTCTTGAAGGTGAGGACGGGGACCGAGCTGAATTCGTCGGGGATCTCTACGGACATGGGAGAGGGTCTCCTGGGCGGGGCGGGACTCTGGGTCGCGGCGCGCCGCCGGCGGGGTGGATTTCAGTCGGGCCGTAACCTAACCAGCTCCGAGGTGCGCTGCAAGTTACTGGAATTACAGTCGAATTGGTCGCCTTGGGGCCGGGTCGGAACGCTGACGGGGCGTCCCGGCGATCGACCGCGTCTCGCAAAAAAGCATGAATCTCCGAGTCCCCAAACGGCCCTCACGGCATCTCACTCTCTGAGCGAGGGGCGCCGCGTGCGGCGCTCGCTGCCGATGCGGAGAATCCAGGATGCCGACCCGACTCGAAGAGAACGCCCCGGAAGCCGTCGACCATTTCTGCGCGCGCTGCCTGCGCCCGGTCGCCGAGGACGCGAGCGCGTGTCCGAACTGCTCGCGTCGCTTCGAGGGGCGAGGGCGGTTCGACCGACTCATGGGCTCACCGCCCTCGGCCGAGTCGCTCGAGATGATGCGCTGCGGTCGACGTTAGGCGGTCCCCGTGTCTCAGGGTGCGTGAGAAGCGAAGATCTCCGTGCCTCCCGGTCCGAACGCGATCACGTCGTAGGCCTCGTGTCGATGAGGGTCCGGATGCTCCATGCCAGGTGATCCCATCGGCATGCCCGGTACGGCGAGGCCGGTGATCTCCGGCCGCTCCGCGAGCAGTCGGCGGATGTCGCTCGCCGGGACATGACCCTCGACCACGTAGCCGTCGATCATGGCGGTGTGGCAGGATGCGAGGCCGCGAGCGATTCCATTCTCCATTTTCAGTCGGGAGAGATCGGGCAGGTCCGTCGCCTCGACCGCGAAGCCGGCGTCGCGCAGGTGGTCGATCCACTTGGTGCAGCAGCCGCAGGTCGGTGTCTTGTATACCTGGATCACCGTCGCTTCCGCGGGGCGGCTGCTGAACATCGAGAAGGCGCCGGTGACAAGCAGGGCGGCGACGAACGCCGCGAAGAAGCCGGGGCCGAAGCGAGAGGGGCGGGACGGGGCCATCGAGGCGTCCTCCAGGAGCCGGTCCCGTCGGGCACGGCTCATCGTGGGCTGCGGTTGGAAAGAGTAGTCGGGATCGATCGATTCCGCGTTTTCAGCGCCGGGGGTACGCCTTCGCCACGAATCGCTGCGGAAGGGCGCGGTCCCTACGACGCAGCCTCGAACGCCTCGTTGATTTCATCCCAGAGGCCGATGCGGGCCTGCAGGGCGCGCCGGGCGGCGCTCACGGCGAGGGCAGCACGATTGGCGTCGTCGCCGATCAGTCGGTCGACGAGGCGGTGTGCGATCGGCCCGTGCTGCTCGCCGTCGGTTTGGATGTGGCGCTCGAGGTAGAAGGCCAGGGGGCCGAACCGGTCGGGGTCTCGATCGCGGAGCTTCGCGACGAGTTCCTCGAACATCGGCGGGATGACGAGCTCCCGTCCATACGCGAAAGCCGCTGCGACCTCTACGTCCGACCCTGCCGAGAGCGCGAGGGTCGTTTCGACGAAGGCCCGTACACCGGGGGAGAGCCGAGCCGTCTCGAGCGCAACGGGGACGGACGCGCCGCCTCGCAGGGCGTCGATGAAGCGAGTGATCGGCTCCGTATCGGCGCCGACGGCCTCCATCGCATCGAGGTACATCTCGAAGTGGGCGCGGGGGCGACCGTCCGCGTCGAGGTCGCTCTCCTCGTCGAGGACGATCTCGTTCAGGAAGCGGCGCTCGACGGGATCCCCCGTCGGGAGCCACGGCACATCCACACAGGTCAGCCTCTGTTGGAGGGACTTCACCAGCGACATGAAGTCCCAGACCGCGAATACGTGCCTCTCCATGAAGCAGACGACCGCATTCTCGTTCGAGAGCCCGGCGTAGACCGGGTGGGAGAGAAGCGCTTCGCGGTCGGGGATCAGCTGTTCTGCGAGGGGGAGGGACATCACGATAACGAGAGTGTAGCCGCAGGATTTGCGCTCGGACGGCTGGCTTGGCGCCGAAGAGAGTGACGCCGGTCCATGTGGGTCGGGAACCCGTCGGGCGTCTGCGAGGTCCGTCAGGCCCTCGAAACCGCAACGGGGATTCCGCTCATGAGCGGAATCCCGGAAAAGCGCGCGCAGTCTTCCTCGACGCTGATGAGGAGGCCCGTGTTCGCCCCGGACTTGCGCGCATCCGTCCCGTCGCTGGAGTCTCCGCCCCAGCAATGGCACATCGAAACCAGGCCGCGGCGGAGGTCCGGATCGGGCCATGCGACCGCTTCGAGTCGGCCGTGGGGCGAGCGGAGGGAGAGTAGGTCCCCGCGTGAGAGGCCGAGGGCCTCGAGGTCTTCCGGATGAAGGAACGCGGGGTTCGTGCCGTAGCGCTTCGTCAGCGCGTCGATGTCGGTACCGACCGAGTTGAAGGTGTTCGCCATGCGCCGGCTGATCAAGCGGTAATCGAAGCCCGTTCGGGCGAAGCGGTCTCCGGTGGCGAAGTCGCGGAGTTCGTCGAGCATGAGCGCGCTGCCGACGTCGAGCCGACCGGCGTTCTCGTCCGCCGCCTCGACCCGGACCTCGGGCTCGTCTTCGAATAGGACTTTCGTGCGGTCGCGGCGCAATCGATCGAGGGGGATCCAGGCGTCCTTCGTCACGAGATCGAGGATCTCGTCGGAGCTCGGCTCGTTCTCCATGTCGAGGGCGCTTCGCGGGGTCGCGCAGCCCATGATCGGGAAGACGCCGGCGGCGACTTCGAGGGAGAGGCCCATGCGCTTCGCCAGTCCGTAGAAATACTGCCAGTCCTCGCGAAGGTCCGAACCCTCCGGTGGCTCCGCGACGGCGGGGGCGTATTGGCCATAGCGTTCGGTGTAGCCGAGCGCGGGGGAGACGGTGAAGAGGTTCTCGGTGGAGAGACTGCACCCCGGTGTCTCGAGGGGGAGTTTCGGTGCAAGCACGTAGTCGGCCAAATGCGCCGTGTCCGTGAGGCGAGGCTCGACACAGACGTGCAGATCGAGGGCCTCGAGCGCGCGGCGTGTCCGCTTCGGGTCGGGCCATGCGCGCATCGGATTGCCGCCGATCGTGACGAGCGCCTTGATCCCGCTCTCCGGGTGGAGAATCTCGTCCGCGAGGGCGGAGGTGGGCAGGCCGCAGACCGCCGGCGGAAGGTCGGGGCGCGAAACGAGCGGCTTTCCGAAGCCATCGACCGGGTAGGGCGACATCGCCTGAGCGCGGAAGCTTCGGCGCGTCGTCAGCACGCCGGGGTTCGCGACGCGATCCCCGACGCGTCGATAGTGGCCACACACGGTGTTCAGGCAGAGCACGAGGTACTCCGTCACGTTGCTCCACCCCGACATGTTCGCACCGGTCCCCGCGGTGGCGGCGCCCGTCTTCGCGCGGGCGAAGACGTGGGCGGCGCGCACGAGTGCCTCGGGATCCACGTCCGCTCGGTCCGCGACGACTTCCGGCGTGAAAGGTTCGACCGCTTCGCGCAGGGTCTCGAGGCCGTCGACGTGCTCCCGGACGAACGCCTCGTCGGCGAGGCCGGCGTGAAGGATCTCCCGGAGCAGGCCGGCGAGGACGGCCGGGTCCGTGCCCGGCCTGGGCTGGAGATGGATCGCGGCGTGGCGTGCGGTCTCGGTCCGACGCGGGTCGATCACGATCAGCTGGAGCCCGCGGTCCTGTGCGCGCTTGAGGCGGCGGGCCGGGTTCGCGTGGGGGATTCCTCCGCTGATCGCGACGAGGGGATTCGTCCCGATCAACATCCATACGTCCGATTCATCGAAGACGTGGCTGCCCGCGAGCCAGTGGCCGTGGGCTGCGGCAGCGGTCTGCTTGCCAGGCTGGTCGATGGTCCCGCTGCTGAATCGCAGGCGGAGTCGGAGCGCATCCATCCACGCCGTCGCGACGGAGGCCGTTTGTGGCAACTGATAGAAGAGGGTGCCCATGTAGACCGCGACGGACTCGCGGCCGTGTTCCGCGACGATCGCTCCTAGCTTCTCGGCGACTTCGTCCATCGCACGTTCCGCCTCGATCGGGGCGAGCGCTCCGTCGTGGCCCCGCGCAAGCGAGTGGCGCAGGCGCGAGTCGGCGGTGTGGATCTCGGGGTAGTGCTTGCCCTTCAGGCAGAAGAAGCCTTCCGAGTGGGGGTTGTTCTTGTCCCCACGCGCGGCGAGCGGGCGCCCCTTCGCGTCGACGTCGACGACGATCGGGCACTGCGCTGTGCAGATCCGACAGAGCGTCTTCTTCTGCGTGACGGGGAGAGCCGGTTCGTTCGTCTCGGACATGACGCCTCGGGTGCGGATGCTGCGCGCGTGCGTCGCTCGTTCGGCGAGAGCGGTCCCTTTCGAGCGCGAATCGAAGGAAACCCCGCAAGGGTAGAGCGCCGGTTTCGGACGCGCTGCCCACTTCGATACCCTCCTGTTAGACTCGCGCCGCCAGAGGAATCCATGTCGCTGACCATCATCCACCTCGAGAACTCCCGATCCGACCGGCTCGTATGGCTGCTCGAAGAGCTCGGCCTCGACTATGAAGTCGAGACGCACCAGCGCGACCCGCAGACCCAGCGCGCCGGGGCCGAACTCAAGAAGCTCCACCCCTACGCGAAGGCGCCGATGCTCCGGGACGGGGAGCGGATGCTGATCGAGAGCGGCGCGATCTTCGAGTATGTCCTCGGACGCCACGGGAAGGGCGCGCTCTGCCCGGACCCGAGCGACGAGGACTGGCCGGACTACCTCCAGTGGATGCACTTCGCCGAGGGGTCGGCGATGCTGCCGATCCTGCTGGATCACTTTCAGGCGGCCGGACTGGCGGGGCCGCCGGGGGAGTCGATGCTGGCGGCGATGGCGAAGGACGGAATGAGCCAGCTCTACGGCTACGTCGAGTCTGTGCTCGCCGAACGCACCTGGTTCGCCGGTGAGAGGTTCACCGCGGCCGACGTGATGATGGGCTGGGTCGTCGAGGTCGTGGAGACCCGCGGCGAGATCGAGCCCTATCCCGCCATGCAACGCTATCTCGCAGCGATGAAGGCGCGCCCCGCCTATCAGCGAGCGCGGGAACGCGCCGCCGCTTCAGCTTGATCGTCGGGGCGACCGTCCCGATCGCCTCTTCGGCTTTGATCGACCGGGGAGACTTCGAGGTCGGTGTCTCGGCCTAGCCGTTCAACCAGACCCCGGCGTCGACGACGAGGGTCTGCCCGGTCATGAGTCGACTGTCTTCGCAGGCCAGGTAGACGGCGGTGCCCGTGAGATCCTCGGGCTCGAGCGTCGAGCCGAGCGGCGAGCCCGCTTTCAGGCCGTCGAGCGCGAACTGAGGAACGACCTTCTTCGTCGCCTCCGACATGGTCACGCCTGGCGCGATCGCGTTCACGCGGATCCCGTCCTGGCCCGCCTGCCGCGACATCATCTTCGTCATGTAGATCATGCCCGACTTCGACAAACCGTAGGCGTTCGTCGAGAACGTTTCGAAGGGCATCGGCGGAAGCGGTAGGGGGTAGGCCGCCGTCGAGGCGATGTTGATGATCGAGCCGCTCTGCTGGCGCTTCATGGCCGGCAGGACCGAGCGCGCACAGATCAGCTGGCCGACCAGGTTGATCTCGAGGACCTTGCGCAGATAGTCGATCGACTGGTCCATGATGTCCTGGTCGTAGTAGAGCGCCGCGTTGTTGATCAGGCAGTCGATCGAGCCGAACTCCCGCTCGACTTCCTCGGCCATCGATGCACACTCCTGCTCGCTCGTGATGTCGACTTCGAGCGCGATGGCCCGGCCCGTCGCCGCGGAGTCGTTGATCTCCTTCGCCACGTCGTTCGCCTGCTCGATCCGGAGATCGACGCACGCGACGTTCGCGCCCTCTTCGGCGAAGCGGAGGCAGTAGGCCCGGCCGATGCCCTGCGCGCCGCCGGTGATGATCGCGGTCTTCCCTTCCAGTCGTCCCATCTTCCTCTCTCCTTCGGCGCAGCACGCGCGCTCACCATTCTATCACCGGGAAACCGGCCGCAGAACGCTCCCGCGCGAGGTATTCCGAAGATGTGCAGGGCAAGCCCGGCCCGGCTTTCCTGGGTTACCCTTTCTGGCCCGACCCGCTTCCGGTCGGCCCCACGAGAGAGAACGCCATGAGCCTGTACGAGAACGCGCGACTCCTGATCGACGGTGAACTGGTCGCCGCCAAGAGCGGGAAGACCTTCGACAACATCAACCCGGCCACCGAAGAAGTCATCGGTCAGGTTCCCGATGCCGGGGCGGAAGACGCCGAACGGGCCATCGCCGCCGCGCGACGAGCGTTCGACGAGAGCGAGTGGGCGACGAATCACGAGCTGCGCGCGCGCTGCCTCCGGCAGCTCCGCGACGGACTGACCGAGCGCCTCGAAGAGCTGCGCAAGATCACGGTCAGTGAAGTCGGTATGCCGCTCCAGATGACCTACGGCCCCGGTCTCGATTCCGGCGTGGGATGGCTCGGTGACTACGCGGACCATCTCGACCAGTTCGAATGGAAGAAGGACATGGGCGTCGCCGAGATCATGGGGTCGAAGACCCGGCGCTTCCTGCTTCGCGAGCCGCGCGGCGTCATGGCCGCGATCACCCCCTGGAACGTCCCGAACGACATCAACATGAAGAAGCTCGGTTGGGCGATGGCCGCCGGCTGCACCGTGGTGATGAAGGGAGCCCCGACGACGTCCTGGTGCTCGAACTTCCTCGCGGAGATCATCGCGACGAAGACGGACGTGCCGGCGGGTGCGGTGAACATCCTGACGAGCGCGGACAATGCGGCGGTCGGCGAGCTCCTGACCAACGATCCGCGGATCGACATGGTCGGTTTCACCGGCTCGACCGGTGTCGGCAAGCACATCGGCGAGGTCTGCGGTCGGAATCTGAAGCCCGTGCAGCTCGAGCTCGGCGGCAAGTCCGCCGCAATCATCATGCCCGACATGCCGAACCTGCCCATGATCGCCGGGGCGATGGGGGCGTCCGTGTGCTTCCACGCCGGACAGGGCTGCGCGATCATGACGCGGCTCCTCGTGCCGAAGAGCGAGCTCGATGCCTGCGCCGATGCACTCGCCGAGTCGATGAAGAACGTGAAGTGGGGCGATCCTTTCGATCCCGAGAACCTGATGGGCCCGCTCAACAGCACGATGCAGCGGGAACGCGTCGAAGGGCACGTCGCCCGGGCGATCGAGCAGGGCGCGAAGCTCCTGGTGGGCGGCAAGCGATCCGAGCGACACGACAAGGGTTATTTCTACGAGCCGACCGCCTTCATCGCGGACGAGAACGCGGACATCGCCCAGAACGAGGTCTTCGGCCCGGTCCAGACCCTGATCGGCTACGAGGATGAAGCCGATATGATCCGGATCGCGAACAACAGCCGCTACGGGCTGTCCGGGGGCATCATGGGACCCGACGTCGAGAAGGCGATCGAGGTCGCGTCGAAGATCCGGACCGGCACGCTCAGCGTCTGTGGCGGCATGTACTACAACTGGGACGTGCCCTTCGGCGGCTACAAGGAATCCGGCATCGGCCGCGAACACAGCTTCATCGGCTTCGAGGAGCATCTCGAGTCCAAGACGATCGCGATCCCGGCGGGCTGACGCGCTGCGCACGCCCTATCAGTCGGGCGACGAGGCGGAGCCGGACTTCACGCTCTCGTGCGAGATCGGGGGCCCGCGAGAGGAGGTGCACGCCTTCCTCGTCGATCTCCGCGGCTACGTCCCGCTGCATCCGTTCATCGTTTCGATCGAGGCGCTCCCTGCACTGGAGGCCCTGCCGGGTCCTTCGGTCCATCGCGTGGTCGATCGGATCCCGCTCGGTCCGCTCAAGCTGAAGACCGTCTACGTGGCGGCGCTGGAACCTCGCGGCAACGGAGAGGTTCGGGGACACGCCTGGCAGTCGCCTCGCGTCCGCCTTCATACCTGCTAGGGACTGGTCGACTTCGCGTCGGGGGCGCGGCTCGTCGAGCGGTGCTTCGTCGATGCTCCTCGACTGATTCGTCCGTTCGTGGTGTCGCAGGGGCGCAAAGCCCACGAAGCCACCCTCGAGGGCTTGAAGGCGCTGCTCGAGCACCGGTGAGTCGCTAGCGTGAAGACTCAGGCGCGATTCGCGCCGAGGAGACCCTCAATTGGCCGAGCATCCCGTTGCCACCGAAGAACAGCATGCCCACGAACTTCGTGCGCTCGAACTTTCGCGCCACGCGACGGTGCGGGCGGCCTACGAGCGGATCCGCGACAAGTGGCTCGCTGAAGCCGACCCCCCGCCCGGCGACGACATGCGCGGGTGCTTCGAGCGTGCCTTCGAAGAGGTGATGTTCTCGGCGGCCGTCTGGGGTTCCAATCGGGATCCGCTCCGGCCGAAGTCGGTCTGCATCACGCGCCTGGGCCACCCCGTTCAGGGGGAGCGGATCCCCGGGACGCGCTGGGGGATCGACAACCCCGACTCGGTCTACCGGGTGATCCCCATCTCCGGCGCGGAGCGATATCGGATCACCGGTCGCGTCCCGGAACATCGCCTCCCCGAGAACTACTTCACCCTCTGGGACCATGACTGGAACACCGTGGACGTCTTCGACGGCTCGAAGCTCGTGCTCGGATCCGACCGGACCTTCGAGATCTTCGTGGATTCGGACCCGAAGGGCGATCGCGCGAACCACATTCGCTCGAACGAGCACGCGCTGGAGTTCTACATCCGCGACGTGCTCCAGGACTGGACCGTCGACACGCCCAACGAGCTCGCGATCGAACGTCTCGGTTCGGCGCCGGCGTCGTCTGCTCTCTCTTTCGAAGAAGAGGCGGAGCGGGTCGCGGAGACGATGCGGGTCTTCGCGGAGAACACGGGCCGCTACAACCTGCAGGCGTACGATCGCCCGGCGAACGCCCTCGACTACACGATCGATCGCGACACGGACGGTGCGCTCCGCAACCAGATCTACATCATGGGGCACTTCGATCTCGAGGACGACCAGGCCCTGGTGATCGACGTCGATCTCGGCGGTGCCCGTTACTTCATCGCGCCGATCACCAACTACTGGGGCACGACCAACGAGATCGTCGACCGGACGGGGAGCCTGAACCTCTCCCAGTCGGCCAGGAACGCGGACGGTACGCTCACCTTCGTGGTTTCGAAGCACGACCCGGGTGTCCCGAACTGGCTCGATCCGAGCGGGATGCGGGAAGGGATCCTCACACTTCGCTGGGCGGAGTTCGAGTCCGGCGAGCCGGGCGAAAGTCTCGGCGCGACGAGTCGCGTCGTCCCGCTCGAGAAGCTCCGGGAGGTCGTGCCGGCCGAGACGCCCGTCGTCGACGCGACGGCCCGCGCGAAGCAGCAGGCCGAGCGCGCGACCTCCTACCTTCGTCGCCTGCCCGAGGGCCTCGCCGATTGACCGAGTCGCTCTCGAACGCCGAGGCGCGACGGATCGCCCTCGCCGCTCAGGGCTTCGGCGAGAAGAGACCCAGAGGGCGGATCGACCGTCGTCATCTCTACCGGGTAATGAACCGCCTCCATCTTCTCCAACTCGACTCGGTTCCGGTCGTGATGCGGACCCAGTACATGCCCCTCTTCTCGCGGCTCGGCGCCTACCGTCCGGAGCTGCTCGACGAGGTCGCCTATCGGCCGCATCGTGGGGAGTACGCCTGGTTCGAAGCCTGGAGCCACGAGGCTTCGCTGCTCCCCGTCGAGATGGAGCCCTGGCTGCGCTTCATGAAGCAGCGCGCGCGCGAAGGCGAGACGTGGGGTCGCTACTTCAAGTCGGTGATCGAGGATCCGGCGTATCTCGACCGGGTACGCCACGAGATCAAGAGCCGCGGGCCGCTTTCGGCGGGTGAGCTCTCGGACCCGCGGCCCAAGCGGGGGGACTGGTGGAGCAATCGGTCGACCGGTGCCCGCGCCCTCGACTGGTTGTTCCGGGTGGGGGAGCTGGGGATCCGGAGGCGGCCCGGCTTCGTCAAGGAGTTCGACCTGCTCGATCGGATCGTCCCCGGTCGGATCCTCGATCAGCGCACGCCTACCGAGGACGAATCTCTCGATGAACTGCTCCTACGCTCCGCCCGTGCGCACGGGATCGCGAGCGCGGATTGTCTCGTCGACTACTTCCGCCTCCCGGTGAAGCGGAGCAAAGCGAGGCTCGCGGCCCTCGTCGAAGACGGGCGACTCGTCGAGGCAGATGTCGAGGGATGGAAGCCCGAGGCCTACCTCGATCCCGCGGCGCGCTGTCCGCGGTCGATCGAGGCGACCGCGCTCCTGTCGCCCTTCGATCCGGTGGTCTGGTGCCGGAAGCGGATCGAGGGTCTCTTCCACTTCGACTACCGGATCGAGATCTATGTCCCGAAGGAGAAGCGGCGCTGGGGCTACTACGTGCTTCCCCTCCTGGTCGGGGATCGGCTCGCTGCGCGCTTCGATCTCAAGACCCAACGCGAGGCGCGGATTCTCGAGGTGCGCGCTGCTCATCTGGAAGACGGTGAGGACGCGCTCGAGGTCGCGGAAACGGCAGCGGGCGAACTCGAAGAGCTCGCCCGCTGCGTGGGCGCCGATCGCGTGCGCGTCGGTCGCAAGGGGAACCTCGCGCGGACGCTGTCGACGGCGCTTCGATCGAAAGGATCTCGCAGCTGACGTGGTTCGCGCGCGAGGCCGATCCGATCGGTCTGGGTCGTTCGGCGCTAGGCCTTCCCGGGCGCCTCGAGTCGATGCGCGGAGGCGGAGAGGCCGATCAGGCCGAGCATCATGAGCGCCGCTGTTCCGGGCTCGGGGATCGCCGGGATCTCCTCGATCGGCTTGATCACGTTCACGTCGTCCGGGAACTCGATTCCAGGGACCTTGACCTCTCCACCCTGGTCTCGGTCGAAGCCGATGTAGACCGAGAGGCTCGCGCCCGCGAGTTCGGCGACGCTCAACGCTTCGGTCGGATCCGTGTAGACGTAGTTCGTCGAGCCGATGCCGTTCAGGGCCCAGAGGCCACCGACGCCGACATCGACGAGGAAGTTGGGTGCGAAGCCGGGGAAGGTGTCGACGCCATCGACGTCCGCACCGCTCGCTTGGAGACCGAAGATCGCCTCCGATTCGCCCTCGATCATGATGCCCAGGATGTCGCCGACCGGGTCGGTCGCGAGGGGGCCGAAGCTCTCGATGTCGATGTTCAGCGTCCCGGGCTCGTCGCCGTCTTCGAGGGTGACCGTCGCGCCGTATCCGGAGGGGTCGAGCACGTCGAAGGTCACGGACGCGCCCTGCGCCAGGCCCGGAATGGCCAGGGCCAGGAGTCCGACCGCGGCCCCTCGGATCGCGTGCAGGAATCGGTGGGTCGGACGGGTTCGCCCTTCAGAGGAACGCAGCATTGAGGATCTCCACTCGCCAACGGACAGAGGCTTCGAGCGCGTTCGCACGCCCGGGTATGGCGTTGTGGTGACCGGTCGGTGGAAATGGCAGAAAAAATGCGCCGGCGAGGGATTACGACCAGAAGGGCCTCTGGCAGCTGTCTCGGAGCCCTTGCCCCCTTCGGGGGGGCGCCTGCGCGTCCGCGCGCCATGGGGCCTCAGGCCGGACCCCGCACGACGGGGACGTGTCGTGGAGAACATTCGGGGCGGGTCGGAACGGCGGGGGTGGGCTTGCCCCGCCCGAAACCAGCCGTGGGCTGCGGCGCGGTTCCGAAGGATCGAGGCCCCCGCGAGCCCGGGATGGCGCGGCGCGTTCGGTCTCGCGCTCGGCTCTCATGCGTGGGTCTGGATCGTGATCCTGTTATGGTTGAACGCGGCCCTCGTCGCAGCGATCCGGCAGGCTCCGGATGACGGCTCGACGTGGCACGCGATCGCGGCGTGCATATCGACCTCGCCGGTGACGGCGCTCGGGCTGATCGTGGTGTTGTTGTTCACGGGCCCCTGGCCCTTCTGCGTCCCGAACATCTCTCCTGATCAGTTTCGCCGGGTCCTCGAGGTCAACCTGGTCGGTCCCTTCGTGCTGACGCAGGCGGCGTTGCCGCACCTGATCGAGACCAAGGGGAGCATCGTCAACGTGAGCTCGACCTCCGCGCTGGCCGGCATGCCGTACGTCGCCGCCTACGGCACGAGCAAGGGCGGCGTCAGCGCCTTCACCCGGACGATCGCCGTTGAGTTCGGCAAGCGGGGCGTGCGCTGCGATGCGGTGAACCCCGGCTCGATCCAGACCTCGATGATGGGGCCGGACGTCATGCCGGAGTCGGTGGACATGAAGCTGGTGATGCGCGCGCAGCCCCTCGACGAGTCGCGTCCGCCGGAGGTCGTGGCGGCGGTGATCGCGATGCTTGCCAGCGAAGGTGGCGCCCACATCAACGGCGAAGAGATCCGCGTCGACGGCGGGACCCTCGCATAGAGAAGCAGAGCCCTCGTCGTTCGGACGACGGAGCGCTCCGCGCCGGGCGATCTAGGACTCGCCGTCCTTGCCTGGATTCGAGGCTTCGGCCTGCTCCTTGCGGAGCGCTTCGCTCTCCTGGATGAGTCGCCGTCGGGTCTTTTCGTCGGTGAGCCTGCCGCGATGCTCGGTGGCTTCGAAGAGCTCCTTCGAGAACGGGAGCTCGTTCTCGTAGCTCGACTGCATCACCGCCGAAGGGAGCACCGCTTCCGCCCAGTCGTGCGGCGCGGCCCAACCGGGGTGCGCGACCAGCGTGCCTCGCGTTCCGCCAAGGGGGTGCTTGCGACGCCAATCCTCCATCAGGCGCTGCATGCGTTGGAGCACCGCGCCGTGCCGCCTGGACAGGTCGTTCTCTTCGTACGGATCGGCCTCGATGTCGAATAGCAGGTTCTGGATCCGGGTCTCGGTCTGCCGCTCCTGGATGACCTGCACCAGCTTCCAACGCCCATCGAAGATCGCCGTGCGAATGAGGCCCGGAATCGGAATCTCGCTCACGAATCCGAGGGCGTGTCGTCGGGGGACCTTCTGATCGCGGGCGAGGGCGGGCCACATGTTCTCGCCTTCGAGCTCCACCGTCGTCGGGATGCGCACGCTCGCCGCGCGAGCAAGGGTCGGGAGCACGTCCATCACGGCCATACGCTGATCCATGACGGTCCCCGCCTCGAGGCGCAAAGGCCAGCGCAAGACGGCGGGGACGCGTATCCCGCCTTCGAAGGTCTGCCCTTTCTGTCCTCGCAGCGGGGTGTTCGTACCGCCGAAGATGTTCGAGCCGCCGTTGTCGCTGAAGAAGAGGACGATCGTGTCTTCGGCGATGCCTTGTTCGTCGAGGGCCTCCAGAATCCGGCCGATCGCCTGGTCCATCTCGTCGACCATCGCCGCGTAGGTGCGGCGGTAGTTCGTTCGCGGTAAGGCAGCGTACTTCTCGATCGTCTCCTCGGGCGCCTGCATGGGGCTATGCGGGGCGGTGAAGGGGACGTATAGAAGGAAGGGCTTGCTCTTGTCGCGCTCGGTGATGAAGCGAACGGCCTCGCGTGCCTCGAGATGGGTCAGATACTGGCCGGGCTCCTGGATCGACCGACCGTTCTCCTGGAGGTCGTGCCCCTTTTCGCGTTCGTGCTCGAAGAAATCCGTGTTGGTGTGGAGGTGGCCCCAGAAGTGGTCGAAGCCCTGGGCGTTCGGGGTCTGGTGCGCGTACGTGTGCCCGAGGTGCCACTTCCCGACGAGGCCCGTCTGATAGCCATCGCGTCGGAAGATCTCGGCGAGGGTCAGGGACTTCGGGGCGAGACCCGCGTTGTACCAGGGGTGGATCTGGTCATACGCGAGGCCGAGAACGAGCGGGTCGCGCCCGGTCATGAGCGCTGCCCGCGTGGGAGAGCAGATCGGGGCGCTGTAGAAGTGTTCGAGTCGCACGCCTTCGCTCGCGAGTCGATCGATCGAAGGCGTCTCGATCTCGCCGCCGTGATAGCCGACGTCGGACCACCCGAGGTCGTCGGCGAGCAGGACGACGACGTTCGGCTGGACCGCGTACGCGGCGCCCCCCGTAATCAGAGCGCTCGCAAGGACGAGGGTGAGGGCGGTGATCGGCGCGAGGGCGGGATGGTTTTTGGGCACGGGGCCTCCTGGAAGACGAGACGCGCGAGTGTCGCGGTTTCCCGGCCCGGCGTCGACGGCGCTGCGCAGGAGCTTCCGCTCCTCTGCCCGACCCCTTCGTGTGTCGCCGTCACGCACCGGATCCGATCGGACGCCGAAGAAGCTCCTCAGAGGGGCTGAGGGGAAAGAGGGGGCAGGAGAAGATTCATGGCGGGAATCAAGCGGCGGCGTCGCGTCCGTTGCAAGCTTCCGTGTGAGATCGTGACCGAAGGAAAGAAGCGGCTGCCCGGTCGAATCGTCACACTGTCGGAAGGAGGCCTCGCCGTCCTCACGGGCACGCACTTCGATCACGGCGACCCGATTCGCGTCGTCATCGATCCGAAGGGAGCCGCACCGATTCGCGTGAGTGCGATCGTATGGAACGACTCGCAGGCGAAGACGTCGAGTGCGGAGACTCGACTCCGTCGCTTCGGCTGCGTGGTCTCGTCCCCGTCCGATTCGTTCGTGAGCCTGCTGGAGAGGATGCTTCCGAGCGAACCCGCGTCGCCGAAGCGCGTCGCGCGCGACCACACCGACACCGTTCCGGTTCCGCCGACGAAGCCACGCAACGTGGAAGGGGAAGCCTTCGAGGCAGATCTGCCGCGCTCCCGTGATCTGCAGCCGCCGCCGAAGGTCGAGCCCGAGGAGAGCCTCCCGTATTTCCGGATCCGCGTGAAACAGATCGGCAGTCCTCGGACCCGGATCCTGACCGTGCAGGCACGTTCGGCGACGCAGGCCGAGGAGCGTGCGATGGCCGAACTCGCGGACATCACGAGCGATGCCGTAGATTGGGGCGTGCTTCACATCTCGAAGGTCGTCTGATCCCTTCGCGCGCCGCGTCAGCCTTCGCGGTGCAGGTCCCGGAGCAACACGCCGAGCGCGGAGTAGATCGGTTGCCGGGCATGCTCGACGAGGGCGTCGCCCATGTCAGCCCAGCCCGGCCCGAGGAGCGCCTCCTCGAAGCGCGCGAGCACGGGGTCGCTTTCGGCACCGGGCTGCTTTGCCGCCTCCGCCGCGATGGCGAAGACGAGCGCAGCGTGATCCGGAGGGAGACGACCGCCCGGACCCTCCGCGTTCGTATCGAGGCCGAGCCCCTCACAGGCGAGGGCGACGAGGCTCGCGATCTCGGCGCGGGTCTTCTCGCGCGTCGTTTCTTCTCCGATCGGCTGCACCACCCAACGGGAAGCGAACGGGGGAACGACGCCCGGGACCAGGAAGAGGCGCGCGAACTCCTCCGCGAGCGCTTCCCGACGCGCTTCGTCGAATCCGCCGCCGGCCCAATCTGCGAAGCCGGGTCGGGCCTGGTCGAAGATCGCGCGGAGCGGGTCCGTCGAAATCGCAGCCCAGGTGGCGGTCTCGATCTCGATCGAGAGCAGGCGCGCGGCGAAGTCGTAGACCGGCGCCCGCTCGGCGAGGGAGATCGAGGTCAAGTCTCGATCCTGCGCACGCGGCAGACGTTGTCGAACCAGTTCTGTCCGCCGACGAGTGGCTGCGCGTTGATCGGGTAGACGTGGTTGATCGGGACGCCGTTTCCGGGGCCGCCGTTCGCACGGGACCACCACACCTCGTCGCTCAGCGCTTTCCGTCCGGGCAGTCCGTCGGCCATGCCGGCGGCGCCGGCCGAGTCGCCGCCGTCACCGCCGCGAGCGACGGTGCCGTGCTCCCAGTGACCCGCGTGATGGGCCTGGGCGATCACGCGCGGGTGCATGCCAGGCACGATCCGCACGCGATTGCGTACGGATCCCACGGGCTCCGCTTCGCCGGCGCGATAGACGAGGCCCTTGGGCCGGGCGGTCGTGATCTCGATCTCGTCCCCGGTCGCGAGACCGAGCTGCTCCGCGGTCTCGGGCGCCATCATGGCGTGGTTGGTGTGCACGATCTCCGCGGCGTACTTCCAATCTGCGGAGCGGCCCTGGGTGTGGACGTTCCACTTGAAGGTCGTAAGAACGAACTGGTCGTCCTCGAGATCCTCGTGCTCGGGCACGCGGAAGTAGAGCGGGATCGGGCTCGCGTTCGGATCGTCCTCCGGGACGCCGACATGGCGCGCCGCGAGGGCGAAGATGTCGTCGTATACCGCGATTCGCCGGGTCGGCGTCGGGAAGCCGCGCACGGCCACGCCGTCCAGGCGGATCCCGATCGCGCCGCCGCGTTCTCCCGCGTAGCGCAGCGCGTAGATGATTCCCGTCTCGGGATCGGTCTCGGACTTCGCGAGTTCTTCCAAAGGAACCGGACGTTCATGGAGTTCGTAGTCGAGGGGGCGCTCCGGATCGGTCCAGATGCCTTCCCGCTTGAAGGTCTCCCAGTCGACGGGCAGCTTCTCGTGCCACGCGCGGTAGTAGTCCTCGAGTTCGTCGAAGTCGAAGTACTGCTCCATACCGCCGCCAATCCGGCGTGCGAGGTCGCGCCAGATGATCTGGGCCGGTCGCGCCTCACCGAGCGGTTCGGACAGCGGCTGACGGAGGCCGACGTAGGGTCGTAGCCCGTAGTTGTTCGTTCCGTGTGCGTCCCAGCGTTCGAGGGCCGTGGCCTCGGGTAGGACGATGTCGGCGAGGGAGGCCTGCTCTCCGTAGGCGATGTCGATTGCCACGTGGAAAGGGATCAGCGACTCGTCGGCCAGGACCTCGCGGGTCAGGTTCGCCTCGGGCATACCGAAGGCGGCGCCGAGGGTATACGACATGTAGACGTCGACTTTCTGGCGCCCCTCCTTGATATAGGGAGCGACGAGCTGACCGACCCTCATCGAGTACCAGTGCCATGAGAGCGGGAACTCGGAGGGGGTGGCGAGCTCGCCGAAGTACTTGTTCTGCCAGGCCGCGGGGAAATTGCGGACCCGTTCCTGGACTTCGGGGGCCAGGGTTTCGAACTCCCGGGTCCCGGGTTTCCACGGGGCCGGCTTCTGCGGACGCGGCGACGGCGCATCGAGGCTCGGCAGGCCGTCCTGCCCGTAGCGTCCCTTCTTCCAGCCGCGAAGGCTCGAGAGACAGAAGCCTCCCGGTCGGCCGACATTGCCGGCGAGGACGTCGAGCATCCGGATCGCGCGATCGGCCTGGACGCCGTTGTAGTGCTTCGCGGAGCCGCGATTCGAGATCGTGCAGCACGCGGGGGCGGCCCCTGCGAACTCGCGCGCGATCCTCCGGATCGTCTCGGCGGAGACGCCGCTCTCCTGCTCGGCGAACTCCGGGGTGTACCTTGCGACGTGCTTCTTCATCTCGTCGAAGTCCCAGGTCGACCAGCGATCCCAGAATGCACGATCCTCGAGCCCCTCGGCGACGATCACGTTCGCCATGGCGAGCGCGATCGCCCCGTCCGAGGCGGGCTTCACCGCGTGGTACTCGTCGGAGACCGAAGCGGTCGCGGTCGGCCGGACCTCGAAGGTCACGAGCTTCGCGCCGCGATCGATCCTCGCGTCCATCATGCGCTTGCGCATGAAGAGCCCGCCCTGATGGGCCTCCATGAAATTCGAGCCGAAGTTGACCGCGTACTGCGTGTGCTCGAGGTCCTGGCTCTCCCACTCGAAGTCGCGCCCGTAGAAGCTCATGAGCGGCGCCCGGCGATTCGAGCTGCAGATCGAGCGGCGGTTCAGGCGATGGGGCGTGCCGAAGGCATCGGTGAAGCGCTTGCTGAAGCCCTTCGTCTTGTCCCGCCCATAGTGGAACACGAACCGTTCGGGCGTCCCGTTCTCGCGGAGCGGACGCATCCGGTCGGCGATCTCGTCGAGGGCCTCGTCCCAGGAGATGCGCTTCCAGCGACCGCTGCCGCGCGGGCCCACCCGACGCATCGGGTAGAGCAGCCGCTCCGGCATCTCGGTCGACGAGATCATTCCGTTGGCCTTGGAACAGATCGTGCCCTGGGTGTTGGGATCGAGGGGGTTGCCCTCGATGAGGCGGACGCGGCCGTCCTGGACCCAACCGACGATCCCGCAATGGGTCGTGCAGCCGAAACAGACCGTTGGCACCGCCTTCGCGCGTCGGTAGTCGAGAGAGAGCTTGGCCAGTCCCTCGAGGGCCCGTTGCTTCGTTTCTTCACCGGGGCGGCTCGCGGCGCAGCCGACGAGTCCGCTCGTCGCGACCGTCGCGCCGAGGGCGGCGCCGAGTGCGAGGAAGTCGCGCCGGGTGAACGTGCCTGCTGCCTGAGGGCTCTTGCCCGATTCGTCTCGATCAGCGCTGCTCATAGATCGGGTCCTCGTCGCGGGGGTCGAGCGCGGCGCCACGGTTCAGCTTGCCGGCGACCCAATCAGGCAGGTCGCGGTAGACGACGTCTTCTTTCAGGTCGGTGGCTTCGGGGCCCGTGAGCGTCTGGTTCGCGCCGCCGGCCGTGACGTCGTCGTGGTCGCCGAAGCGAATCGCCTCGGTTGGACACGCACGCACGCAGGCCGGCGCGAGCCCCGCGCTTGTGCTCGCCGGGTCGTCTTTGCACTTGGACTCGGAGAAGACCGGGACGAAGGCGTGGCCGCCGCCTTCCGGTCGCGGGAGCCATCGCACCCGGATCGGGAAGACCCCGAGAGGCACGTCGTGGGCGGTCTTGCAGGCGACGCTGCAGGCATGGCATCCGATGCAGCGTCGCAGGTCGACGGCGAAGGTCGGTCGCGTCGGTGCGACCTCGCTCCGAACGTTCAGGTCTTCGTGGGGCAGGGGACGAGTCGGGTCGGACAACCGATTCTCCAGGCAGCGCACGCGTGTGCGTGTCGCGGGTCGCTGGACCCGCATGCCTCGAACCGGTGGCGCGATCGCGCGACGGTCAGCGGGTCCGTGAGCGCGGGCGTTCCAGCGCTCTGTTCATCCAGTCATCGAGTTCCTCGATGCGCGCTCGGATTCAGGTTCGCTGTCGCGGCATCACGACCTCCGTGGGCGTCGCCGGTCGCGTATGACGAACGCGGGACGATTGCTCGAAAGTAGGGAGAGGGGGATCCGCCTGCAATCGGATCCTGGCTAGACTTCGCTCGAATCTCGTATATATGTCGGCGAGGAGAGAACGTGTACGAAGCCAACTCTTCGGCGGGGGGAGCCGCTGCGCCGCCGATCGGCGGCCTTCGACGGATCGCGGCCCGCTTCGTCTGGGGGCTCCACGTCGCCGTGATCGCCTTCCTGCTCGTGGGCTGGGCGCTTCCCTGGCCAGCCGCGTGGTGGACCTATGCGATCGGCGCGCCGTTCGTCCAGGTCGGCTGGATCCTCTTCGACGACTACTGCTGGCTGTCGATCCTCGAGGCCAGACTGCGACGAGAGCCCCTCGTGAAAGAAACGGAAGAAGGACAGGAGCAGCGGGCCTTCGTCGCCGAGTTCCTCGAATCGATCCTGGGTCGCCCCGTGCCCAAACGGCTCTCGAACGCGATCAGTTACGGGGTGCTCTGGGGCGGCTTCGCGATCGCCTGCGCCCGGCTCTGCTTCGACTGAGCCGCATCCACACCCCTCGTGGGCCTCGCGGAGGGGCGGCTCTACTTCACCGCCGGGTCGAAGCGACGCAGGCGCACGCTGTTCGTCACGACGAACAGGCTCGACAGCGCCATCGCTCCGGCGGCGATGCCGGGCGAGAGGCGCATCGCCTCGCCACCCCAGGGCACGAAGAGGCCCGCCGCGAGCGGGATCGCGGCGACGTTGTAGCCGAAGGCCCAGAACAGGTTCTGGTGGATCGTGCGAACGGTGCGCCGGCTGAGCACGACGGCTTCCGCGACAGCGCCGAGATCATCGCGCACGAGCACGACGTCGGCGGCTTCGATCGCGACGTCGGTGCCGGAGCCGATGGCGATGCCGACGTCCGCGCTCGCGAGCGCCGGCGCGTCGTTGAGACCGTCGCCGACCATCGCGACCCGTTCCCCCGCCGATCGTCGCGCCTCGACCTGCTCCGCCTTGTCTGCGGGAAGGACCTCCGCGACGACCTGCTCGGGTGCGAGTCCGAGCTGTTCGGCGATGGCCAGGGCCTGCGGTCGCGCATCGCCGGTCGACATCGTTACCGCGAGGCCGAGCCCGCCCAGTCGCTCGAGGGCGGGGCGAGCGCTCGGATCCGGGGAGTCGGCGACGGCGAAGAGCGCGGCGGCTTCGCCGTCGATCGCGACGAACACCGTCGAAGCGCCGCGCGCTTCCGCCTCGCGCCGCGCCGCGTCGAGGGGCACCATCTCGATACCGCTCTCTTCGAGGAACGAGCGGGTGCCAAGGCGGACTTCGTGTTTCTCGACACGCGCCGACAGTCCGCGTCCCGCGTCCGCGCGTACCTCGGTGGCGGTGGGGACGTCGAGCGAGCGAGCGCGGGCCTCCTCGAGGAACGCGTGCGCGAGAGGGTGTTCGCTGTCCTGCTCCGCGGCCGCCGTCAGTCGGAGCACTGCGTCGATCGGGGTCTGATCTGCCGCGGTAGCGGCGACGACCTTCGGCCGGCCGAGGGTGAGCGTGCCGGTCTTGTCGAGGATCACGCGGTCGAGCCGCCCCATCGCTTCGAGGGCGGCCGCACTCTTGAGCAGCAGGCCGCGTCGTGCGCCGATGCCGGTCCCCGCAACGAGGGCGAGGGGCGTCGCGAGTCCCATCGCGCAGGGGCAACTGATCAGGAGCGTCGAGGAAGCGAAGAGAATGCCCGCCGCGAGCGGATCGGTCGCGGGGAGCCAGCGTGAAGCGCCGAATGCCCACCACGCGACACCGACGAGCGACGCCACGGCGATCATGGTCGGCACGAAGACGGACGCGATCCGGTCGACGCTGCTCTGGATCGGGGCGCGGCTTGCCTGGGCTTCCCGGACGAGACGGGCGATGTCTGCGAGGATCGTCGCCTCCCCGATGGCGTGGGTTTCGACGACGAGGGCCCCTTGCTGGTTCACCGTTCCGGCGTGGACACGGTCGCCAGGAGCTTTGCGGATGGGGAGGCTCTCGCCCGAGAGCATCGATTCGTCCGTGTGGCTGTTGCCCGAGACGATCACGCCGTCGACGGGCAGCCGCTCGCCCGGTCGGACGTGGACGCGCTCTCCGGTCCGGATGTCGGACGCGGCACACTCGACGACCTCGCCGTCGCGCTCGACCCGTGCACCCTCGGGCTGCTGATCGAGCAGCGCGCGCACGGCACCGCTCGCTTCTCGTTTCCCCCGTGCCTCGAGCACCTTCCCGACGAGGACGAGGGTCACGATCATCGCGGCAGATTCGAAGTAGACCGGAAATCGCTCGCGGTCCGCGCCGGTGACGAGGACCGACAGGCTGTAGAAAAAGGCGACGTTCGCGCCGAGCGAGACGAGCGTGTCCATGTTCGTCGTGCGGGCCCGGGCGGCTCGCCAGGCGCCGATGTGGAAGTCGCGGCCGACCCAGAAGAGCACCAGTCCGGCCAGAGCGGCGATCACGGCCGGACGCAGAGCGAATTCCGGGAGGCCGAGCTTCGGTACGCCCATGCCGAGGAACATGATCGCCGCGCTGGCGGCGAGGCCGACGATCATGCGCAGCCGTTTCGACTCGAGGTCGTTCCGCTCGTCGGCTTCGCGGCCTTCCGCGTGTTCTGGCCGGACGCTGTAACCGGCGTCCGCGATCGCCTCGAAGACGCGGGCCGGGGTGACCCGCTGTGGATCGAAGCGGATGCGCGCGTCTTCGAGCGCGAAGCTCACGCGCGCTTCGACGACGCCTTCGATCGCGGTCACGTGCTTCGTCACCGACCGCGCGCAGTTGTTGCAGGACATGCCGCCGACGCCGACGGTCAGGACTTCGGTGATCGCAGGAGCTTCGCTCGCGGCCGTCATCGGGTCAGCGCTTCGCATTCGCCTGAAAGACGTCGACGATCTCCCGGATGACCCGCGCACGTTCGAGTTCGTCGTCGCTCCGGAGTCCGTCGGTCACGCAGGTGGCCAGGTGCGTCTCGAGAGCGAGCTCGCCCGCCCGGTCGAGCGCCGCACGCACCGCTTTCAACTGCTTGAGAACGTCGATGCAGTAGGCCTCGTCTTCGACCATCCGGGTGATCCCCCGGATGTGCCCTTCCGCGCTCTTGAGGCGTCGCACGATCTCGCGGTTGGCTGCGGCGTGAGCCTCTTCATGCCCGTGGTGGCGGCGAGGCTCGGCTCGATCGGAAGATTCGGCGGCCATGATCTGTTCCCCATTCAACCCCACCCCTAGTGGGGGGGGGATAAGCATAGCCGCGATCGGGCGGCGTCTGTATGCCCCGGGGGTAAGGTCGAGCCGCTCAGACCTTGATGTCGATCCCGTCGCCGCGCGGGTCGTCCTCCAGGTCCGGGTCGGCCGATCGATGCTCCTCGTCCTCGTCGCGCACCGGCGACGGCCGCGGCTTCCTGGGATCGCGGTTTGCCTCGCGCGCCGACCGGACGGGCCGTGTCGGTGGCGTGGGCAGGGTCGGGCTGATTCGCGGAAGCTCACTCATGGCGTGGCATCCTTGCGGGTCGCTCGGGGTCCCCTCTCCGGACTCCTGTGGGCGGGATCCGCGTCCTGCGATCCGATTTCGTCGGATCTCTCCGTGAGGGACGCAATCCTGCAGTTCCTGCCATCGGCACTCCCGTGCAGACCTTGAATCGCGATCGCGTTCGCAAAGTGGCTCGAGCCCGCCGGTATACTGCGCCCATGGCCGATATCCAGCGCCTCCTCCGCATCATGGCCCGTCTCAGGGATCCCGAAGGCGGTTGCCCCTGGGATCTCGAGCAGGACTTCGCCTCGATCTCGCCCTACACGATCGAAGAGGCCTACGAGGTCGACGAGGCGATCGCGAGCGGGGACCCCGAAGCCCTCCGCGACGAGCTCGGGGACCTGCTCTTTCAGGTGGTCTTCCAGGCGCGGATCGCGGAGGAAAAGGGGCTCTTCGCATTCGATGGAGTCGTCGAGGCGATCGCCGAGAAGCTCGTCCGCCGCCATCCGCACGTCTTCGCGAGCGGCGGCACCCCGGAATCGACCCGCGCCCAGCTCGCGAACTGGGAAGACATCAAGGCCGCGGAGCGGGCCGCAGCGGGGAAAGGCGACGGCCCGCCGGATCCCTTCGAAGGCATACCCCGCCATCTCCCGGCCCTCGCTCGCAGCGCCAAGATCGAAGGTCGGGCGGCGCAGTCGGGCGCTTCGTTCGCGACCGAGCCCGCCGCCGAGCGGGCCGTGATAAACCGGGGTGTGACGGCACTGGAACGGGGAGACGACCAGGCGGCGCACGCGGCGGGAGAGGCGCTCAGAGCGATGGTCCGGCTGGCCCGGGACGCCGGGGTCGATCTGGAGCAGGCGCTTCGCGAAGCCGACGACCGTGAGATCGCGCGCGTTCGCGCGGTCCGTTCGGCAGAAGAAGCGCATCAAGAGACCGACTCCGCCATCCGATAGTCCCAGAAGGCGCGCTCTTCCGCGCGCTCTTGGGGGAGATCGGAATGGGGGAGCTCGAGCCGCGCTGGAGTCGGCGCCACAAGCGACGGGGGCGACGGATCGCGAACGAATTGCGTCTCTTCGCGCCGCTCGCAGCGGTCTCCCTCTGCCTCATGGGCTCCGCGACGGTGATCTACGCCGCCGAGCGCGGTTTTCCCGTACCGCCCGAAACGACCGCAAAAGAAGCCCTCGCAGCGTCTCCCGCGATCGCCTGCCGCCCGATTGAGTAGCGGGCACTCCTCGGGGGCCGCCGTCGCTACTTGAGAATGTCGAGCAGCTCGACCTCGAACTTCAACGTCGCGCCCGGAGGAATCCCCGGGCGACCGTTGTCGCCATAGGCAATCGCCGCCGGGCAGATCAGAGTCGACTTCCCGCCTACCTTCATCTTCGCAACGCCTTCGGTCCAGCACGCGATCACGCGGTTGAGCGGGAATTCGGCGGGTTCGCCCCGGTCGACCGAGCTGTCGAAAACCGAGCCGTCGCGCAGCGAGCCGTGGTAGTGGACGCGGACCCGGTCCGTCGCCTTGGGAGAGGCGCCGTCTCCTGCCTTGGTCTCGATGTAGACCAGGCCGGACTCGGTCTTCTGCGCACCCGGCTTCTGGGCCTCGGCGTTCGCGAAATCGGCGGCGGCCTTGCGCTCGATCTCGAGGGCCCGCTGCTGTCGCTCGTTGACGAGGTCCCGGATCCTCTTGGCGCCCTCGTTCTGGTCGACGGCGAGGGAGCGGCCGTTCAGGGCATCGAGCAGACCTTCGAGCATGATCTCGCCTTCGCGGTCGCTGACCGGCTGCAGCGACTGCAGCTGACGGGCCAGGCTGGTGCCGAGAGCGTAGAAGGCCTTCTCGTCGTTGGTCGTCGGCGGGTCGGCCGCGTACACCGGAGCCGAGAGGAGGCCGGTGAAGAGAAGGACGAGAGCGAAGCGTCGCGAGGCGATGGACATGATTCCCCCTGGCCCGACGAAGGTGCCCGCACGTCGGTCGGGCACTGTCATGGAGCGGTGTGACCGGGACCCTCCGCCGTATGGCGGCGTCCGAGGTCGCAGGAGCATACCGTAGGGTCATGGAAGGCGAGGCTTCGGTCGAACGGGAATTCGGGGAGGCGGTCGGCCGCCTCGGGCCCGCGTTGCTGGTCGGAGTCGATGGGCTCAAGAAAGCCTTCCGGCGGCTCCACCCTCCGGCCTTCGCCTCGCTCCAGGCCGCCCTCTGCGAGCCTCTCGCAAAGCTCGAGGCAGCGCGCGGCGTCTTCGCACGCGCACCGTTGCCCGAGCCCTCTCTCGCGGAATTCCGCGCGGATCTGCTCGCGGCGAGTGATTGGACCTCGAAGGCCCTCTCCCGCTTCGTCGAACCCGGGGGCGAAGGGGCGATGGGGGTCCTCGAGGCGCTGCACGAACATGCGCGCGCGCAGGCCTGCCTGAACCCGCTCCGGCTGGCGCTGCCGCCGGTGTCTGCATGGTTTGCCGAGTCGTTCCGCCATGCGGACCTCGCTTCGCTCGAGAAGCGCGAGGGCTCAGCGACGCAGGTCGGTCTGTTTCGCTCCGGGAGCGCCGAAGAGCGCGGCGGCTTCGATCTCTATGTGCCGGAGAGCTACGACGGGCGTGAGGCCTGGCCGCTCGTCGTCGCACTGCACGGCGGGTCGGGGAATGGCGCCGATTTTCTGTGGACCTGGTTGCGCGAAGCACGAAGTCGGAAGTTCTTCTTGCTGTCGCCGACTTCGCGCGGTTCGACCTGGTCCTTCAATGCGCCGGACGTCGATGGGATCCCCCTTCGGGAGATGGTGGCGTGGTCTTCGAGCGAATGGAACGTCGATGAGGAGCACGTCCTGCTGACCGGGCTCAGCGATGGCGGGACGATGACCGGAATCGTGGGACTCGGAGGCGACGGTCCCTTCACCCATCTCGCCCCGGCCTGCGGCGCGCTCGCGGCGCTCGAGTCCGCGATCGACTCCCTCGATCGTGCGCGCGAGAAGCCGATCTATCTCGTGCACGGCGCGCTCGACTGGATGTTTCCGGTCGCGATGGCGCGGGAGGCCGCGGCGTCCCTGGAAGAAGCGGGTGCGGCGCTCGTCTACCGGGAGATCGACGACCTCTCGCACACCTATCCCCGGGAAGAGAACGCGCGGATCATCGAGTGGTTCGATCCGCGGCGGAAGACCGACGCCTAGCGAGGGTCTCCGTCCCTCTTGGGGCGAGGTGCCGCAGTTGGCGGAGGCTCTGCAGAGAGCTCCGCTTCATCGCGCGTCAGACGGAAGAGCGCTTTCGTCCCTTCGTCTTCGCGGCGGCGAAAAGCGGCTTCAGGCTTCGGCCGGTGTGCGAATACTTGATCTTCGCGACGCTTTCCGGTGTGCCGCACGCGACGATCTCGCCGCCTTCGGGGCCGCCCTCCGGTCCGACGTCGATCAGCCAGTCCGCGGTCTTGATGACGTCGAGGTTGTGCTCGATCACGACGATGCTGTTGCCGGCCTCGACGAGTTCGTCGAGAACGGCGAGGAGCTTGCGCACGTCCTCGAAGTGGAGGCCCGTGGTCGGCTCGTCGAGGATGTAGAGCGTGTTGCCCGTCGCGCGTTTGCTGAGTTCCTTGGCGAGCTTGATCCGCTGGGCCTCGCCGCCGGAGAGCGTGGGGGAGGGTTGGCCGAGGTGGACGTAGTCGAGGCCGACCCGTTCCAGAAGCTCGAGGGGGCCGCGGATCTTCGGATGGGCTGAAAAGACGTCGAGGGCTTCCACGACGGTGAGGTCGAGCACGTCGGCGATCGAATGTCCCTTGTACTGGACGCGGAGCGTCGCCTCGTTGAACCGCTTTCCGTGGCACTGCTCGCAGCGAACGAAGACATCCGCCAGGAAGTGCATCTCGATCTTCCGGACTCCGTCGCCTTCGCAGGCCTCGCAGCGTCCCCCCTTCACATTGAAGGAGAAACGCCCGGGCTTGTAGCCGTGGACCTTGCTCTCGGGGAGCTCCGCAAAGAAGCGTCGGATCTCGTCGAAGACCTTGATGTACGTGACGGGGTTCGAGCGTGGGGTTCGACCGATCGGCCGCTGATCGATGTCGATCACCTTGTCGAGCTGTTCGAGCCCGGACAGGTCCGCGTGTCGCCCGACGCGGCGCGTGCTGTCATGGAGCTCGCGGGCGGCCGCCGGATATAGGATGTCGTTCACGAGGGTCGACTTGCCGGCGCCGGAGACACCGGTCACCGCGGTCAGGATCCCCAGCGGAATCTCGACGTCGACCTCGCGGAGGTTGTTCTCTCTCGCGCCGTGGATCTTGAGCGCGCCCCTGGCGACGCGCCGTGCCTCCGGGATCGCGATCTCGCGCCGTCCCGAGAGGTAGGCACCGGTCAGCGAGTCCTTCGCGCGCTCCAGGCTCTTCGGCGTGCCCGCGTGGACGAGCTCGCCGCCCCGAACCCCCGCCCCGGGGCCGAAATCGACGACGTAGTCCGCCGCGCGAATCGTCTCCTCGTCGTGCTCGACGACCACGACCGTGTTCCCGATGTCACGCATGCGCTCGAGGGTCTTGAGCAGGCGGGCGTTGTCCCGGGGATGGAGACCGATCGACGGTTCGTCGAGGATGTAGATCACCCCGGTCAGGTCGGAGCCGACCTGGCTCGCCAGGCGGATGCGCTGGGACTCGCCGCCGGAGAGCGACGGGCCCGCGCGATCGAGCGAGAGGTAGCCGAGGCCGACCGCCGCCAGGAAGTCGAGGCGAGAGCGGATCTCCTTCAGGACTTCCGCCGCGATCTTCAGGTCCGCCCCTTTGAGCTTGATCGTGCCGAAGAAATCGCGGGCCTCGTCGACGGTCATGCTGGAGATGTCGACGAGGGTCCGGTGGGCGACGAGCACGGCCGCGCTCTCGATCCGGAGGCGTGTGCCATCGCAGGTCGTACAGGCGGTGTTCGCCATGTACTTTCCGTACCAGCGCTTCATGCCCTCGGACTTGGTGTCCTTGAAGCGGCGCATCAGACGCGGGATCACACCCTCCCACGTGGTGTGGAACTGCCCGCCGCCGCTGCCGCCTTTGCCCGTCCACTTCACCAGGTAGCGGCGATCCTCGGTTCCGTAGAGGATCTGCTTCCGCTGCTTGTCGGTCAGCTTCGTCCAGGGCTTCGTCGTACTGATCTTGAGGGACTTGAGGATCTGGCGACGGAACCCGCTTCCCCATCCGTCCTTCTGGGAAACGTCTTCGCCCCAGGGCTTGACCGCGCCCCCGTCGATCGAGAGGGAAGGATCCGGCACGACCAGTTCCGGATCGATCTCGAAGCGAGTGCCGAGGCCGTTGCAGTCCCCGCACATGCCCTGCGGGCTGTTGAAGGAGAAGGCCTGCGGCGTGAGCTCGGGGAAGGAGATCCCGCACTTCCCGCAAGCGGCGGTCTCGGAAAAGTTCTCGTCGTCCTCGCCGGGCACGTTCACGATCAGCTGTCCGGCGCCGATCCGAAGCGCGGTCTCGACGGATTCGGTGAGCCGCCCCTTGATCCCCGACTTCACGACGAGGCGATCGATCACCGCTTCGACGTGGTGCTTCTTACGCTTGTCGAGGGCTTCGAGTCCCTCGGTCTCGACGATCTCTCCGTCGACGCGAAGCCGAAGCCAGCCGGCACGGCGCGCTTCCTCGAGGAGCTCACGGTGTTCGCCCTTTCGGTTCACCAGCAGCGGCGCGAGCAGGATCAGCCGCGTGCCTTCGCCGTGGGCCGCGAGCGTCTTCGCGATCTGTTCCGCGGTTTGGCTCTCGACCCGGGCGCCGCAGACGTGGCAATGCTGCTTACCCGTTCGCGCCCACAGCACGCGCAGGTAGTCGGAGATCTCGGTGATCGTGCCGACGGTCGAGCGCGGGTTGTTTCCGGTCGTCTTCTGCTCGATCGAGATCGTCGGCGAGAGCCCGCGGATGGTGTCGTAGCGCGGCTTCTCCATCTGCCCGAGGAACTGGCGCGCGTAGGCAGAGAGGCTCTCGACGTAACGGCGCTGGCCTTCCGCATAGAGGGTGTCGAAGGCCAGGCTCGACTTGCCGGAGCCGGAGACGCCGGTCATCACGACGAGCTGCTTCTTGGGCAGGTCGACGTCGACGGACTTCAGGTTGTGCTCCCGCGCGCCGCGGATCTCGATGTGGTCGAGTTCGTCCGGTCGGGCGGAGCGGGAGGGGGAGCGGCGACGGGAGGATTTCTTCGCGGGGGGCATCACCCGGCAGGGTAGAGGATCCCGCCCGCTCGATCGCGGGGCGAGGGAGACCTGCGGGTCCATGAGACGCCGCCGGCGGTGGGCCGCCCAGTCTTCGATATCCTTCGCGCCATCGCAATCGGAGCGCCCACGAGCGCTCGAAGACCGGGAGGAGCGATGGACGAGTTTCTGGAGAGCATCGGCACGAGGGCGGGAACGCCCGTCGTGGATCTGATCGATCTCGCGATCCTCTTCGGGGCTGCGACCCTCGTCTATTTCGTGGTTCGGATCTCCCTGGTCGCGGGGCTTCGGAATCTGATCCGCAATTCGAAGACCCGGTGGGATGACGAGCTGGTGGAGGCGGGCGTCTTCGGGCGGATCTCCCACATCGCCCCGGCTTTCGTCGTCTTCTACGGTCTGGGCTTCTTCCCGGATCTCCCCGAGCTCCTCGTCGATGGGATCCGCCGGACCACCGTCGCCATCATGATCCTCGTCGGGGCGCTCGCGATCTCGAGTGTGCTGACCGCCACCGAGCGGATCTACGACTCCCACGCCGAATACCGGAAACGGCCGATCAAGGGCTACATCCAGGTCGTCTCGATCCTGGTCTACCTGCTCGCGGGGCTCCTGATCCTGGCGGCGCTCATGAACCGCTCGCCCTGGATATTCGTCTCCGGCATCGGCGCCATGACCGCCGTCCTCCTCCTCGTCTTCCGGGACACCATCCTCTCGCTCGTCGCGAGCATCCAGATCGCCAGCAACGACATGATCCACGTCGGCGACTGGATCGAGATGCCGGAGGTCGGAGCGGACGGGGACGTGATCGAGGTCGCGCTCCACACGGTCAAGGTCCAGAACTGGGACAAGACGATCACGACGATTCCGACCCATCGTCTCATCGCCGACTCGTTCAAGAATTGGCGCGGCATGTCGATGTCCGGAGGCCGCCGGATCAAGCGTGCTGTCTCCCTCGATCTGCGGAGCGTGCGTTTTCTGACCGACGAAGAGGCGGCGCGCTTCGAGGAGTGGGGGCTGCTCTCTGGCTACATGGCCGAGAAGCGGAGTGAGATCCAGAACGCGAATGCCGAGGTGGGGTCGGTGCTCCCGGTGGACCTCCGTCGTCTCACGAACATCGGAACGTTCCGCGCCTGGATCTGGGCGCTCCTCCGTTCGCATCCGAAGATTCATCAGACCGGCCATACGCTGCTCGTTCGTCAGCTTCCGGCGGGTCCGCAGGGGGTCCCGATCGAGATCTACTGCTTCTCGAACGACACGGACTGGATCGCCTACGAAGGGATCCAGGCGGATCTCTTCGATCGGATCCTCGCGATGGTCCCGGAGTTCGGTCTGCAGGTATTCCAGGAGCCGGCGGGGTCCGACCTCGATCGCCTGCGGGGCGACGAGAATTCGGGCGCGTGAGCGCCGAGGAGCCGCTCGAGGCCGGGCGCGTCGCCTTCGTGAGCGGAGCGAGTCGTGGAATCGGCGCGGGAATCGCCCGCCGTTTCGCAGCGCGCGGCGTGAAGCTCGTGCTCTGCAGTCGGTCCGTGCCGGCGCTTCCCGAAGGGGGCGACGTGCTCGCGAGATCGGTCGACGTGCGCGACGCGCCCGCCCTTGAGGGGTTGGTCGGTGAAGCCGAAGCCCGCTTCGGCCACATCGACCTCTGGATCAACAATGCCGGTGTGCTCGATCCAATCGAAAGGCTGCGCGACGTCGATGCAGACGCCTTCCGCACGCACCTCGATATCAACGTGACCGGGGTCTTCCTTGGGACCCGAGGTTACGTCCAG
>PAQX01000087.1 GCA_002709835.1 Deltaproteobacteria bacterium
CCCGAGGAGACCGCCGGGAGAGAGTCGGGCGACTGGGTCTCGAGCGCTGCGAAACCGCGAGTATCGGGCAGTGTACCGGCAGGCCCAGTCGTCGTGATCGGGCCGGGCATCGGGTCCGACAGCGCGATCACGCGCTCAGCAGGCCGGAACCCGCGTTCCCGCGCGAGCGCCGCAAGGACCGAGGGGTCTCGCAACCCACGCAGAGTGACGATCAGGGCACGCTGCTCCTCAAGGAGCGATTGCTCCTGCTCGAGGTTCGCAGCCAACGCATACCGAGTCCGGATCAAGTCGATCCGCAGCGCGGCGACGCCGAGCGCCGCAAGGAGAGCGACGGCGATCAACGGAACGAAGGTGCGGGAGCGCGGGGCGAAGGAGACCTTCGCGAGATCGACGCCGATCCAGGAGCGCCGCTCTTCGCGCGGGGTCTCGCGGCGATGCTCAGCGGCGAGGCGCAGCGCACTGGCCGCCCGAGCCAGGGCTCGGCTGCGTCGATCGACGGTCCCAGCGCTCATGCGGCCCCCAGACGCTGCGCGGCGCGCAGACGGGCCGAACGCGCGCGCGGGTTGTCGGCGATCTCGTCGTCGCTCGGAAGCACCGGCTTCCGGGTGAGGACCTCGACGGTCGGAACGCGACCGCAGCGACAGACCGGGAAGGAGGGCGGACAGTCGCAGCCCTTCGCTTCGCTGCGGAAGGTCTGCTTGACGAGGCGATCCTCGAGGCTGTGGTAGGCGATGACCGCGAGGCGGCCGCCCGGTCGCAGGACGCGGATCGCGGCCTGGAGTCCCTCCTCGAGGGCCGTGATCTCGTCGTTGACCGCGATCCGGAGCGCCTGGAAGACGAGCGTTGCCGGGTTGTGGCGTCGTCCGCGACCGATCCCCAGCTCGCCGATGAGCGACACGAGGTCCGAGGCCGTCTCGAGCGGGGCTTCTTCGCGTCGCGCGACGATTGCCTTCGCGAGGCGTCGCGAGCCCGGAAGCTGGCCGTACTCCGAGAAGATCTTCTCGAGTGCCTCGGTGTCGAGGGTCGCAAGCAGCTGGCTCGCCGGCGGGCGCTCCCCGTGGCCATCCATGCGCATGTCGAGCGGACTCTCGGTCGGCGCGTCGCCGAAGCGGAAGCCGCGCGCGGCTTCGTCGAGCTGATGCGAGGACACGCCGAGGTCGAGCACGATCCCGTCGATCTCGAGCGGCGCGAGGTCCGCGGCGACGTCGTCGAGACGGCGGAACGAGGACTGGATCAAGCGAACGCGCTCGCTGTAGCCCGCCGACTCGAGGCGGGCACCGGCTTCGCGGATCGCCTCGGAATCGAGGTCGAGTCCGATGAGCACGCCGTTCGAGCCCGTGCGATCGAGAATCGCGTGGGCGTGTCCGCCGCCGCCCAGGGTCCCGTCGAGGATTACGGAGCCAGGCTGAAGGTCGAGGAATCCGAGGGTTTCGGCGAGAAGGACGGGTTCGTGGTAGGCCGTGGTCACCACTGCGGGTGCCTCTCGTCGATGTGGACCGTCAGGTCTCCTCGGTTCGTCTCACCCTCCTTCGCGGAAGAAGGAGGGGGAGAGGAAGAAGCCCGACTCGCCGGAGGTGCAGGTGGCGAGTGCGTCGTGAGAGAAGATGTTGGGGCGTCCCGGGACACGTATCTTCGGCACGTACCCCCCAGTAACCGCGCCGGAGACCCTATGTGCCCCGGGAACACCCCAACCTCTCTCCTGGCGAGCCTGAGCTCGCCAGTCCCCCCAAAAGCTACGACCCTGAAGTTCCTTGATTCAGGGATCGTTTGATGTCTTCCAGGCCCATGACCGTCTCGGTCAGACCCGATTCATAACGCGAGGGGCTCCAGATCTCGATTCGCTCGAGGACCCCCGCGACGATGACGTTTTTCTCGAGCCCGGCGTGATCGCGTAGAAAGCCGGGAACGAGGATGCGGCCCTGAGAGTCGACCGGACAGGGCACGGAGCCGGTGGCGTAGAAGCGGCGAAGTCGCTGGGCGTCGGGATCGAGGCTGGACATTTCCATCAGTCGCTGCTCTTCGGCGCCCCACGTTTCAGCGGGGAAGAGCGCCAGGTGATCCTTCTCGTTGACCAGCATCGGTGGACTTTCCCCCGCTCCTACCAATTCGCCTCGGAACACTCGCGGAATGCTGAGTCGCCCCTTGGCGTCGATCGTGTGGTCGTGGCGTCCGCGAAACATCGTTCTACAAATGCCTCGCTGTCGGTCTCGACGATCAGGGCAGCTACGCTCTGATCAGGTTTGGTGGTCTGCCCGCTTGGGTGGTCCGGGGTCGCTCTCGTTGAGTGGCTCCCGGCTCCACTTTGGCGGCGTTTAATCCCACCGCGCCCCACTCGAATGTCTTTCTATCCCACTTGGCCCCACTCGCGCAAGGCGAAATCTTGCGTGCGGGCGTTTTTTTTCGGTGTTCGCACAATTCTTCGCATGCCTTGTGCCGGCCGATCGAAGACACGGCGAAAGAGGCCTCTCCCTCCCTGGGGTGCCCCCCCACTCGGCCCCCTTGAAGGTCGGGCAACCCACTCGAGTAAAGGACCGAGCCCTGCGGTGGTCGACGCGCCAAACTCGCTCCCGTGCGCCCGTGTCGACGAAGTGCACGTCGATTTCGCGGCCATCGGGGCCGAAACGCGCGTAGAAGAGGACGGTTCCCGTGAACGGAGACCAGCCTGCGGCCGCGTGGCAGCCGTCAGCCGAGCGCTCGAGTCCGAGGGCCGCGCGACGGGCGGCGCCGCCTAACGTGCGCCGAGGTTCGGGATCCTGCGGCCGTGGACGTCGAACACGTTGTCGACGATCGCCTTGAGCGTCGTGCCGGCTTCGAGGTTGTTGCGTCCGTCTTCGGTTCCATACGCGAGGCGTGCGTCGTCGGCGAGCAGCGACTCCAGGACGGCGGTCGTGCCTTCGCGGACGCCGGAGAGGGCGTAGCCCCCTTCGAGTACGTGCACGATCCGGCCGCGGCAGAGCGTGTCTGCGAGTGATCGCAGAAGGCGCGACATCGCGCGGTAGCCTTCGAGGCTCACTTCCATCGAGGCGAGAGGATCGTCGCGATGGGCGTCGAAACCGCACGATACGATGATCAGGTCGGGGGCGAAACCCATCGCTGCCGGGACGATCAACCGCTCGACCACGCCGACGTATTCGGCGTCGCCGCAACCCGGCGGCATCGGGACGTTCAGCGTCGTTCCTCGTCCGCGTCCCTCGCCGTCTTCGTCGAAGTCGCCGGTCCCCGGATAGAAGGGGAACTGATGGGTCGAGGCGTAGAGGACGTTCGGATCATTCTCGAAGATGTGCTGCGTGCCGTTCCCGTGATGGACGTCCCAGTCGAAGAGGAAGACACGTAGGTCGGGATGCTCGGCCTGGAGTGCGCGGACGGCGACCGCCACGTTGTTGAAGAGGCAGAACCCCATCGAGCGCGCGGCCTCCGCGTGATGGCCGGGCGGACGGACCGCCGCGAGGCCACGCGCGATGTCGCCGCCTACCACGCGCTTCGCGAGGTCGATGGTGCCTCCGGCGGCCAGGAGGGCGACGTCGAAGCTCGAGGGGGTGTGGTAGGTGTCGGCGTCGATGCGGCCGGGCGGCAGCTCGCGGGTCGTTGCGAGCGCGTCCAGCATCCGCGACTCGTGGGCACGCAGGATCTCATCGGGATCCGCGGCGCGAGGCGTGACGACGGAGACCCGGTCGCGAAAGGCGTCGAGCGCCTGGCCGAGGGCGATCAGACGTTCCGGGCGCTCAGGGTGGCCGTCCGGGCCGGCGTGGCGCTGGTAGCGCGGGTCTTCGACGACCTCGATACGCGGGGCGGAGGCAGGGGACTCGGCGGCAGCATCGGACATCGGGACCTCGGCGGGGAGGACCGGGCCCCGCGTTCGGGTGGGGGCCGCGCCGCGGCGCGGCGGTCAGTCGCGTTCGCGCAGGACGGCTTCGAGTCGCTCGATCGCGTCCGCCACCCGCGTCAGGTTCTCGTTCAAGGTATCCAGGTCGCTCTTGCGGGGATAGTCGCCCAGGTTGCGGAGGTCGCTGCGTTCGATCGCATTGGCGATCGCCGACTGAACCGACTCGCGCAGGTCCGGCAGACCTCCCATCCGGGGCCATTGACTGCTCTCGTTCGACTCGTCCTCTTCCGCGCGATCCTTCGTCTCCGCCTCGGCGTTTCCCCGGGTGAACGGAGAGCGTCTTTCGTGGCCGTCGCGCGCATCCCAGCCGAAACCCCGGGCGCTCTTGCCGATCCCGGGAGACTGGTCCACGAACTCCTTGAATCGGTCCTGGAACTCGCCGATCCCGTCCGTCGCGTCGTCCACGCTCTTCTTGATCGCACCGTAGAGCGCATCCCCTCCGCGCGAGAGGATCTGCGTGAGGAGCGTGTCGGAGGGGTCTTCTTTCGCGCGCTGGTTGTCGACGAGAATCTGCGAGAGCGCGACCCGGGTGATGTCTTCCCCGGTCTCTTTGTCGATGACGCGGACCTCTTCGCCCTCGTCGAGGAGCTGTGCGATCCCCTTCAACGTGATGTAGCGGCTCGTCTCGGTGTTGTAGAGCTTGCGGGTGGCATACCGCTTGATCAGGATCGCCATGGCCCGAGTCTAGCGCGCGATCAACCGCCGAAGGTCGCTCCAGCGGTCAGTCTTCGACCTCGAATCTCTGCACTCGCCGCGGGTCGCCGGGCCTCGACTCCGGGGGGCGGGGCGACGCGGTCGGCTCGGCACTCGGCTCGCCTCGGACCCCGAGCTCCCAGAGCAGCTCTCGCAACCCGAGGAAGGCGCGCAGTACGGCCCGGGCATCGGGATCCCGCTCCGACCGTGTCTCCCACCGCTCGATCTCGCGCGCCAACGCCTCTTCGAGGGGGCGCGCGAGGCCGTCGGGGAAAACGGCCCCGTCCCGAAGTCTTTCGACCTGGGCTTCGAAGCGGCGGGCGACCTCTGCAGCCAGTCGCTCGGTCTGCTCGGCGTCGAGGCCGCTCGCCCGCCCTCCTGCTTCGAGGATCGCGGCGATGGCAGCGACTGATTCCCGCGCGGCATTGCCGACGTGGGTCCGCGCCCGGGCGATCGCGCGATCGAACTCGTCGCTCATGCGGCTTCCCCGACGAGCTCGTCGCCGATCCGGAGGAGGCCCTCGAGCCCGCCGATCTCCTCCGAGCGCTCTGAGATCTCATGGAAGTCGACGCGGTCGAGATCGACGCGGCGTGCGAGCTGGCGCCGGGTCTCGAGGAGATCGAGCCGGGACCGCGCGGCTTCCGTGAGGATCGTCTCGAGCAGGACCGCCTGGTTCTCGGGCGACGCGACGCCCGCGCTGGCCAGCGCGGCGGTGAGCGCAGCCCGGTCCGCACGCGCGGCTTCGCCGCGGGGGAGGTCGGGGTCGGTGTCGGCGGGCCACGGCGCGATGCGGTTCAGGATCACCGCCGCCAGGCGCGCCCCTTCCGTATCCAGGGCATCGAGAAACTCCAGGGTGCCGGGCTCGGTCCCCGAGCGCGCCCCGCCGACCAGGACGAAGCGCGTGTCGTCGCCTAACAAGATCGACTCCACCCGCGCAGTGCCCGCCTGGAAGCCTTCGGTGAGACTCGCGGCGGAGGTCAGGAACTCCGTGAGGTCGTCCAGGAAGCCGCCGCCGGCGATCCGCTCGATGAGCCCCATCATTCGATGAAGTCCCTGGCCGAACACCCGGAAGCCGAAGCGTCCGGCGGACATGGCGGGGCGGACCAGGGACTGGACGAAGCGACCCTCGAGGAAGTCGCGCAGGCGGCGGGGGGCGGAAAGGAAGTCGAGGGCATGGCTCGCCGGGGGGGTGTCCACCACTACCAGGTCGTAGCGCCCGGATTCCACGGCCTCGCGCACCTGCTCGAGGGCGGCGTACTCCGCGCTCCCGGCGAGCGCTTCGGAGAGGTGGCGATAGATGCGGTTGTCGAGCACGCGGACGCGGGTCGCGGCATCCGGCGCGAGCCGCTCGACCAGGCCGTCGAAGGTCGGCTTCGGGTCGAGCATCATCGCATCGAGGGCGAAGTCCGCCGCCGCTCCCGGTCCGACATACGGAACCGCCGTTGCTTCGGAGCCCAATCCCTCGAGTCCGAGGGCATCTGCGAGGCGTCGCGCCGGGTCGATCGTGAGGACTAGGGTGCGCCGTCCTGATCGCGCCGCCCGCAGCGCGAGCGCCGCGGCGACGGTGGTCTTGCCCACACCGCCGGTGCCGGCGCAGATCAACACACCCGCGTGTCGAAGGGCCTCGTCCAGCCCATGCATCCCCGAGCGAAGCGTCATGCGGCGCTCGCTCCGGTCTGCTCGCGGTCGGGCCAGGACGGATCGGCCAGGACACCGTCGGCGGCCGCGCGCCAGTCGCTGCCTCCCTCGGCGCCACCGGGCAGGATCGGGAGGTCGACCACCGGCAGCGCGCAGCGGTCGGAGACCCGCGCCCGTTCCCTTGCCGCGAGCGCGGCGCGCGCGGCGGCGTGTTCGACGAGGGGCACGAGCGAGGTGCCCGGAGGCCAGGCTTCGTAGGCCGGTTTGCTTTCGGCGAGCACCCTCGAGAGGGCTGCGTCCGGGCGGGGCGGACAGCGGTTCACGACGATCCGGTCGACGCCGATGCCGAGGTCTTCCCGGGCGCGGGTGACGAGCTCGATGGTCTCGCGGGCCGGAAGCTCTTCGGGCAGCGTGACCGGCAGCAGCAGGGTCCGCTCGCGATCGTGGACGAGCTCCTCGACCCAGCCGGCATGGCGGGCGAGGGGGCCCGCACGGACGGCCTGCTGAGCGACCCGCGGCACGTCGAGGAAGGTCAGGCCGTGTCCGGTCGCCGGCGCATCCACGACGATGAGGTCGTAGACCGGGCGGGCGGCGTACAGGCTCTGCTCGGCGTGCCAGAGCTTCCCGAGCAGGATCAATTCCCGCCATCCCGGGGCCGCCTCAAGGAGCTGTTGGAAGGTTTCGCTCGCGAGAATGCGGTCGGTGACCAGGCCGAGTCCGGTCTGGAGCCGAACGTAGTGAGCGAGGGCTTCGTGGGGGTCGATCCGGATGGCGTGGAGTCCGGTGCGGAGTTCACGCCCCTCGTAGCCGAGGGGGGCCGGATCGCGTTCGAAGCGGGCCGCGGCGGCCTCGATCGGCGCGGTCTCCGCGAGCAGGACACGCTGTCCGGCGCGGCGGGCGGCTTCGGCCAGCAGGCAGGCCACAGTGGTCTTCCCGACGCCGCCCTTGCCGGTCACGATGATCAGTCGGTGATCCAGCAGGCTCCGCGGCTTCGACGTCATGGGTCCTCGGCCTCTTCGGGTCTCGTCGGTGGGGAAACCCCGTCATTCCCTGGCGAAGTCTAGCCCCCTGTCGGTCGGTGCGGCCTCAAGTGGTGTGCGAAAGAGGCCGAAGAGTTGCGAGGTGAAAGTGTTTTTTGCGTTTCCGCCCACGAACCGGCGCGCGACGTGGCCTGATGCCCTGGAACCGGGGAAAACGACGTGATCGTCACCTGCGAACAATGTACGACGAGCTTCGAGCTCGACGAAGCCCGCATCCCGTCCGGCGGCGTGCGGGTGCGCTGCTCGCGATGCAAGCACGCGTTCTTCCTGGCGAGTCCGAACGCAGCGCAGGCGGAGGCCGCTGCGCCCGATGCGGTGCATTCGATCGCGGAGGAGGCCGCCGCCGACGCGGCCGCGGGAGTCCCCGAACCCTCGGCGGATCTCGGCGATGACACCTGGGGCGGCCTCGGCGGCGATCCGGTCCGGCTCAGCGACACCGCCGCAGGCGAGACGAGTCCGACCGAGGCGATGGCGGACGCGGCTCCCGAGCCCGCTCAGGACGACCTCGACGAAGAAGAGGATTGGCAGTTCAGCGAAGAGGTCCGCACCGAAGGCGACGACGACCTCGAGGAGGACTTCGGTGAGGATTTCGCCGCCGAGTCGTCCAGCGAGCTCGACTTCGGGGGGAGCCGGGACTTCTCGGAGGGCTTCCACGAGTCCGCGTTCTCCGTCGAGGCCGACGACCCGTCGGTCGAGAGGCCGCCGGTCGACGAGCCGGAGATTGCGAGCGCCGGGTGGGTGGGGTCGGGCCTCGATCTCGACAGCCCAATCACGCCTTCGCGGGCGAACACCGGCTTCGAAGACGCCGGGCGCGATGAATCGAGCTTCGGCTCGGTGGACGATTTTTCGTCGCTCATGGAAGACGACGAGCCTGCCGGGCAGACGGTCGGGGGCCTCCCTCGCGAGATTCCCTCCGAGCTCGATGCGGATGCGGGGGGCCTCGGCCTGTCCTCGAACGGGGGGCGGGGCGACGATCTCGGAGATCCCGAGAGCTGGGATCTGATCGGCAGCGACGACCCCAGCGCAAGCCGGAGGTTGGTGGGCCCGCCGGCCATCGCCGCGATGAGCGCGCCCGTCGACGCGGGGACGTTCCTCGACGAAGACGCATTCCAGGACACGCCGGACGAGATCGATCTCGCGTCGTTGCCTCTGGCGACGGGTCCGGTCGGGAAGGCCGTACGCGGGCTCGGATGGATCGCTTACGCCGCCGCCGTGATCGCAGTGGGCTTCGTGGCTTTCGAGACCGAGTGGGCGAGGATCTCGCCTTCGCTCCAGACGGTCTCTGTCGGACCGGTCACGGCGAAGACCCTCAGCTCGGGCTGGGTCGAGACGGCGAAGGCGGGCATGTTGCTGCGCGTCGAAGGCGAAGTCCGGAACACGGCCGCCCAGCCGATTCTCGCCTCGGGTGTCACGATCTCCCTGCTCGATGCGACCGGCGAGCGGATGGCCGCGGCGCCAGTCATGCGCGCCGGCATTCCCCTCTCCGAGGCAGCGCTCCGCGAGTCGGCGCCGGAGGTCCTGGTGGAGCGGGCGGCGTCGGCATCGCGTCGCTTCGCGCAGACCCCGATCGGTCCCGGCGAGGCCGTTCGCTTCGAGGACCTCGTGGCCGAGCAGGATCTGCCCGAGGGCGCGTCACGCGCGCTCCTCGAAGTCGCGGAGCCGCAGGGCGTGCGTTAGACGTCTGCGGCGTAAGGAGCAAACCCATCGCCCCGCGCGTAGAGGGGCGCCGGGGCGCCCGGCGACCAGAGTCGCGACCGCGACCGGCGTGGATCAGGCCGAGCGATCCTCGCCCGGGTCCACCTTCTCCTTCTCGGGCGTGACGTCGATTTCGTCCTCACCAGAGATGCCGGCCTTGAAATTCTTGATCGCCTTGCCGAAGCCCGAGCCGATCTCCGGCAGACGCCGCGCACCAAAGAGCACGACGACGATCACCAGGATGATCCCGAGCTCCATCGGACCCATTCCGAACATCCTGTCCTCCTCGTTGCCGGTTCGCCCTTGGCGGGGACCGGTCCCGTCCGCTGCGTTGTCGCGGGCCCACCGGCGCGATCCGGCCGGATGGTGCCGCCGGGTCCATGCCGGGTCAAGCGCTGGGCCCGCGCGGAAACGCAACGAACCGCAGCGGCGATGAAACCCGCCCTCCTGCGTGGTGACCCACGACGAGCGGGCTCCAGAAACCTCTCATACGAAGGCTAGACTTTCCGCCATGGCACTCTTCAAGGCCTACGACATCCGGGGCCTCGTCCCGGACGAGCTGGATCATGAAAAAGCGTACGCGATCGGTCGCGCGATCGGCGCTTGGCTCGAGACGGGCCCGGTCGCGGTCGGACGCGACGCGCGGACCCACTCGCCTCAACTGACCGCTGCGCTGATCGACGGGCTCCGGGACGAAGGACTCGACGTCCAGGACCTCGGGCTCGTCGCGACGCCGATGCTCTATTTCGGGGTGGAGTCGCTGGGGTCGAACGCCGGCGTGATGGTGACCGCCTCCCACAATCCGGGGCAGTACAACGGCTTCAAGATCTGCCGTGCCCACGCGGTCCCGGTCGGTGAGGCGAGCGGGCTGAAGGAGATCGAAGCCCTGGTCGACGCGCGGCGCGACGCGCCGAAGGCGGCGACGCGCGGCGTGATTACGCAGCACGATGTCGCAGAAGGTTACACCGCGCATGCGCTCTCGGTCGGTGAGCATCGCCCCCCGCTCAAGGTCGCGATCGACTGCGGCAATGGCATGGCCTCGGCGGGTCTGCGCCCCATCCTCGACGCGCTGTCGATCGACGTGGTGGAACTCTACTTCGAACCGGATGGCTCGTTCCCGAATCACGAGGCGGACCCGCTCAAGGTCGAGAACCTTGCGGACGTGGCCGAGGCCGTGCGACGGGAAGGGGCGGACCTCGGGGTGGCCTTCGATGGTGACGGGGATCGCGCAGTCTTCGTCGATGCGGACGGCGAACCGGTCTCGGCCGATCTTGCGACGGCACTGATCGCCAAACGCATGCTCGCGCGGGAGCCGGGAGCGCGGGTGCTCTACGACCTCCGCTCGAGTCGCGTCGTCGCTGAGCAGGTCGAACAGGCCGGCGGGGTCGCCGGCATGTGCCGCGTGGGCCATTCCTTCGTGAAGGCGCAGATGCGGGAAGAGGGCGCGATCTTCGCGGGAGAACTCTCCGGCCATCTCTACTTCCGATTCTCGCAGGAGCTGATCGCGGACGACGGAACGGCGGCGCTCGTCGCGATGCTCGACGTGCTCGGCGCGGAGGGGCGCCCGCTTGCGGAGCTGGTCGCTCCGCTTCGATGTTATGCAGCGAGCGGCGAGATCAACCGACGCGTCTCCGAGACCGACCACGTAATCGACACGATCGCCGGCGAGCACGCCGAGGCCCCCGAGGTCACTCGCCTCGACGGGCTGCTCGTTCGCTACCCGACCTGGTGGTTCAATATCCGGGCTTCGAACACGGAGCCGGTGCTTCGACTGAACCTCGAGGCGGACACCCTGGAGGAGATGGAGCGTCGCCGGGACGAGATCCTGGGGCGGATCGAGGCGCTCGGCGCAGGACGATGAGGGGCCGAGACGGGGGCCAGGCTGGGTCTCGCTTGGGGGTAGCTTGGGCGTAGTGGGGCGCGTGACCGATGGGATGCGCCTCGCGTCCGAAGGTTTCTCTTTTTTGCGCGGCCATCCGCGACTCTGGGGGCTCGCGATGATCCCCGTGCTCTTCGCGTTGCTCTGCGTGGGCGGCGCCGGGAGCGCGTTCTGGCTCCGACTCGACGAGATTCATGCCTTCTTCGCGTCCTTGCTGCCCGTGCTGGAAGCGGGCGCGTGGTGGACCTGGATCTGGGTCGGGCCCGGTAAGGTGCTCTTCTTTCTCGCGGGATGGCTCGCGGTGCTGCTCTCGTTCGCGGTGACCTTCGTCGGCGCCTTGCTCGTCGCGAACGTCGCGAGCGCGCCTTTTCTGGACGTGCTGTCCGAGCGTGTCGAAGGAATCGCGTTGGGGCGCGAGGCGGCGGTCACAGACGAGGGGCGGCTCGCGGGAGCGCTGTCGAGCTTCGCTTCCGAACTCGGGCGCGTCGCCTTCCTGGGTGGAATCTGGATCCTGTTGACGCTCGCAGGGGTTCTCGTGCCGGGCGCGCATTTCGTGACCGGTCCGCTTCTGGTCGCGACGACGGTTGCGTTCCTGCCTCTCGACTACGCGGGCTTCGCCCTCGATCGCCGTGGCCTCTCGTTCGCCGAGCGGCGTCGGTGGCTCGCGCGACACCGCCCAACGATGCTCGGCTTCGGCGGGATCGCATTCGCGGCCTGCATGGTTCCGGGGCTGAACCTGCTTCTGCTTCCGACGCTCGTCACGGCCGGCACGCTCCTCGTGGCGCGCACGAGTCCGGAGCGCGATCGTGTCCGCGACGTCGGCCTCGACGGCTCGAGTTGACCCCGCCCGCTAGCGGGTGAGTGCGTTCGCGACGAAGTCGAGGGTCGCCGAGAGGTCGCCCGCGGAGAGTTCGCCCTCGCTCGTCTCCGCATCGAGCGCGATCGGAGCCGCTGCGCCGGGGAGCGCGTCGGCCAGCGCGCGGGTCGACCCGGCCTCGACCTCGGATGCGTCGACCTGGAGCCGGACCTGAAGGGGGCCGAGGTCCGCGGCAGCGATCGGTGCGACCGGATCGAGGCCCTCGTCGGAGAGGGCGCGGGCCGGACCCGCGATCGCACATGCGGTGAGCCCCTTCGCGAAGGGCAGGGCCCAGGCGGCTGCGCTCGCGCCCAGCCCGACGCCGATGAGAGCCGTCCGACTCGCGTCGATGCCCGCCTCGGCGCCGAGAGCCTCCAGGGTCCGAACGACGTCGGAGACCGACTGGCGGGCGAACTCCTCGACGAGAGCGCGGGTGTCCGCATCGAGCGGGAGATCGCGGAGGAGCCGATCGTGGCCACTTCGAAGCCGATCCGTGAGCTTCGGACTCTGGCGATGGCCCAGGAGCGGGAGGTCGATTCGCGCGATCGCGAGGCCGCGGTCGGTTCCTGCGGTCCACGCGTCGCTGCCACCGAGGACCAGGGCGAGGGGCAGGGCGTCCCCGCTGGTGGGCCGGTCGAGGCGGCCCGGCACGAAGTCGCCTCGACTCACGACGTCGAATTCATGAGCGCGTGCGCCGTTCGCGGGCGCTTCTCGCAGATCGACGCGGGCCGCGGACTCGGCGTAAGGGCGGTGGAGAGGGCTCGGAGCGACGGGCGGGGCGGACATTGCGCCCAACTCTAGCAGTCGACATCGAGACCGACGGCCATCGCACGAGGATCGCGGCGGCTCCGCCGGCCGCGGATCGCGGGCTACTTGAGCAGCAGCTTGCGCGTGCGGTAGAGCGTCGACTTGACCGAGTCTTCGGACTTCGAGGTCGCCGCGGCGATCTCCGCGATCGGCATGTTCTCGAGATGATGCATCTCGAAGAGCCTCCGCTGTTCGGCGGTGATCTCCTGCTCCAGGACCTGGTCGAGCAGGTCCGCCCGTTCGACCATCTCGTAGTTCTGGAGCGGTGTGGCTTCCGGCGCGCTGGCCGCCGTCAGGCTCGAAAAGGCGACGTCCTCGTCCTCGTCGAAGAGGGGGACGGTGGGGTGGCGCTTCTTGCGGAAGCGCGCGGCGAGCGTTCGCCGCGTGAGGCCGAAGATCCAGGCCGCGAGGGGCGCGTCACCCCGATAGCCGTCGATCGACGAGAAGATGTTGATGAACACCTCCTGCGTCGTCTCTTCCGTATCCGCGCGGTTCCGCAGGCGCTTGTCGAGGAAGGCGTACACGCGCTTGAAGTAGCGCTGGTAGATCTTGTCGAAGGCCTCGCGGTCGCCGGTCCGCAGCCGTTCGACGAGTTCCTCGTCGGCAATCTGCGCTTGCGTCGGGCGCGGGGCGGGGCGACCGGCAGAATCGGATCGGCGAGCCGGCGCGGAATGGCTCGCGTCCAGATCCGACTCTCGTCGGGTCTGGATCTGCCCCTCGCTGCTTCCGCTTGTGCTGCTGCCGATTCTCAAAACCGAAATCCTTGCTTCCGTTCTTCGCGTCGTCCGTCACCGCTTCGCTCTCGGTGACCTCGCTCTCCGCGTTCTTTGGAAGCCGGGCCCTCGTCCCCTGTCTGCGGGACCCGCTCTATGGCTTCTGCATCCTTCTGCCCTCGCTGACGCGCGGGTCCTCGGTCTCTGCAGTTCTCCGGTCGGCCCAGTCCAATCCGGAGTTCCCCCCCACATAGGCTGTTGCCGGGAGGCAGGTCGGGGTGTCAAAAATTGTCACCGCGGCCGGGCGATCGCGTAATTTTGCCATCAGTCCCCGGAGGGAGTATTTTTATTGCTTTCATGACGAGTCCTCAGCCGGCCCGGTGCCTCGAGGCACGCGAGGTGCGGCGCATGGGGCCCATCCAGGCCCGCTCAACGTCCGGTCGTGCGGACTCGCAGTGCCAGTGGGGCGGGCGCAGACGCGGAGCGCGTCGCGCAGGCCTTCAGGCGGGGACCGGAGGCTCGCTGAGGAGGTCGGCTTCGGTGAGCCCGGTCCGGAAGGCGGACGGGCTGGGCGGGTCGACCAGGGTACGCGCCGGGGGCGCGGTGCTCGTCGGGGGCGGAGTGTGGGCGCTCGAGCGGGGGGACGTCCGGGCGGCGAACTCCGACTTCACCGGCTCGAGCAGCAGGGTGAGCTGACCCTGATGGCGCAGCGGTCGGTAGCGCGCGAGGCCGATGCGATCTCGGCCGAGCAGCCGGGACAGGTGCTCGGCGGCAGCGGCCACGTCGGGGGCGAATTCCGGTGCGAAGAGCGCGACGCGAGGTAGGGCCAGCGGGCTGAGGCCCAGCTCCGGCGCGAGCTTGTGGAGGTCGGAGATGCGCGGAGCAAGCCAGCTGAGATCGGAGATCGCGCTGGCGAGCTGCCGAGCGCCCCCGTCGTCCGCGTCGGGCTCCGTCGCGCGGATGCAGATCAGCTCTCCGCTCTCGCCGATTGCGAGCAGGTCGATGGGCGTGGTGGCAGCAAGGAATTCCTCGGCGACGACTCGCCATCCGGTGGACGTGCGGCGTAATGCCTGGCGCAACGCGCGTCGCAGAGAGCCGGGCTCGATCGGGCCCTGCCATTCCAGCTCAGCCAAGGACCCGGCTCCGCGCGTCTTCGTAGAGGAGGCGCGCCACGTCCATCAGCGCCCTCGCGGCCGGGGACTGAGGGTGGGCGAGGCCGACGGGGCGCTGGGCGGCTATCGCGCGGTAGACGTGCAGATCGTCGACGAGGAGGCCATAGGAGATCAGCGGACGAGTCGTCTCGGAATCGGTTCGCTGTGCCAGCGCATCGAACGCGTTGCGCGCTTCGGCAATCGATTCGACGCCGTGAAGCGTCACGCCGAGTTCGAGCATCGGGTGCCGTTCGTAGAGCGTTCGGGCCAGCCCCGCGGTCTCGTCGAGGTCCCTCGGCCCGGCGCCGGAAAGCAGAAGCATCCAGCGCATCGGTTCCCAGAGCATGTCCGCCTCCTGCAGCCACTCCGTCGGGATGCGGACGAACACGATACCGCCGCGCTTTGCTTCGCGTGCCTGGCGTGTAGCGAGTTCCATCGCGGTCTCGTAGAGCCCGAGGAGGTCCTTCGCGGGACAGAAGAGGAGTTCACAGCCCAGCGGGCCCACCCCCGGTTCTGGCCAGAGCGGCGAGCCCCGATCGCTGTCCGGTGCGAGCAGGATCGTCGACGCGCCGAGTCGTGCGGTCTCGACGGAGAGGTTCCAGGCGAGGGCAGCGCGAACGACGTCCCGTTCACCGATCGGGAGGCCGAGCACGGGGAGCGGCGGCAGCGAACTGCTCAGGGCCGGGCCGAGGTTCGAAGGCGGCGCGACCGGTTCCGCAGACGTCCGGGGCGCGTCTCCGGGGGGGGCGCTACCGGGGCCCTCTTCGAGCTCCGGCAGGAAATAGTGCAAGACGTCGGCGAGATCGCGCGGCAAGGCGTCGTCCCTCGAATTCGTTCCGGTCGGGGTCGAGAGCGGAGGGGGCTCGACCGGAGAGCCTCCCTGAAAGCGGTCCCTAGCGGACGTTGAGGATCGAGTTCGGCTGTCCCGTCGGACCCGGAGCCGTCTGGGGATTGCTCGGATCTTCGCGCCACTCGCCGTCCACGACGTAGCGGTACTGATAGGTCCCGGGCTCGAGTGTCAGGACCTTCGTCCAGACCCGTTCCTGCCCCTCCGACGCGATCAGGGAGCGGACGCCGCGGTCAGGTACCCAGCCGTTGAAGTCGCCCGCGATGCGCACGTCACCGGCGATCGAGTCCTTGAAGCGGACGACGACTTCCCGCGGCGGGCCCGTGATATCGGGTTGATGTTTCTCTTCTTCGAGGCTCGGGGGACTCGGCGCGAGTAGGTCCGGCGGCGAGGCGGCGAGCTCGAGCGCGACCGACGAATAGTCGAGGGCGCCGTTCGCGCTCGGGGCGTAGAGCGAGATCGGCAGGCCCTCCCGCGCTGCTTCGCGGAGCTTCACGTTGAGGCGGATCACCGAGTCGAAGCAGAGCTCCTTGAAGAGCTCGCGGATGTCGCCGAGCGTCTGGCGCGCATAGCGCGTGCGGCCGTCGTAGAGGGTCGGCAGGACGCGGACGTGGAGTTCGTGGCCGATCCGATCCGAGAGGAGGCTGATCGTCTCGAGCAGCTTCTGGACGCCGTCGATCGCGAAGAAGCTCGTCTCGAGGGGGACGATCACTTCGCTGGCGGCGCGCAGGGCGTTGAAGGTGAGCAGACCGACGTTCGGCGGACAGTCGATGAGCACGTAGTCGTAGAGGGGCGGCAGCGAATCGATCGCGGTGGCGAGACGCTCGGTTCGCGCATCGTGGCGTTCGGTTGCCAGCTTCTGCTCGAGGGCCGACAGCACGATGCTCGACGGGGCGATGTCGATCTGATCGGAGACGTCGACGATCACCGAGTCCATCCGGCTGGCACCGGAGGGATCGACGAGGACTTCGTAGAGGTTCGCGTCGAGATCGTCGGGCTCTAGGCCGACGGCCAGCGTCGCGTGGGCCTGCGGGTCCATGTCCACGATCAGGACGCGGTAGCCA
>PAQX01000088.1 GCA_002709835.1 Deltaproteobacteria bacterium
CATGATTAATCCTGTGAATTACTTCGGATGGCTGGAAATGCTATCTGATATGAGAGACGAAAGTGGCAACCAGATTGATATACCTGTTGTATTCATTCGTGGTAATGTAATAGGGGGACGGGCCGTTCTATTGGGGTGTTTGCGGGAGCCTCATGCCGACCGATCCGTCCGCCGATAGCGAAAATTGGAATCCGACGTTCCCGCTCGTCCCGAGCGAAGCGATCGACACGACTTCGAGGTTCATGTCATGGCAACCGGACTCATCGGACGCCCGACTTTCGGTGGACTCGCCAGCGGGCTCGACACGAACGCGCTCCTGAGCGGACTGCTCGAGCTCGAACGGCAGCCCCTGCAGCGCATCCAGTCGCGCCGTGCGGAGGTCGCGAACCAGCGAAGCCTGATGCGCGACCTCAACTCGCGTCTCGTCAAGCTCCGTGAAGCGGCGCAGGCCCTCGATAATCGCAACGCGACGGGGTCGGCCTTCTCGACGTCGGAAGAGTTCCTCAAGTACACCGGTGCCTCGAGCAACGAAGACGTCGTGACCGTCTCCGCAGGGACCGGCGCGGCGCCCGGAGAAGTGTCGGTCGAAATCCTGCAGCTGGCGACGGGCGCTCGGCGCTTCTCCGAGAGCTACGCGAACACGGACGACGTCGTTCTGACGGCGGGGCAGTCCCTCGTCATCAGCCTCGACGACGCGGACCCCGATGCGGTCCCCGCCGTCGAGCAGACCGAGATCAACCTCGTCGCGGAGACGAACCTCACCCTCGCGGACCTGCGCGATCAGATCAACACGAACGAAGGCAATGGCGGCAAGATCCGCGCCGACGTCCTACGCGTCGCCGACGGCGACAGCCGCCTCGTCATCACGACGACGGGGACGGGCACCTCGAACGAGATCACGCTCTCAGGGGACATGACCTTCGCCGCGCAGGCGGACAACGATCGCGCGCAGAACTCCCAGATCCGGCTCTTCGGCTCGGATCAGACGATCGAGCGCGAATCGAACACGATCAACGACGTCCTGACGGGCATTACCTTCGAGCTGAACCGCGTTTCCGAGACCGAGGACGATGGGGTCACGAACATCCTCGAGACGGTCACCCTCGGCGTCGACAACGACGAGATCGCTGCCAGCCTCGAAGAGTTCACGAAGGCGTACAACGACGTCGTAAACTTCATCGACAACCAGTTCCGGTACAACGAGAGCTCGAACAGCGCCGGGCCTCTGGCGGGCGACTTCACGCTCCGGCAGGTCCAATCCGAGCTGCGGGACATGGTCTCGCAGGGGTTCTCCTTCTCCACGAACCCGAGCAACCCCTTCGCGCCGTCGGCGGGCAACTCTCTCGGTGGGGCGATCACGAACATCGGCATCAAGATCGAGAGTGGGGGCACCCTGAGTGTCGACCGCGAGAAGCTCGACGAAGCGCTGGCGCTCGATCCGATTTCCGTTCGCGAATTCTTGTCGGGGCGCAATCGAGCCGAGGGCGACCCGGATCCGAACGATCCCGACGGTCTGGACTTCTTCGACGAAGGCTTCGCCTCGCTCTTTTCTACCCAGCTGGAGCAGCTCGTCCGTTCCGGCGACGGAACGCTCGCCGAGCGCGACGATGCCTACGATCGTCGCCTCCGCGAGTTCGACGATTCGATCTCGCGCTTCGAGTCGCGACTCGCCCAGCGCGAGGAGAGCCTGATCCTTCGCTTCAGTGAACTCGAGCGCGTGGTCGCTGGCCTTCAGAACCAGCAGGGCTTCCTCTCGAGCATCACCGTATGACGACGACCGACGCCCGTCCGACTGCCGAGGCCCTGGAGGCCGCTGCGCTGGATCTCCTGGACGCGACGGAGACCCTGCACGAGATCCTGCTCGACCAGGGCGATCCCGAGCGCATGGGGCCGGCTTACGAACGACGAGAAGTGGCCTTCTCGATCCTGCAGTCGGGGAGAGAGGACGGGGAGCCGCCGACGCTCGGGCCTGCGGCCCACGCAGCGGTCGCTCGGGTGCGGACCCTCGACGCCGAGATCCTCGAAGTCGGATGGGCACGCGCCGAGGAGATCCGAGTCGAACGTCAATACTTGCGTCGACGTCGCTCGGTCATTCAGGCCCACTCGAGCCGCGAGCGAGAGCAGCCGCGCGTCGTGACGGTGAAGGTCTGATCCATCTCGGGTCGACCCCTGAATCCACCTCGGGATTCTGCTCAAGTCGTAACCCTCGCAGGACGATGTGAGGCTATGGACCCACGGTGACGGTGTTGCCGGTGTCCTGCGCACCTTCGGGTGCGTCGCTCGATGAGACGGCGGGGGGCGTCTCGCAGCGTGCGCGTGGATCGGTGATCCGTCGATCCCGGGCGCGACGCCTGGGGGCCCCGTGGCCGAGGAAATGGAAGAGGCCGGAACGATCGTCGTCGTCGATCCGGACACCGAGTCGCGCAACGATGCGGAAGATCTCGAGGACGAGTTCGATCGCCAGGTGATCGCGATCGATTCGGTCGACTTCGACACCGAAGTCTCGGAAGACGTGCTCGAAGCGGCCGTCTACATCGTCTGCTGGAACCTCGGCATCCGCGCGGGCGCGGATCTCATCGAAGAGATCCGCAGTAATCCGCGCCTCGAGGGGAAGTGCGTCCTCGTGGCGGTCAAGGAGCCGACGAAGACCGTGGTCAGCTGGGCGATGTCACTGGGGGCCGACGCGGTCTGCTCCTTGCCCTACGACCCGGGCGAGGTCGGCGAGCGTCTCGAGGAGATCGAGAACGCGGCCTGAGCCCGAGGGCGAGGTCGGCAGAATCTGCCCATCTCGTCTTTCGATCTGGGAAATCATCCCCAGACTGAAACGCCGCTCCGTCTGAGCGCGCCGTCCGTGCCGTCCCGTCTGGCACGTCCCTTGCGAACCCGTCCACCAGAGGATCGGACCGGTGCGTGTGCACCCGGCCCTTCACTCGGGAGACGGACGTATGTGGGTGCAGAGAGACGGGATCGAGGAGCAGCGACGCGCGGGACGCGCCGATCCGTCGCGCTTCGAGGGATCGAGGCGACGCGCCTACTATCGCGTGGCGGGGATCCTTCCCATCCGACTGACGCCGCTCGCGCCGGGTGAGGTCGAGGCGGCGGTCTTCGATCTGTCGATGCCCGACCCCCTCTGTCAGCCCGTCGGCGAGGGCGAAGAAGACACGCCTCTCATGGCGCGGCTTCGCCGGATCGAGGAGAAGCTCGACCTTCTGCTCGGAGTCTCGCCAGTCGACGTGCCGCGGCAGCTCTCGGGCCGTGATCGACGATCTCTCGTCTTTTCTGGCAGCGGGCTCTCGATCGACGTGCCCTGGTCCTACAGCCAGGGGGACGCCTATCGGGTCGAGATCCTCCTGCCGCCGCCCTACGCACGTACGCTGCGTGCCGTCGCGTTCGCCGTTCGCGACCCCCTCCCGGAGGTTGGGCCCGACGGCAATCGCGCGCTTCCCCTCGCGCTCGAACACATGGACGACGACGACCGCGACGCGCTCGTCGCGTACAGCTACGACCTCCAGCGCTTTGCGCTCCGGGCGCGCAACGACGTCCACGGAGTCTCGGAATGAGTCGAGGCGTCCGCACTTTTGCAGCGGCGATGCTCTGTTCCGTCGTCGTGACGGCGGGGGCCACCGCTCGGGAAGTCTTCCCGCCGAGCCCCTACGACATCCTTCGAAATCAGGATCTCGAAACGCCGCTGCTGGACGCGGTCCAGCACTGCGTGCCGCCGGGGCTGGACGAGGCGGTCGCGCCGGTGCTCGAGCAGGCGCAGGCGCAGGAGTGGCGCGAGGCGCGGTCGGCTCTCGCCCACTGGACCTCGGGGCTGGACGCGCCGGGGATCAAGCTCGTGACCCTCGACGCGGTGTTGATGAGCCGCGAGGCCGAGGGGCGAGAGGACTTCCTCGAGGCTGAAGACCGTCTTCGCGCGCTGCTGCGCCAGGCCGAACCCGATGGCCTGGCGATCTGCCTGCGCCTCGAGCTCGCGCGGACGCTGCTCGCCATGCATCGCGAATCAGAAGCCGCAGCTCAGCTGACGCTGTCCCGTCGTCTCGTGGACGAACGCGAGGACGAGGGGCTCTACGCCGATCACGTCGAGTTCTGGCGAGCCGAGATCCTCTATCGCCGGGGCAGGGCATTCGATGCGCACCTCGCCTATCGCAGACTCACGCGTTCCGAGGACGCGCGATTGGCGCTCGCTGCTCGACTCCGGCTGACGGATCTGTCCTTCGATGCGGGCAAGGTCGAGTCGGTCAGCGATGAATACGAGACGCTGTTGCCGCGCGCTTCGGCCTACGGCGCCTCCGTCGCGGGTTGGGCACGGCGCGCCGCGGAGGCGGCCCTCGATGCCGGAGATCCCGGTCGCGCGATCCGTTGGCTCGAACGCTTTCTCGAGAGCGGTCCGGATCGCGACGCGCGCGATTCGGTCGAGATCCGACTCGCGGATCTCGACGCGGTGGCCTACCGGGACCCGCTCGTTGCGAGAAAAAGACTTTCCGGGGTCAGTGGGCGTCGACGCTCGGATCCCATCGGCGCGCTGGCAGCCATTCGTGCGATCGACCTCGGGGTCTCTCCCGGCTCTCCGGATCAGCGTTTCGACCTGCTGATGAAGGCGCTCCGGGATCAACGCCACGGGGTGCGCCGCTATGCGCTCGGTGTGTTGATGAGGGAACTCGAAGGGCGCGGCGATCACGACGGAGCTCTCGCCGTGGCGACGCGCCTCGCCTACGAAGGGGGCGATGCCGTCGTGACGCCCCACTTCCAGACGGACCTCGATCAGCTCCTCACGACCCTCTCGGCCGAGCGGTCTCAGGGAGGCGGCTGTCACTCGCTCGTTCGCGCTCTCGGGGGGCGCTACGGGATTCTCATCAAGCGTGCCTCGGAGCCCGAGGCATTCGCGCAGGTCGGGGAATGTTTCGAAGAAATGGAGTTGCCCTGGTTGGCGGCCGACCTCTATCGATCGATCGCCCGCGGATTCGGCACGGCCGGCGCCGAGCGGATCGCGCTGCCCCTGGCGCGCGTTTCGCTCGCGATCGGCGAGGTCACCCTCGCTCGGCGGGTCGCGAGCGCGGCCCTCGAGGAGCCGGACGAAGAGGCGGTCGCGTGGCGCGCGATCCTGGCCGAGGCTGATTTTCTGGACGAGCGCTTCGACGCCGCGGCGACGGGATTGAAGACGGTCCTCGCCGAGGGCGCGCCTGCTCGGGATCGCGGGCGGCTCGTGCGTCTTCTCGCGCTGACCCTCGAGTCGAGCGGTCGTCAGCAGGACGTCGAGTTCGTGGGGGAACACGTGCCTGGCTGGCTGGACGAGGGCACGGCGGCGCCGGGCGCTCGTGCAGCGTTGATCGAGTCCGCGATGCTCGCGGCGCACGCCCATCGCCAGGCCGGGCGCGCGGCGGAGGCGCGCGCCCTCTACCGCACCGTCGATCGTCTCGCAGAGCCGGGCGCGCTCCGTTCTTCGGCCCGCTTCTGGCTCGGCCTCGAAGGGCAGACCCGCGCCGACGGTCGCTCTGCCTGGGATGAGGATCCGAATCGGGCGCTCGGGGCGCCGTGGGGGCGCTATGCGCTCTTCGAACGTCGTCTCGATCCGCTCTGGGAAGCCTATGGGGAGCGTGTGAGGTGAACGCCGACTTCGGATCGTTCTCGTTCTCGGAGGAAGGCTCGGACCCCGGTCAGCGTCGGGCGCTGCCCCGGGCCCTCGCGAGCGAGAGCCGAAACGCGCTTGCGCGGGTCGAACTGGCGGCGAGTGAGCTCGCGCGCCACGAACTGACCCCGGGCGTTGCCGGGCGGGTCGCGACCATCCGCGCCGCGGCGGAGGAGATCGATACGCTGCTCGCCAAGATCGACCTGCTCTCCAACGCTGAACGCCTCCCGGACCGTGAGACCGCGGATTTTGACTGGATCGCCCGCTCCGTCCTCGCCCGGCTCACGCCCTCGCTCGAAGCCCGGGGACTCGTCTTGAACTGGGCGGACGCGCGCGAGCGCAGGTCGAACCTGACCGTCGTCGGGACGCGTGCCGCCCTCGAAGCGCTCTGTCTCGGATTCATCCGATGGATCGCTGGCAGCGGCGCCTTCGGTGAGTTCGTCGGCGTCGAGCTCGTCGAGCGGGACGGTTTCGCCTGTCTGATCGCGCGCAGCGAGGCGGGACGGCGAAACACCGGATTCGACGGGACGACCCGGCTCGAGCTCGAAGTGGCGCTCGCGGAGTGCAACGGACGTTTGCTGCTGAGCGAGGGGGCCGAGGGGGTGGAAGCCGCGATCGGGATTCCGTTGCGGGGCTCTGCGGGGGAGCACGGCTGATGCAGGGATGGACGCCGGATTCGCTCGGGGGGACGAACGCGTCGCCGCGTCACGTCGCGCTCGTGGTCGGGCACGAGGGGCTGCGTCGCGATCTCGAACGCGCGCTTTCGACGATGGGCTTCGCGTCGACGAGCGAGGGCCGACTGCGCGATGTCCTCCGCCTGCCACGGGTGGACGTCATCGTGCTCGACCTGGACGTGAGCCACGAGTCCGTGGACCTCGACACGATCTGCGAGGCCGCGGGCAAACCCGTCATCGGACTGACGGGGGACCCGGCTCTTCGATCCGCCCCTGCCGCGGGGAGGCCGATCCTGCTCGCCAAACCCTTCTCGATCGCGGATCTGGAACGTGCGCTGCGCGAGGCCGTCGGCGGTGTTTCCAGTGGCGGGCCCGCCGGCGGACTCGACCCGTTGCTCCAGACCCGGGAGCCTTCGCTCCTGAGGACCCTCGAACGGGCGCGTCACCTTGCGGATACGGGGCATCCCATCGTGATTCAGGGCGAACTCGGGACTGGACGTCAGGCCCTCGCAGAGGCGCTCCATCGATGGAGTCCACGGGGGGCGGAGGCCCGGATCGTTCTCGACCGGACCGAATTCGCGTCCGCTTCGGCGGACGAAGCCGAGGAGGCACTCCGTTCCGCTCTCGAGGGCGTGAGCGCCGGTGCCGTCGTCGTCGTGGAGCCGGCCGAGTGGTCCGACGCAGCACAGATCGCCCTGGCGAGCCGCCTGCGCGATCCGGATGGGCGGCGTTGGTTGACGATCGCGTCGATGCCGCTGGACGAGGCGTACGAAGCGGGCCGATTGGCGCGAGAGGTCGCCGACCGGCTCGACGTCGCGCGGATCTCGCTTCCTGCGCTTCGCGACCGAGGGCTGGATCACCGTGCGCTCTGCGAAGCGATCGCGCGGCACGTCGCCCGGGAGCTCGGGCGTCCGACGCCGAATCTCGAGGCCGAGACGATCGAGGCCTGGGGCGCGGAGGGCTTTCCCGGGAACCGGCTGGGGCTCGAGAGTCGGATCCGGGCGGCGATGCTCGAAGGCGCGCCGCAGGTCCGCCGGTCGGGTGTACCCCTCGAAGTCCGAAGACACGCCGACGAGGCCAGCACGCTCGACCTGAAGCGCCTCGAGCGGGACACGATCGTCCGCGCGCTCGCGCACTGGCAGGGCAATCGGACCCGCGCGTCGGAGTCGCTCGGGATCAGCGTTCGTACGCTGCGGAACAAGATCCGCGAGTACGGGCTGCGTTAGGGCTTTCCCCCTAGAAAGCGACCCCGCACGCGGCAGGAACTGCCGTCTGGAGCGTCCCGGCCGTTTTCAATGTGCAAGTCGCGTCTCATTCGGACACCGCCTCTGCAAGGCCCGCCGTGGGAAATCGGCTCTGAAACGCCGCTCAAGCGCTTCTCACTGACTTTCCTCTCTGGCACGGCGATTGCTCTTCTGATCCTGGGAGAGGCTTCCGTTTCGATTCGAAGCGGAGCGACGACTCCAGGAGGGAAGAAAATGCCGAGCTTCGGGCCCGAGGCCCTGAACGCCTTGCAGACCGCGATGCGCTTCCGCGCACAGCGGGAGGGGCTGATCGCCGCGAACATCGCGAACGCGGACACCCCCGGCTATCGCCGGCGGGACATCTCCTTCGACGGCGTGCTCTCGTCCACCCGCGCAAAGATGGACCGGAGCCACCCGGGGCATCTCTCTCCCGGCGGCGCCCCGGGCGCACCGAAGGTCGAGCTCGGTCCGAAGGGCACCCGCCCGGACCAGAACGGCGTCGACCTCGACCAGGAACTCGTGACGGCGCATCGCAACGCGGGCGCTTTCGTCGATCAGGCCAACGTGCTCGCCCGCGTCTCCGCCCTCGTGCGGACGGCGATCGGCCAGAGCTAACCCACGAAGGAGTCCAAGGATGGATTTCGGTGAGATCATGGACATCGCGACGTCGGGCCTGCGAGCCCAGCGCGCGCGGATGACGGTGACCGCGAGCAACATCGCGAACGCCCAGACGACGCGGACGGAAGAGGGCGGCCCCTACCGCCGCCGCGACCCGGTCTTCGAGGCCCAGCAGGTCGGCAAGCCCTTCTCGTCGCAGCTCGAGCAGAAGCTGCGCTCCGTCGAGGTGACGCGGATCCAAGAGGACTCTCGTGAACCCGTGACGCGGTACATGCCGCACCACCCGGATGCGGACGAGGAAGGCTACGTCGACTTTCCGAACGTGAACCTCGTCGAAGAGCAGGCCAACCTCGTGAGCTCCAGCCGGAGCTTCCAGGCGAATCTGCTCGTCATGTCGAAGGTCCGCAGCATGGCCGAAGCGCTCATGCGGGTCGGTCAGTAGTCGTGGATCAGGTCATGATCGATCGCCTTCGCGACGTCACCCCCTCCCTCGAGAACCCGCACGGTCTCGGGAAGAAGGACGACGTCGGCGGCAGTCGCTTCGCCGAGCTCGTCTCCGGGCTCGTCGACGAAGTGAATACGAAGCAGAACGAAGCCTCCGCCAACGCGGAAGGACTCGCCAAGGGCGAGGTCGGAATCATGGAGACCGTCGTCTCCCTCAACGAAGCGGACCTCTCCCTGCGCATGATGATGCAGATCCGGGACCGCGCCCTCGATGCCTACCAGCGCATCCTGCGAACCATCTGAGCTGAGGTGATCCGTGCCCGAGTGGCTCCAGAACTTTCTCCGACAATTCGGCGCGCTGCCGCCCGCGCGACAGGCAGTGCTCGTCGCGACCACCGTCGGTTCGCTCGCCTTCTTCGGTTGGCTCGCGACCGGCGCGCAGTCCGTGGACTATCGCCTGCTCTATCGTGGGCTCGAGGATGCCGAGGTCGCCCAGATCGTCGACGGGCTGACCGCTGAGCGGATCGAACACCGGCTGGCCGAAGGCGGCACCGCGGTTCTCGTCCCCGGCGCTCGAGTCCACGAAGCACGGATGCGGATCGCGAGTCGTGGTCTGCCCTCCGGCTCGTCTCCCGGATACGAGATCTTCGATCAGGGCAAGTTCGGCGTGACCGACTTCGTCCAGAAGGTCAATTATCACCGTGCGCTCCAGGGAGAGCTCTCCCGCACGATCGAACAGGTCGAAGGCGTGGAGAAGGCGCGGGTCCAGCTCGCGATTCCGGAGCGGCGAACGCTTCTTCGTAAGGACGATCGTCGGCCCACTGCCTCGATCGTCGCGCGCCTTCGCGCCGGCTGGGATCTCGATGCGAGCCAGGTCCGCGGCATCGTCCACCTCGTCGCGTCGAGCGTCGAAGGCCTCGAAGTCTCGCAGGTCACCCTGGTCGACAATCATGGCCGCCTCCTCGCTCCGCAGGCGGACATGGATTTCGCCGGCCGGGGCGCGGGGCCTTCGATGGGCGCGGAACGCCGCCTCGAGAAGGAAATGGAGGACCAGATCGAATCGATCCTAGGTCGCACGGTCGGCCTCGGCCGGGTCGTGGCCAAGGTCTCCGCGGAGCTCGATTGGACCCAGACCGAGAAGACCGAGGAGTTGTTCGATCCGGACTCCCAGGTCGCGCGCAGCACTCAGCTCGACAGCGAGTCGATGAGTGATTCCGTCCGTGAGGGCGGGGTCGCCGGCATCGTCGCGAACTCCCCGGAAGCGGCCCCGGGCGCGGGACCCGGCGCGTCGGGCAGCACCTCGAGCCGCAGCTCCGAGACCGTGAACTACGAGATTTCGAAGACGATCAGCCGGTCGGTCCTGCCGACCGGGCGGCTCCAGAAGCTCTCGATCGCGGTCCTGGTCGACGGCAAGCCCGTCGCCGCCGCCCCGGCGGCCCCGCCGGAAGGGGCGCCCGAAGGCGAACCCACGCCGGCTTTCCAGCCCTGGAGCGCCGAGGAACTCACGGAGTTCGAGGAACTTGCGAAGCGCGCGGTCGGTTTCGATCCGAAACGGGGCGACGAGATCAGCGTGATCAACTCCCCCTTCATCGAGATCGACACCGAGACCGCCCCCGACGGCTTCCTGACGCCCGACATGGTCGTCCTGATCAACTCGGTCCTGCAGGCGCTCGCGCTGCTGCTCGGGCTCTTCTTGTTCTCCCGCCTCTTCATCCGGCCGCTCGCCGATGCGATCGGCGGGGGCGACTCGGCGGCGATCGAGTCGCTTCGGGATGAGGTCACCCAGAAGCTCGCGACCGTCCAGATCGAACGGTCTAACCCGATCGCCGGTCCCGACGGGATGACGATCGAGGACATGGAGATTCCCGGCCTCGTCGAGCAGAGCGACGAGATGTCGCTCCAGCAGCAGGTCGACCGTCTCGCCCAGCTTCGTGCGGACGACTCGGTGCGCACGATCCGCGGCTGGATGGCGACGGGAGGCTGATCGGACATGGCAGGCAAGCATCTCCAGTACGAACTGCTCACCGGCGTCGAGAAGGCGGCCATCCTCATGATGGCGCTGACGCCCAACCGAGTGCAGGACCTGATGAAGCGCCTCGAAGACGCAGAGGTGGAGCGGATCCTCGCGTCCGTCGCGCGCTTCGACACCGTACCCAGCACCACGCTCGACAAGGTGCTCCAGGAGTTCCAGGAGGCGATCGGCAAGCACGAGATCTCGATTCAGGGCGGCCGCGAGCAGGCGATGGCACTGATCGCGGGCGCGATCGAAGACGATCGCGCGAACCGGCTGATGGAGAAGCTCGGCCGCGACGAGAAGCGGATCGATTGGACGCTCCGCGATTACACGCCGGAGTTCATCGCCGACCAACTCTCGTCGGAACATCCGCAGACCATCGCCCTCATCCTGGCCCAGCTCCCCGCGGAGCGCGGCGCCACGATCGTCGCGCACCTGACCGACGACGTTCGGCCGGAGGTGATGCTCCGGGTGGCCAATCTGGAGACGGTGTCGAGCATCGTGATCTACGAGCTCGAGGATGAGATCGCCACGATGTTCAGCCGCAGCGTCGGCGCGCCCACGCCGCTGGGCGGAACCGAGGTCGCGGCGAAGCTGCTCAACGGTGTGCCCAAAGCCGATGGTCAGCTGATCCTCGACAAGATGGATACGCGCGACCCCGAGATCGCGGCCGACATCCGTAAGCAGATGCTGACGTTCAACGACCTCGAGTCGATCGACAAGCGCGGCTTCCAGGCGCTCCTGCGCGAGATCCCGACCGAGGACCTCGTGATCGCGCTCAAGACCGCCAGCGAAGACATGAAGCAGATGGTCTTCTCCAACGTGTCCTCTCGTGCGGCGGATCAGATCAAGGAGGAGAGCGAGCTGCTCCCGCCGATGCGCCTGTCGGAGATCGAGCAGGTCCAGCGGCAGGTGGTCGACGTGGCGCGACGCCTCGAAGAAGAGGGTGTGCTCACCATCGATACCGGCGGCGGAGGCGAAGATGTCCTCGTTTAGGCCCGACATCGAAGCGGAAGCGCCGACGTTCGTCGCGACCTCGTACGCCCCGCGAGGCTGGGAGGGAGCCGATTCAGCAAACGCGACCCCGCTCGGGGCACTCGACGCACAGCAGAGCGCGATCGGAACGGAGCCCCTCGACGCTGTGGATTCCGCGATCGGACCGGAGTCCGTGGATGGGCGAGGCGTCGAGCCGATGCCCGGAGCGCCGACGGCCGAGGAGATCGAAGCGCTCGAACAAGCCGCCTTCGCTCGCGGCGTCGAGTCCGCTCGGGCGGCGAACGCCGCGCTCGAGGCCACGTGCCGAACGGTCGATGCGGCCGTTGCGGAGCTTCGCGCTGCTGCGGCCGCGCGGATCACCGAGAACCGGAATCTCGTTCTCGACCTGGCGGCCGACCTGGTGCGCGACTGGGTCCAGCAAGAACTGGCGACGGATCCCTCGCGGCAGGCCGCGCTCGTGGATCAGGCGCTCGACGGGCTCGAACTCGCGGACGGCGCGCGTCTCACCCTTGCGACGCCCGATCTCGACCGGCTCCGAGAAGCCGCGCCGGAAGCGCTGGCTCGCTGGACGGAAGCCGGCCTCGGCGTCGAGGCGGACGAGGCGCTCAGCCCGGGCGGTTTCCGTGTCATCGCGCCGACGTCGACGGTCGAAGGAGACATCGACGTGGCCCTCTCCCGCCTGCGTGCGTCGCTGGCGCCGGCCGTGGCCGCATCGGACCCGGAGGTCGAGGGATGAGCACCGCTGTGGATCCCGGCTTCTATCGCGCCGCGCGGAGCGCGGCTCATCGCTTCCGGCCCTTCGAGCGGATCGGTCGCGTTCGGTCCGTCGTGGGTCTGCTCGTCGAAGTCGACGGGGTGCGACCGCCGATCGGCGCGTTCTGCGAAATCGATACCGGGGCCGAGTCCGGGGCTCCCTTGCCCGCGGAGGTCGTCGGTTTTCGCGACGACGTGACGCTTGTGATGCCTCTCGGCTCCTTGAACGGCTTGTGTGTCGGCGCGGCCGTCCGGGCTGCGGGCCGGTCTGAGTCGGTGCCTTGTGGCGACGGATGCCTCGGTCGGGTCGTCGACGGACTCGCTCGTCCGATCGACGGACTCGGGCCGCTGGATGCTTCGCGGGAAACGCCGCTCGAAGCCGAGCCGGTGGCGACGGTCGACCGCGCGCGGATCGCGCGCCCGCTCGATCTGGGGCTCCGCGCGCTCAACACCTTCACCACCATCGGGCAGGGGATGCGGATGGGCATCTTCGCGGGCTCGGGCGTGGGCAAGTCGACGCTGCTCGGGCAACTCGCGAGTCAGGCCGACGTCGACGTCTCCGTGATCGCGCTTATCGGAGAGCGCCGCCGCGAGGTTCGCGAATTCATCGAAAGGGATCTCGGCGAGGCCCTCTCCCGGTCCGTCGTCGTGGTCTCCACGAGCGATGAGCCTGCGTCGATGCGTACCCGCGCGGCGCGAACCGCGACCGCGATCGCCGAAGGCTTCCGGGACGAGGGCAAGCGCGTGCTGCTCATGATGGATTCGCTCACCCGCTTCTGCACGGCCCAGCGCGAGATCGGGCTCGCGACCGGCGAGCCCCCGACGACCCGCGGCTACACGCCCTCGGTCTGGAGCCAGCTCCCGAAGCTCGTGGAGCGGGCCGGGACGACCCGCGGCGAAGGCAGCATCACCGGCCTTTATACCGTGCTGGTCGAGGGTGACGATATGAACGAACCGGTCGCCGATGCAGCGCGTTCGCTCCTCGACGGTCACATCGAGCTCTCGCGCAAGATCGCCGAGCGCGGCCGTTTTCCGGCGATCGACGTGCTGTCGAGCGTCTCGCGGGTGATGCCCGACGTGACCGAGGACCGACATCGGGAGCTCGCGTCCGTCGCTCGTCAGCTGATGGCGACCTACCGCGATGCGGAGGACCTGATCGCCGTGGGCGCCTATCAGGAAGGCACCGATCCGGCGATCGATCGCGCGCGGGTGGCCTGGCCTTTGCTGCAGACCTGGCTCAAACAGCCCCGCGGTGAAGTGAGCTCGATCGAGGAAGGCCTCGGCAGCCTGCAGGGCATCCTGCAGTCGGCGGCGGGTCCGATGGCGCAGGCCGGGGAGGCCGCATGAAGCGTTTCGTCTTCCGCCTCGAGAGTGTGCTGCGTGTTCGTCGCTTCGAGCTCGATCGAACCGTGGGCGACCTCGCGCGACTCGAGGCCGAGCGTCGGCGGCGCGAAGATCTCGTGCGCGGCGAGGTCACTCGACTCGCGCAGGGGCAGGCTTATCTGGCTGCGGAGGCCGAGCAGGGCGCGGATGGCGAGCGGGTGCAGCTTCGCTCCGATGCCGTGACCTCAGGTCGTTATCGACTCGCTCGGGCGGAGCGCTCGGTCGAGGACCTTTTGGCGCCGATCTCGGAGGCGCGACGCCGCGTGGAACATGCCCAGGCCCGTGTCCGAAGTCTCGAACGATTGAAGGAGAACGCCGCGGAGGCGCATCACCGAGAGGGGATCGCGGCCGAGCAGGCGGAGCTCGAGGAACTCGCGATCTCTCGCATCGCCGTAGAGCGGGCCACGGCCCAGCGCGCGCGAGCCGCGAGAGAAGGGGGGAGCCGATGAGGCGACGTGACGTGAATCCGTGGATCCTCTTCTGGCTCGGGGTGGAGCTGCTCCTGGTGGCGACGCCCAGCGCCGCGGAGACTCCCGAGGAGAGGGGCGAGACCGCCTCCGTGGCGCCCGAGCGCATCGAGATCGATCCGGACGCCCTCAAGAACGGAAATACTTCGCTGGATCTCCTGAACGCGCCGGGTCTCTCGCGCGGCGTCGACTCGATCATCGCGGAGATCCGCAAGCGCGAGGTCGATCTCGCGCTTCGCGAACAGCGCGTCGCGGAACGCGAGCGCGCGGTGGTCGAGCTCGAGGACATGATCGAGAAGCGGGCGAAGGATCTCGACCGTATTCGTCAGGAAGTCGAAGACCGGATCAGCGAGTGGAGCCGTCAGGGGCGCGACCGCGTCCAGCAGCTGGCGGACGTGTACGCGGCGATGCCGCCGGAGAAGGCGGGGAAGTTGCTCGACAAACTCGACCTGGATCTGGCGGTCTCGGTCGTGCGGAGCATGAAGAAGAAGAGTTCGGCCGGCGTGCTCTCGACGATGCGCGCTGATCGGGCGCTGCTCGTGAGTCGTCGGATGCTGCGCCCCCTGGACCCGACCACCGACGCGCCCGCCGCGCTAGCCCGTTAGGCCTCGCTGCGTCGTTCACGCGACCAGCCCCAAGAGAAGGAGACTCCCATGGACGTCGATGTGATCAGAGCCCTCGATACCCGGGCCACCGAAGTCCCGCGCAGCGAAGGGCGTGAGGGGGAGGGCGATTTTCCCGAAGTGTTCGCCTCGGCCTTGGAGTCGGACGGGTCCGAGGAATCCCCGGAGCTCGGCAGCGAGGGCGAAGCGCAGGCGGAGGAGCGCTCCGAATCGCAGGCGAGGTCCGAGAGCGACGACGCGCAGGAGGATCAGCCGAAGCCCGCGGACGCCGAGGCTGAGGTGGCGGCCAGCGCCGGGGCCGAGACCGAAGAGCAGGACGCGAAGGCCGAGGCCGTCGCGGAGTCGGGCGCCGTCGGTGGCGAGGCGTACGTCCTCGCGGATCGCGTCCTGGTCCAGCAGGGGGAAGTCCCGGTGGAGCGCGCCGGTCTCGAAGATCTGCCCAAAGAAACCACGGACAGACGTGCCGAAGCGGTCGCAGCCGTCGAGCAGGTCGGGGCAGAAGAGGCGCTCGACGAAGAGCAGGCCAGAGAGGTCGCGGCACAGCTCGAAGCCGCCGGGCTCGGCGCCGCCGATGGGGACGAGGCGAGCGCGACTTCGGACGCCGCAGTGGAGGGGGCGGTCGCTTCCGGCGCGCCTCAGGCGACGGCGGGGGTCGCGGAGGCCAGCACCCCGATCGATGCGAACGCGACCGGGACGGCGGAGGCCGAAAAAGAGATCGAGGTCGCGGCTTCGGAACGGAGCGAGGCACGCAGCGAGAGCGAGGAACAGCCCGCGAGCCGTGAGGACGCGCCGCGCACGAGCGACGAATCGCTCTTCGAGCGGACGGCGGAAGGCAGTCAGAATGCTGCGGTCGACCCGAACCTGCGACAGGCGGTCTCGAACGCCGAGGAGGCGCAGCGCGCTCCGCAGGTCGCGGCGATCGATGGGGCACCGGCGGTGGCGAGTCCCGTCGCGGGGCAGGTGGCCGAAACGACGACGACCGCGACGCCCGGCTCTCCGCAGCCCGTCGCGGCGAGCGAGGCGATTTCAATTCAGACCGAATGGCTCGCGACGCGAGGGGGCGGCACGGCGCGCATGGTGCTCCATCCGGCCGAGCTCGGAGAAATCGCGATCCGCGTGACGCTCCGAAACGGGGCCGTCGACGTCGTGATGGTCGCCCAGGAGGCGGCCGCCCAGGGCGTCGCCGAGGAACAGTCGGAACGCCTCGCGCAGGCCTTCGCGAATCGTGATCTGCGACTCGAGAACTTCGAGGTGCGACGCGGGGGCGCGGAAGAGCTGCTGGATGGGGCGATGGGGCAGTTCGCCGAGTCCGAGATGGAGCGGGATGGACGTCCTGGCGAGGAAGAGAGCGGCGGAAAGCGCGGACAGGCCGGCGGGGTCGAGAGCGAGGGGGAAGCGCCGGTCGCGGTTCCCCGGATCCTGACCCGGGCGCCCGAGACGGGCGTCGACCTACGGATCTGAACCGAACACGAAGGAATCGCGCGGGTCTAGTCGCCGCGCGCGAGAGGAAGAAATCATGGACGCACTCGAAAGTTTCAGAATCGAGGGGGCCCTCGCGGCCCAGGCCGAGAAGGCCGCAGCCGAGGACGAGGTCGGTCAGAACGATTTTCTGACCATGCTCGTTGCCCAGCTCGAGAATCAGGATCCGCTGAATCCGCAGGACTCGGCCAACTTCGCTGCCCAGCTCGCGCAGTTCTCGTCGGTCGAGCAGCTGATCGCGATGCGGACCGGCATCGACCGGCTCGTCAGCGCCTCGAGCGAAGCCACGACCCAGGGCGCCGTTACGGGCACTTCGAATCTCGATCCGACGAACCTGGTCGGCAAGCAGGTCACCGTCTTCGGGAGCCAGGTCGAGGTAGACGAGAGGTCCTCGCGGATCGGGCTCGACTTCCGAACGGCGGATGAGGCGGCCCAGGCGACCGTGACCTTGCTGGACGCGAATGGGAACGTCGTCCTGGAGCGCAACCTCGTCGAGCCGCACGCGGAAGGGGAGCTGCCGAGCTCGCTGCGGCCTGGGGATCATGTCCTCGAGATCGACCCGGCCGAGGCGAACCTGCCGCCGGGGGTCTATGCCGTCGAGTTCACCGCCCAGGATCAGCTCGGGGAGGACGTGACCGTCCTGCCGATGATCCGGGGGCTGGTGACCGGCGCGATCCTTGCGGGTGATCCGGCCATCCGCATGGGCAACCGGATCTTCTCCCTCGACGAGGTGCTCGAAGTGAGCCTCACCGGGAATTTTCCTGCTTCTGGCGGGGGATACGGACCGCAACCGCAGTCTAACGGGAGCTCCGGATGAGCTTCGCGGACGTCCTTTCGGACGTGATCGAGGAGGACAATGGATTGCTCCTCCGGGTCACGGCCCATGAACGAATGATGGAGACCAACGAGGCTTCGCGTGGACGGTCCGCGTGGATTCCCCAAGTTCTCCGACGACGATCAGGGAAGATCACTGAGTGGGCGCAGCGTCTTCGGACTGCGCTCGATGGAAGGAACGGAACATGTCCTTGACCAATGCCCTCTTCAGTAGCGTGAGCGGACTGGAGACGGCCTCCACCCAGATCTCCGTGATCGGTGACAACATCGCGAATGCGAGCACGCCCGGTTTCAAGGAGAAGCGCGCGGAGTTCTCGGCCGTCCTCGGTCAGAGCATCACCGCCGGTTCGGGCTTCGCCCAGATCGGCGCCGGTGTGCTGACCAACGACATCGGCACGATCTTCACCCAGGGCGTCTTCGAGACGACCCAGCGCCCGACCGATCTCGGGATCAGCGGCCGCGGCTTCTTCGTGCTGGAGGGCGGCTTCGGTCGCTCCTACACGCGGTCGGGCATCTTCGGCTTCGACAGCAACGGCTTTCTGGTGGATCCGAACAACAACCGGCTCCAGGGCTACGGCATCGACCCGGAGACCAACCAGAGCAATGGTGTGCTCGGCGACATCCAGGTGAACCTGCCGCTCTCGCCGCCGCAGCTGACGAGCGAGATCGAGCTGGCGATGAACCTAGACGCTTCGGCGGAAGTAGTGCCGTCGCCTGGATTCGACACGGCCGACGCGCTGGGGACCTCGAGCGCACGGGAGGTGATCACGATCTTCGATTCGATCGGCTCGCCGCGGCAGGCGACGGTCTTCTTCACGAAGACTGCTTCGAATACCTGGGACTTCAACATCGCGCTCGCCAACGACGACGCGCATCCCTCCACGCGGACGGGAGACGATTTCGTAGTCCAGGGGACGGGGACGCTGACCTTCGACCCGGACGGAACGCTCGCGGCCCAGTCGGCCTCGGCCTTCACCTTCGATTTCGACACCACGAACGGCAACGAGCAGAACCAGGCCGTGACCTTCAGCATGGGTCCGACGGGTTCCTCGACGGACGGCGTGCCGAGCACGCAGTTCAACCAGCAGGCGGTGACGAACTTCGTGAGCCAGGACGGCTTCGCGCCCGGCACGCTTGCGGCGCTGGAGTTCGACGACGACGGGAAGTTGAACGGCGTGTTCACGAACGGCGTGACCAGCTCGCTGGCGCAGGTGGCGCTCGCGAACTTCGGCAACGTCGAGGGGCTCAGCGAGATCGGGCGGAGCCAGGTGATCGAGTCGGTCGAGTCCGGTCCGCCGGTCCTTGCGCCCGCGAACTCCGGCAACCTCGGTTCGATCCGGAGCAGCTCGCTCGAGAAGTCGAACGTCGATCTCGCGCAGCAGTTCGTCAACCTGATCGTGTCGCAGCGCGCCTTCCAGGCGAACACGCGGACGGTCTCGGTCGCGAACGAGCTTCTCGCGAACCTCGTCTCTCTCGGCCAGTAGTCGCCGCTCCGGGCGGGGCTACGGCCCGACTGGACCTTCGGCGCCCGCGCCTCTCCCTCGGGATGGCGCGGGCGCTCTGCGTTTGGCCGTGTCGAGGCCTCGCGTGATATCCTCGGGCGCCGAGGGGGATTCGTGGGGTTGCAGACGGAGAGAGGTGGGCATGGGCGCGCTCTGCGCGGATTCATGCTCGCGTGTGTGGCGCTCATGCCGATCGCCTTCGTCGAGGCGCGCGGTGAGCCCGATCCGGACCGTTTCGACGTGGTCGTGCTCGATGCGGGGCACGGGGGGCACGACGAGGGGGCCAGGGGGCCGTCGGGATTGCGCGAGAAGGACCTCGTCCTCGACGTGACCCAGCGGCTCGCGAAGCGCCTCGAGCGCAAGGGGGTGACGGTCATCCTCACGCGAACGGAAGATCGCTTTCTCTCTCTCGAAGAGCGGACCGCCGTGGCGAACGATGCGCGGGCGGACCTCTTCGTGTCGATCCACGCGAACGCCTCGAAGAGCCGGAAGCCGCGGGGAATCGAAACCTACTTCGCGAGCCTCGAGGCGACGGACGATGCCGCTCGGGCCACGGCGGAGCGCGAGAACAGCGCTTTCGGCGCGGCGGCGCCGAACCTGGGCTCGGACGATCCGCTGGCGGCGATCCTGGGGGACCTGATCGCGACCCAGCATCTCCAGGAGTCGAGCGAATTCGCCAAGCTCGCCCAGAACGAGCTGGCGGACATTGGCCGCGCGCGTTCGCGCGGCGTGAAGCAGGCGCCCTTCGTCGTCCTGATGGGCGTGCGGATGCCGGCCTCGCTCCTGGAGATCGGCTTCGTCACGAACCCCGAAGAAGAGAAGGGGCTGAAGCGCGCGAAGCGCCGGGACGAGATCGCCCGAGCGATCTCCCGGGCGATCGGCGCCTTTGCTGCGCGTTACGACGAGCGCCGCGGGATCGAAGCGAAGCATTCTCTCGCGCGTTGACGCGCGCATCCGCGCGCGGGTGCGGGAACGGCCATGGCCAGAAGGAAGATTGGATCGATGCGTAGTGATGGACGGAAGGCGGACGAACTCCGGCCGCTCTCTTTCGAGGTGGACTTCACGGAGCAGCCCCTGGGCTCCGTGCTGACTTCGATGGGCAAGACCCGGGTGCTCTGCACCGTGACCGAGGAGGCGTCGGTCCCGAAGTGGATGCGCGGGAGCGGCAAGGGGTGGTTGACCGCGGAGTACGCGATGCTGCCGAGCGCGACCGATACGCGGAACGATCGTGAATCGACCCGAGGCAAGGTCTCGGGTCGCACGATTGAGATTCAGCGTCTGATCGGGCGCAGCCTGCGGGCCGTCGTCGATCTCGACAATCTGGGCGAGCGGACCCTCTGGGTCGACTGCGACGTGTTGCAGGCCGATGGCGGAACGCGCACCGCTTCGATTTCGGGGGCCTTCGTCGCCGTGGCCCTCGGGCTCGCGCGGCTCGACCGGGAGAACGCGTTCTCTGGGCCGGTGCTTCGCGATCAGGTCGCGGCGATTTCGGTGGGCGTCGTCGGTGGCGTCCCGATGCTCGATCTCCCCTACGTCGAAGATGCGAGTGCGGACGTCGACATGAACGTCGTCGCGACGGGCGCGGGACGCTTCGTCGAGGTCCAGGGGACCGGGGAGGAGGCGACGTTCGAGCGCGGAGAGCTCGACGCGCTGCTCGACCTGGCGCTCGGCGGGATCGAGACGATCGCCGGGGCCCAGCGCGCCGCCGTCGAAGGGGCCGGCTTCAAGCTCGAGCGCCTGCTTCCGGTGGGACGTTAGGCGTGGGAGCCGAGCGCCGGATCGTCGTGGCGAGCCAGAATCCCGGCAAGGCACGGGAGATCGCACGGATTCTCTCCGAATGGGAGGTGTCGAGCCTCGCCGATCACCCGCCCGTCGACTTTCCGGAAGAGGGCGGCGACTACACCGAGAACGCTCGCGTGAAGGCCCGGGTCGCTGCGAAGACGATCGGGTTGCCCTGCGTCGCGGACGATTCCGGGCTCGAGGTCGATGCGCTCGAGGGGCGGCCGGGGGCCTACTCTGCGAGATACGGGGGGCCCGGGCTCGATGACGAGGGGCGTTGGCGGAAGCTCCTCGAGGAACTCGCAGGCGTCCCGTCTCCGCGAGGCGCGCGCTTCTATTGTGTGGCGGCTTGCGCGTGGCCGGACGGGGAGAGCGTCGTCGCGGACGGCGAATGCCGCGGACGGATCCTGGAGGCGCCGAAAGGGGAGGGCGGCTTCGGCTATGACCCGGTCTTTGCGCCCGATGCCGGCGGAGGACGCTCGATGGCGGAGCTGGCGCGCGAGGAGAAGGACGCGATTTCCCATCGCGGGCGGGCTCTCGAGGCGCTGGCCCCTCTCGTCACCCGGCGAGCCGGTAGCGGCCATTCGGGTACCTAGGAAAGCCTATGGATTTCAAGGCCTTCCGACCCTCTCTGGATGAACCGCCTGAGTGTGTCAGGCGCCGCCGAAGGGGCCTCTCCGAGGCGTACGTCCATGCCCAGCGGCGG
>PAQX01000089.1 GCA_002709835.1 Deltaproteobacteria bacterium
CGCGCGGTTCTTCGACTGGATGGAGGAGGAGGGATACGGAACGGACGTAACGCGCGGCGAGGACTGGGTCCGCTACGCCGCCAAGCTGATCGCGGGCGGGCAGACCGTCAAACGACACGAAGAAGTCCTTGCAGCGATCGAACGGTTCACCCGGACGAAAACCAAGGCCGAGATCCTCGCCGCCGCCTTCGAGCGGAATCTCTTCATGGTCCCCCTCAACGACTGTCGAGATCTGGTCGAGTCGGAGCAGCTCGCGGAGCGAGGCTTCTGGATCCCGATCAAGCACGAGGCCATGGACCGCGAAGTACTCCACCCCGGGGCGTTCGCGCGGATGAGCGAGACGCCACTCGTCGTCGATCGGCCAGCGCCCCGCCTCGGCGAGTTCGTCCTCGAGGAAGCCGCGAGAACGAGCAGCCCCTCGGCCGCCCCCGCTGTGGTCGCAGAGGGCGAAGCGACGCTCCCTCTAGCCGGCCTCAAGGTGCTCGACTTCACCTGGGTCTACGCCGGCCCCGCGGTCACGCGTCAGCTCGCGGATTTCGGCGCGACGGTGATCAAGGTCGAGTGCCCCACCGCCCACGACGCCCTGCGCGCGAACCAGCCTTTCAAGGACGACGTCCCCGGCAACGACCGCTCGGCCAACTTTTCGAGCGTGACCCTCGGCAAGCTGAGCCTCGGACTCGACATGAACGCCGAAGGCGCTCGTGACCTGATTCTCTCGCTCGTCGACTGGGCGGACGTCGTCGTCGAGAACTTCTCACCCAAGGCCATGAAGAAGTGGAGCCTCGACTGGCCCGTCCTTCAGGCCCGCAAGCCCTCCCTCGTGATGCTCTCGAGCTCGCTGATGGGACAGACCGGTCCCCAGCGCATGCTCGCGGGCTACGGCACGATGGGGGCCTCCATCTCCGGCTTCGGCTACGTCACGGGCTGGCCCGGAGAGCGCCCCTCCGCCCCCTACGTCGCGTACACCGACTACGTGTCTCCGCGGTTCGGAACCCCGGCCCTCCTTGCGGCCGTCGATCACGCACGACGGACCGGCGTCGGCCAGCACATCGACCTGTCTCAGGGCGAATCGAGTCTCCATCTGCTCGGCGCCGCGACCCTCGACTACACGGCGAACGGACGCGTCATGGCTGCGCAGGGCAACGCCCATCCCCACTACGCTCCGTCCGGTGTCTATCCGTGCATCGGCGACGACGACTGGATCGCCCTCGCCGCCCCTGATGACGCGACCTTCGCCGCCTTGGCGCGCGTCGCCGGGCAGGATTGGAGCGACGACCCGCGGTTCACGTCGAACGCGACGCGGCTCGAGAACGGGTCGGCCCTCGACGACGCCATCGGCGCATGGACTGCCAGGCACGATCGTGCCTCGATCGAAGCGACGCTGATCGAGGCCGGGGTTCCGGCCCATCGGGTATCCGGCTCTGCCGACGCCTTTGAGGACCCTCAGCTCGCCGCACGGGGCCACTTCGTGGATCTGCCCTACGGCGAGTGCGGCGTCGTGCCCTTCGAGAACGCGCGCATCCGCTTCTCCCGCACGCCCGCCGAACCGGGCCCCTGCCCCACGCTCGGACAGGACAACGCCCACGTCCTGAGCGAGATTCTGGGGCTCGACGAAGAGGCCATCACGGAACTCATCATCGGCGGCGCGATCCAGTAGGCGCGACGCTCCCCCCTCCACGCACGGCCCTCCGCCGTCGCAGCACATCAGGAAACCGAACGATCATGGGCACCACTCTCGGCCAGTACTGCATCAACGTGAACGACCTCGAGCGGTCGGTCCAGTTCTACACCGAGGTCCTGGGACTTCAGCTTCACAGCCGCACCCAGATTCCCGGCACCAACGAAGCGCTCATCTGGGGCGGCGGCCCCGGCTCGGCCCTCCAGCTCGCGGAGCATACGGACAAGACCGGCACGATCGACCAGAGCGCTGAGGGTCTGAAGCAGGTCGGCGCCATGTGGAAGCTCTACGTGAACACCGACGACGTGAAGGCGCTCCACGCGAAGGCCATCGCTGCCGGCGCAAAGAGCGTCGTGGAGCCGATGCACCTCGAAGAGTGGGACGTCTGGATCTCCTTCGTCGAAGATCCTGACGGCTACCAGATCGAGCTCGTTCAGGGCATGGATCTGGAAGCGAACGCGCCAAGCTGACCCGCTCCGAGGGCGACGCGATTCGTTCCGCCGCCCTCCGAAGCCGCAACCGCCGTCAGCGGAAGTCCGCGTCGAAGGAGGCCACGCGTTCGCGCTAGGCCCCGGCAGACCGCGCCGCGTCCCCTTCGAACTCCCGACCCGTCGGCTGCGGGCCCGCGAGGGTCGCGCGCTGGATCATCCGGTCGTCGTCGACCGGGAAGCCCTCGGCGTAGTGGAGCGTGCGCCGGTTGTCCCAGAGCACGAGGTCATCCTCCGTCCACGTGTGGTCGAAGCAGAACTCGGGCTTGAGCGTGTGGGCCACCACCTCCTCGAAGAGGTCGTCCGCTTCGTCCTCGGGCATGCCCAGAATCGTGAGGTAGCCGAGCGGGCTCAGCAGCAGCGCGTTCCGCCCGTTCTCTGGATGCGTCGTCACCATCGGGTGGACGACGTACGGGAAGTCGGGAACCTCGACCTCACTCTGTGGCCCCTCTTCCGAGGTGGCATGGCGAAGCGCGCTCCCCGGCATGCCCCAGGTGCGGCGCGGCATGTCCGTGTAGCACTGGAGCGTCTCGAGGCGCGCGATCCGATCGGAGATCGCTTTGGGCAACGCATCGTAGGCCTTCGACGTATCCGACCAGATCGTATTCCCGAAGCGCTCGGACTTCTTGACCATGCGGAGCATCGAGCCCTTGCAGATATTGGGCGTGTAGGCCGTGTCCTGGTGCCAATAGGTCTGGCCGATCAGGACGTTGCCGTCCATCACACGCGCGCCCCCGGAATTCTTCCCATGGCCGCCGAGAAAGATCAGCTCGTCGTTGCCCGGCACGAGGAGCGACTTGACGGGGTGGATCTCGAGATCTCCGAAGACCTTCGCGAGCTTCACGTGGGTCTCGGGGTCCGGCGCCGCCTCTCGAAAGAGCAGCACGCCGTGGTCGAGCCACGTCGCATAGAGGTCACGCTTGACCTCCTCCGTCATCCCATGCGGATCGAGGCCAACGATCTCGGCGCCAATGTGATCGAGGGGAAGGACTTCGAACGAACTCATCATGCCTCCTGCGGCTTCGCCGCGTGCATCGCCGGCTGACCGTAGAACTTCCTCACGTCTTCCCCGCCACGCCAACGCCCGATCCACTCGTCGTAGTAGGCCGGCAGCGGCTGGTGGGTCGGGTCGTGCAGGGGCATCTGCGACGCGAAGATTCCGAACGCCGAGCGAAGCGTCGCCGGACGCGGCACGCTCGCGAAGGGGTTCCCCTCGTAGGCCTCGTGGGGCACGTCGGGTACGTGTTCCTTGAAGCGCTCGATCGACATGTCGAAGAGCGCGCGGACGTGCTTCCGCATCGGCTTCGCGTTCCGGAACCGGTACCAGTAACTCCCGACGACCTCGTCGTAGACGATCAGCGCGGAACTCCGGTGCTCGATCTCCTCGCAGAAATGCCAGAGGAGCATCGAGGACAGGCGTTCGTCCCCGTCGGCGAAGAGAATCTCACGGTGGTCGAGGATCATCTTGAAGAAGGGCGTGAAGATCGCCTCCATGCTCGCGGCGTAGGCGAGATGATACTCGAGCGACTCGTTCTCGAGCTGAGCATCGTAGCTCTCGTTGCACTCGTCGAGGATCGTCTGGAGCCCCGGGTAGCGCGCGATCAGCGCCCGCGCGTGCTTCATGTGCGCCGACGCGTGAACTCCTTCCTGCTGACCGAAGAGGCGCGCCTCGCGCTTGACCTCTTCGTTCGTGATCCGCGACTCCGCCTGACGCATGGCCTTGGAGATGTACCGCTCGAAGCTGATGATCACGAAGGTGATCTGGTTCATCAGCGTCGAGAAGCGGGGCTGCTCGGGATTCCAGATGAAGGGGATCCCTTCGAAATCCCAATCGAATTTTCGCACTTCCAGGTTCGACATCGTCTTCTTCAGTTTCCTTGGTTCGGACCGATGGTAACGCCTGGAATGGGCCTCGGGCGCGGTTCGCGCCGCCTGAACCCGATTCAGGCCCGCGCCGGCAGGTGGGCGAAGAGCTGCCGGCGCACGTCGGGACTCCGCAGCTTCCAGAGCACCCCATCGGTGATGTAGTGGTGCAGGCTCAGGAAAGCCGAAACCGTCGTCCCGAGCCGCAGCAGGTCGGCGTCCGCGCCGAGCACCTCGACCGCGAAAAGCGCGGTCGCGGGAGCGAGAAACCAGTCGGCGAGCCCCCCGGCGATCAGCAGAACGAGGCCGAGGGAGAGGAGATGCACCTTCATCCTCGACGCCTGGCCTCCCCGCTGCGCGAGCAGCAGTCCGAGTGCAAGCGGCGCACAGACCACCGCGATCGTCGCGGGGCGAAGCCCCACCCAGAGCGGCAGCGGCCGAGGGTTGATCCAGTGGGGCAGGATCAGCAGACAGACGATCCCGGCAATCAGGAAGCCCAGCGCCTGCCGCACCGCCTTCCCCATCACGACCTCCGGCGGCAGAGCGTCGGCCCGGTTCATCTCGACCCGAACCACGAAGGGCAGATACTGAAGTGCATGCGCGACCTGAACCGCGGGGGCGGCCGCGGGGATCAAGGCCATCAGCAGGTACCACACGTGATTCGCGAGCCACGGCACGACGATCCGCGCGGGCGGACGCCTCCCGTGACGTCGGGCATGTTGGAAGAGCAGGTACGCCCCCGCCGCCATCGAGATCGCGAGTCCTGCGGTCATCGCCTCGTAGATCCAGTCGACGAGCGCGGAGTCCTTGAGGACGGGGACGAAGTGGTGCGCGACCCAACAGAGGTGCCAGGCCATGATGTACCGGAGGCTGAGAAGGAGGTCGCGCCGCTCTTCCGCGGAGAAGGGGACGCCTTCCAACTGAGCAAAGGTCGCCATCATCCCCCAGGTCTGCCCGACGTAGTGGATCGCCAGGTAGGCGACGGCGCCGATGTGGACCACGTAGAGCGGCACGATGGACGTGCCCGTCCCTGCCGCGATCGTCGCCCCGACGCACACCGCCCCCAGCATCGCGGGGAACCAGATCGCCGAGAATCGATGGCGCTCCACGAGCGCCTTCGACGAGTAGAGCAGTCGGTAGGAGCCCATGATGTGCGGAATGTTGACGACGACGGTCCCGATCACCACCCATTCGAGCATGTTCTCCGTGACGAACGACGAAGCGAGCGCCAGCGGCAGCAGTACGAGGATGGAGAGTCCGCCGGTCAGACAGAGGTCTGCGTTCGGCGTGAGGATCGCGGGCCGGTCCATGGTCGCGAGAGGATGACGCCAGAGGGTTCGGCTGTCGACTCGACCGGCAATCGACCGGCAGCCGCGGCGCGTCCTGTCCCCGCGCGAAAGGGCCGAGCGCTGGCTTCGACAGACGAAGCCATCGGCAGTCCCCCGGACGCTAGGCGAGCACGTTCCGTGCGGGCTGACCGGTCAGGATCCGCCCGTAATCCGCGTAGCGCGACTCGCGGTCGAAGAAGACGTGGTTCGACGCCGTCTGGATGTCACGGAGCGCGCGCTGAATCGGGCTATCCAGGCGCGCACCGCTCGCGCCGGTGATCGTCGCGAGCTCGGCGATCGCGTCGCGGGTCATGAAGACGGCGTGCGCCATGCGTGACATCCAGCCGGAGCGCGTCTGCATGGACGCCGCGTAGCGCTGCTCCATCAAATCTCGAAGGACCTGCCGGAAGACGAGCTCCGCCGCCTCGAAGGTCAGGGCCGCCTTCGCCGCGACCGAGAACTTGCCGTCGTCTCCGGGCAGCACGCCCATCCGGTCGCGCTTCTCCTCGATCTTGCCCCGAGTCTCCGCCGACCACGCTTCGAGCGCGCCCTGCGCCGCACCGACGAGAGGCAGCCCCGCTGCGAACCCGAGAATCGGAGCGAGCGGCGTCTGAAAGATCGGGGCCTCGTAGCGGCTCGGACTCTGCCCCGGCGGACCGAAGGCCGCTGTCATGGGGAAGGCATGCTCTTCCGGAACGAACACGTCGTCGATCCGGTAGTCGAGGGAACCCGTTCCGCACATGCCGGATACGAACCAGGTGTCGATCAACTCGACTTCGCGCTTCGGAAGCAGGAAGAGCTGCGGGAGCTCTCCGGGCAGCATCGCGACGGGCATGACCCATTCGCCGTGGGTGATGCAGGTTCCCCAGGACCATTGGCCCTTCAGGCGGAAACCCCCGTCGACGCGCTCCGCCCCGCCACCCCCCGCGTTCAGCGAGACGGGGGCGAGGACGTAGTTCTTTTCGGCGAAGAGCCTCTCGAGGACCGGCTCGGGAAAACCGAGCGCCCAATAGTTGTGCTCGATGTAGAACGCGGTCAGCCAGGCGAGGGAGGCGTCGGCGCGCGCGAGCTTCAAGACGACCTCGAAATAGGTATCCACGTCGGCTTCGTGTCCACCGAATTTCGCCGGGACCATCATCGCATAGAGACCGCTCGCCTCGACGGCGGCGATCACGTCGTCGGGGGCGCGGCGCGCGAGTTCCGCCTCCCGGGCCTTCGCTCGAAAAAGAGGGGCGAGCTTTTCGGCGGCTTCGATGAGTTCTTCGTGGGACATGATCGTCGAGGGCATCAGCGCCTCCTCCCCGGAGCGGCCGTCTGGCGCGGGGCACGGTCCTCCCGCTTCATGCGATCCAGCCAGGGGAGCACTCGCAGGAAGCCCCCCATGAGGTCGACGCGGAAGAACGTCCACTGGGCAGCCGTGCGACCAGTCAACCACCGTGACGATCGGTCGTCAATCGAGCTGACGGAATCACGTCGAGAGAGAGGCGAAGCGGGTCGCCCGGTCCTCGCGCTACTCGCCGAGCCCATCGCAGCCCGCCAGGAAGACCCGAACGAGCTGACGGACCCGCTTCCGGTACTCCCGCCCGTCGCCTGCCCCGTACTTCAATCCCGTCGCCGAGAGGCGAAGTATCTTGGCTGCGGCGGGCGCGGAGAGCCCTGTCCCGACCAGCCGGAGCTCCCCGGCTCGAACCGCCGTTGACATCGCCTTCGCGAGCATATTCTGGAAGCGCTCGCTCGACGCGAGGACGATGTCACCGCAGGTCCGACTGCTCTCGTCGACGATTTCCTCACCGTGGGGCGACTCCGAGACCACGTCGAGCAGACGTCCGACCTTCGCGACGAGGGCGTCTTCGAGCCGCGACGCGAGGGGGACTTCGCCCTCGAGTGCACGCTCCGCCGCGTCGAGGGCGGAAGTGTGCACTCGCTCGACCAGCCCGCGAAAGATCTCTTCCTTGTTCGCGAAATGGAGATAGAGCGACGCGCGGGACAGCCCGGTCCCGCGCGCGATCTCCTCCATCGACGTTCGCCGGTATCCATACAGGGCGAACGCCTTATAGGCGGCTTCGAGGATCGCGTCGCGGCGAGGGTCAGGGACTTCGGACATGAGATGGAGCCGCCCTAGACGGCGGTCTCCCGATCCGCGTTCTCGAGATCGACGCCGCTCATGGGCATCTGGCGAACGCGCAGCCGCGTCGCATCGAAGACCGCATTCGCCAGCGCCGGCGCGATCCCGGGCGTGCCGGGCTCCCCTGCGCCGCCGATCGGGTGATCGCTGTTCACGATGTGGGTCTCGATCTTCGGCGCCGCCGACATGCGGAGTGCGGGGTAGTCGTGGAAGTTGCTCTGCTCGACCGCTCCGTCCCGAATCGTGATCTCCCCGTAGAGCGCAGCCGTGAGGCCATAGGCGATCCCGGATTCGATCTGGGCCGTGAGCCCATCGGGCGAAACGGCGACGCCCGCATCGACCGCGGCGACGACGCGGTCGACCGCGACTTTGCCGTCCACCACGGTGACCTCGACGACCTGCGCGACCACTGAGCCGAACGACTCCTGGAGGGAGATGCCGCGCCCGCGGCCTTCGCCGAGGGGCGTGCCCCAGTCGGCGGCCTCCGCGGCGGTCTGCAGCACCTTGAGCAGGCGAGGCTTGTCCTTCAGGCGCGCCGCCCGGAAGGCGTACGGATCCTGACCGGCCGCGGCCGCGACCTCGTCGATGAAGGACTCGGTGAAGAAGCCGTGCTGGGAGTGATCGACGCTCCGCCAGGCGCCGAAGGGCACGTGGGTCGGGCTGTCTACGTAGCCGATGTCGCGCGCGGCGACGGCGTACGGGATCAGCGGTGCCTCGACCGGCTCGCCCTTGTCGACGTAGGTGTTGTCCCAGGCGATCAGATCGCCGTTCTCGTCGAGACCCGCCCGGAAGCGACTGAGGATCGCGGGGCGGTAGTAGTCCTGGCGGACGTCTTCTTCCCGGGACCAGATCAGCTTGACCGGCTTGCCCACCTTGGCCGAGAGCTCTGCCGCCTGGACGGCGTAGTCGGCCCGGGACTTCCGTCCGAAGCCCCCGCCCATGTAACAGTTGTGCAGGGTCACGTTCTCGACTTCGAAGCCGAGGGCGTTCGCGACCGCCTTGCGGAATCCGAGAGGACTCTGACAACCGACCCACATTTCACACCGACCGTCCGACACGTCGGCCACGGCGTTGAGCGGCTCCATGCAGGTGTGCGCCAGGTAGGGGACGCGGTAGTCCGCCTCGAGGACCTGAGCAGCCCCCGCCAGCGCGGACGCGACGTCGCCCTCGACGACGTCGGTCTGTCGCTCGAAGCCCGCCTCGATGTCCCGGGCGAACTGGGCGAAGACGTCCTCCGTCGAGATTCCCTCGTTTCCGGTCTCCGTCCACTCGATCTGGAGCTGGTCCAGCCCCTGCTTCGCGGGCCAGTACCCCGTGGCGACGACGGCGACGGACTCGGCCGCCTCGAAGGAGCCCACGGCCGCCGAGTGGGCCGCCGGGCCGAGCAGGACGACGTCGAGCACGCCCTCAATGGCGCGCGCCTTCGCATCGTCGACTCGCGACACGCTGCCGCCGAAGGTCGGCGCCCGACGTACGGTCGCGTAGACCATCCCCGGCACCTGAACGTCGAGGGCGAAGGTCGCGGAGCCGTCGACCTTGCTTGGAATGTCCTGGCGTTCGACGTGCTGCCCGATGATCCGGAATTCGTCGGGGGACTTGAGCGCAGGCTTGGCCGGCGGGGTCCTCTCGGAGGCCGCCGACGCGAACGTCGAGAAGGGCTCATCGCGGCCGGTCGCCGCGTGGATCAGTCGGCTCTTCCGCGCGACGACTTCCTCCGCCGGAACGCCCCAGGCCTCTGCCGCGGCCGTCTCGAGCATCTCCCGGACCGCCGCGCCGGCGACCCGCATGCCGTACTGGCCCGTCGAGCGGATGCTCATGGAGCCGCCCGTGATCTGGACGTCGAGGGCCTGAGCCGCGTGGATCAGCACGCTGTCGACCGAGGGCACGATCATCGCCGGGAGGTCGAGCCCACCGAGCAGCCCTTTCACGACCGGCGCGTTCGCGAACTCGGCCACCGCCGGCGCATATTCGAATCGGACGAGATCCCAGTCGGCCTCGAGCTCGTCCGCCGCCATCTGGGCGAGCGCGGTTCCCACGCCCTGCCCCATCTCGGAGTGCGGCGAGATCACCGTCACGACATTGTCGGCCCCGATCTTGATCCAGGTATGCACGAGGGACTCGCCCTCGCCTTCCACGATCGGACCGAGCTCGCCGGTCCGGTTGCCGGGTCGGATGGCGATGCCGGCGATGAGGCCCCCACCGACCACGGCGCCCGTCGTCAGGAATGCGCGACGCGTCCACTTACCCATGGTTCGCCTCCTCCCCGCCCTCGGCGCCGACGCCCGCCGTGGCCTTCGCCGCGGTCTTGATCGCGGCCTTGATCCGGCCGTACATGCCGCAGCGGCAGAGGTTGCCCTCCATCGCTCGGTCGATGTCCTCGTCTCTCGGATCCGGGTTGGTGTCGAGGAGCGCGGCGGCGGACATGAGCTGTCCGGACTGGCAGTAGCCGCACTGGGGAACCTGATGCTCGATCCAGGCCATCTGCAGCGCGTGGCGCGTGTCCTTCGCGGGCGCGAGCCCCTCGATCGTCTGGACTTCCTGGCCAAAGACCGAAGAGACCGGCGTGACGCAGGAGCGGACGGCGCGCCCGTCCACGCGGACCGTGCAGGCGCCGCACTGGGCAATCCCGCACCCGAACTTCGTGCCGGTCAGCTCGAGCTGTTCCCGGATCACCCAGAGCAGCGGCGTGGCCGGGTCGACTTCGACCGTCCTCTCCTCGCCGTTCACCTTCAACCGAGTCACGGTCGTCGCCATGTACGTGCACCCCTCGCCGGGCCGCGAACGCAAGAGGCGACCCAACGGGAACGCTGACATTCTGGACCCATTTTGTCAATTCGGCGCCGGACGCCGGAGCCAACGCTTCGCCTGACTGGCTTCGCCGTCCGGCGCGGCCGGCTACCGAAGCGCCCGAAGCACCTTCACGATGTTCTTCGCCGCCTTGAGATTCCACTTCGACACGAAGAAGGCGGGGCCCGGCGGTGGCCCCCAGTAACCCTGGACGTCCTTCGCACCCCACTCCCGAGCCTCGAAGTCCTCGTTGAAGAGGTCCGTATCGGCCCAGTGTTCGAGGATGACGCCCCAGGGTCCCTTCCAGTAATCAAAGATCTGCCCCCCGAAGCGGTGTCGTCCGACGCCCCAGACGTGCTTACGCTTCTTCGACTTCAGATGCTCGTGTCCCTTCATCAGGTCGTCGACGTTCGGGACTTCCCAGGCGAAGTGCTGAACCCGAGCCCCCTCGTCCATCGAGAACTGGAAGCCGACGACGTGATGGTCGACGTAGTCCTGACCGCGATCGAGTCGATGGAAGGGCATCTGTGCTTCCCCACTCGGGAGGCGGATGTCATCGGAGCGCCGAAGCCCGAGATGGGCTCGATACCACGCCGCCAGGGCATCGGGATCCGCGCTCTCGATCACGAGATGACCGACCCGCTTCACCCTCGAAGGTCCAAAGGGCAGGTCCGGGAGCACCTCCGTCCGGTTCCGCGCACCGTCCATGTTGGACGGAACCGCGGCGGCGGGCTCGCGCGGATCGAGCCCGTTGCGGCCATGGACGGTCTCGATCCGGATGCCGACCGGGTCCGTGAGGCGGACGACCTCACCGCCCCCCGGTTCCTCGATCAGCTCTATCCCGCTCGCGCCCGGCACCGCAGCGATCTTCTCGAGGTCTCACGGGACCCCGCCTCGAAGGCGATCGTCGTGAAGCCCCCCTCGCCTCGAGTCAGGACATAACACGGCGGATCGCCATCGCTCCCTCGGTAGTAGATCGCTTCCCCGTCCCGCTCGGCGACCTCGAGGCTGAACCCGGCCTGGAAGGTCTGGGCGACCTCGAGATCCGGGACCTCGGAGCGGACGTAGCAGAGGCGCTGCGCCTTGATGATGGGCTCGCTCATGGTGGTCTCCACGAACCGGCGTCCCGGGCGACCCGATTCGGGGACATCATATCGCCGACCCGGGAGGCCAGCGCCAAGCCTGGTCGACCTCGAAGGTTTTCGCGGCCTAGCCGCGCTCGAAGCTTCGTTTCAGCTCGGCGAACGATTCGAGGGTCTCGAGGTCTGCCTCACGGCCCCGCCGAGGCAGCACGAAGAGCACCCGTGAGAAGCCCATCTCGACCACCTCGCGGTACCGCGTCTCGGTGATCGGGCCCATGAGACCCAGACCGACCGTCAGCTCGAACTCGTCCAGGGTCCGCCCTGCCCGATCCATTTCCTTGCGGATCGCGTCGATCGTCGGCTCGAGTTCGTGTCCCCCGTCGAGCGGAATCCAGCCGTCGCCGTACTCGACGATCCGCCGCGCGACGATGTCGGGATCCATCCCGCCTCCAAGCAGAATCTTCGGCCCAGGCCGCTGCACGGGCTTGGGCCAACACCAGATCGGACCGAAGTCGACGAACTCGCCGTGGAACTCCGCCTGCTCCTGGGTCCAGATCTCGCGCATCGCGAGGATCCGCTCCCGCGTGACCTTCCAGCGATCCTTCCACGCGACGCCGTGATTCTCGAGCTCGACCGTGTTCCAACCGGTCCCGCAACCGAGGACCACCCGGCCGCCGGACACCTGATCGAGGGTCGAGACCATCTTGGCGAGGGTGATCGGGTGGTGTTCGGTGACCAGGCAGACCGCGGTCCCGACCGTCAGACGTTCCGTCGCCACCGCCGCAGCCGTGAGCGCGACGAAGGGGTCGTAGAATTTCTTGTAGTCCTCGCCGACCCCGTCGCCATAGCGATGGGGCGCGGTCGGGAGATGGGTATGCTCCCCGACGAAGAGGGACTCGAAGCCGTGGTCCTCGAGCCATCGCGCCAGCTCGACCGGCTGGAGCGAATCCTGAGTGAGCGTCGTCGCGATCCCGAAGCGCATCACGCTGCCTCTGCGACTCAGTCTTCTTCGCCCGGGGCGAGCGTGCCGAGGCTCGCCTCTTCCGGATTCACGAGCAGTCCACGCAGCAACAGCTCGATCGCGAACTCGTAGGTCTCGTGAAAGGGCCGATCACGCATGCGGCGACGCGCACGATTGTTGTCGTGGTCGATGAGGGTCGTGGCGAGCGTCCAGAACGACTGCGCAGCCTTCCAGGTATCGACTTGGATCAGCTCCCCGCGCTCCACACCGTCGTCGAGGACCTGCTCGGTCAGGCGGAGCGCGCGGGTCCAGTTCTCGGCAATCCGATCGGTCAGTCCTTCGGGCAGCTCTCCGAGCTCCTCGGCGTTGTCGAAGGCCCAGAAGATCTCGAAGTCCGTCGGGTTGCGGAGCCAGTGTTTGAGATAGTTGCCCCAGAGCTTTCGGATCCGCTCGGCGGTGGGCAGGTCCTTCGTCTCCTGCACGTGCTTCTCGGACCCCTCGAAGAACTCGTGACTATTCGCCGACAGCACGGCGAAATAGAGCGCGCCCTTGCTCGGGAAGTGCCGATAGATCGAGCCCTTCGACACGCCGGCCGCGACGGCAATCGCGTCCACGTTCGCCTCTGCGTAACCAAACTCGACGAAATGCTCTCGCGCCGCGTCGAGAATCCTGGTCCGCATCTCGTTTCCGCGTTCGTTTTCCGACAAATCAGGTCCCCCCCGGGCGCCCTCAGAATACCCTGAATCGCTTCTGGACGTGACGCCCCCGGATTCGGATCGCCTCGGCCCGCTCGGCGGGGCTCACTTTGGGCTGGTCGGCCGGGAACTGGGCCGCCGCTTCGCTGAAGGGCACCACGCGACACGTGATCGTCGGCCAGTCTTCCTTGTCGGGAAGCTCCGAGTAGGCCCAGCGATGGGACAGGAAGCCGGAGTCGAGTCTGGTCGTGTCGATCCAGTTCATCACCCCCGGATCCTCATGGGCGACGATCCATCGCTGCTTGCCGTCCTCTCCCATGTGCATCTGGTGATGATTCAGGCTGCTCTGTGCCGTCGCGTAGTCCGGTGACTCGCCCCAGAGATTCCCGAGGTGGATGCTCGTGTAGACGGGCTCGCCGGTGAAGGTTGCTTCGATGTAGAGCGCTTCGTCTTCCTTCAGATCGAAGATGCCTCCGGCGTAGATGTTGGTGCTCATTCCCCCACCGGTGTCGCTCGAAGCGCCGTTCGGCGTGTTGTAGGCGTTGATCGGCATGAAGTAGGGGCGCCCGTCGTGCTCGTGGGTCTGCTTCACGTTCAACACGACGTCGTAGAACTCGAGCCAGAAGCGCATCTGCCCCTTGATGATCGAGCCCATGCGGCGAAGGCTCGCAGCGGCGCGCTCCGCGGTCAGCGCCGGCTGGCGCGAGCCCGCGGTATCGAGACACTCGATCGAGAGGTGGACGGGCTCTTCGTTCTGCCAGTCGTAGAAGAGCTGGCGGCCACTCACGTAATCGGCGTACCGCTCGCCCCCCTCCGGATCCTTACGGGCGGGGCCCTTCTTCGTGCAGATGAAATTGCCGTCGAAACCGTCGGGCTTCTCGGGGCCGAGGATGAGCTCGAAGGAACCGTCCGCCTCGATCTGGAGCTTCGACGAATCGAGGGTGCCGAATCCGGTCCGGTAGCCGGGCTGGAGCTCGGCGAGCGTTCCCGTGTCTCCGGCCATCGGCCCCGACGCGACCTCGAAGATCAGGTACTGCGGAGCGGTCGGTTCGCCCTCGAGGCGCGGCTCTCCGCGCCAGTGACGAGCGTCCTCGACTCGGCCGGTCACCCGGTAGGTCTGGCGCCCGTCGATGGGTGAGTAGAAATAGACGGCGTCGGAGTTCTCGATCGTCGACTTGTTGAAGATCGAGAGCGCGTTCCGGAAGGCCGGGTAATCCGGGTCTTCGTGAAAGGCGCGCTCGATCCCATGATGGACGAAGCCCGCCAGGTAGCGATACCCCTCGGCGAGGTTGCGAGGCGTCGCCGGCGGACCGAAATATTGCGGGTCGTCGATCGTGTCACGCGCCGCCTGGAGCTCTCCGATCAGGTCGTCGAAGGCGGCACGAAGTTCGTCCCTCGCACGCTGGGTCTCGGGATCAAACGGGGCTTCGGGAGTCGTCATCGGGATGCCTCGGAACGCGCTGGCCGCGCCGACTCGTCCGTCCGGGTGACTTCACCCGCGTAACGGTCGATCGCGAAATGCCGCGTGGGCCTAAGGGATTATCGCCGAGGGCCGATCACGTCAACACGGCACATCAGCTCGAATCCGGCGCAGCATCCCCACACAAGACGCGCGAGGCACGCCTGGGGCGACGGGAGCTAGACCCCAGACGCGCGGGTCACGCCCCGGGCCGCCGGAAGCGGCAAGGCGTTCGCGAGCACGATCCCGGGCGGCGCGGCGACGACGTCCTCGATCGCATGGATCGCCGGCATGACCGTGTTGATCCCGAAATCGGGACCGCGCCCGTCCTCGGGATGCACGATCTCGATCCGACTCCGGACGCTCGGGAGTCCGTCGATCTCGACGACGTACCCGTTCTCGACGGGCCAGGAAGGCTCCATCGTGTAGCCGAGGGTCCAGACGATGGGCAGTTCGATCAGCGGTCGGCCGTCAACCAGTCCGGACCAGCACTGGCGCATGCCGGTCGCACAGCCTTTCTCGATCGTCATGTAGCCGAGCTCGACCGTCTCCGTCGCCGCGGCGAATTCGACGTCGTAGGCGATCTCGTCGAGGGGCGCCTCGAGGGCCGTCGCCATCATCTCGACCGCGTCCTGGAAGACGGACGTCGTCGCCCGCGCCATCGCCGGGAGCGCCGGATCGTCGACCGGGCGCCCGAGCCCGCACGCTTCCCAGGTCTCCGCCGAGCCGTAGTTCGTCGAGTCCACCGACTCGAACACCGAGACGCGGTCGACGCGCTGACAGACACCGGTCGAGAGCAGCGCGAAGGCGTTCGCGAAGCCGGGATTGATCCCCGTTCCGTAGAGCGATGCCCCGCCCCGCTTCGCCGCCGCGTCGAGTCGAGCGAGATCCGCTGCGCCGTAGCTCCGTCCCGTGATGAAGTAGGACGTCGAAACGACGTGGATCCCCGCCTCCAACATGGCCACGAGATGATCGACGTTCGGGAATTGCGGCGTGTAGAGGATGCAATCCGGCCGGAGCCCGATCAGCGCATCGACGTCGCGGGTCGCCTCGACGCCGAGCCGGACCGTCCCCGCGAGCTCTCCCGCGTCGCGCCCGACCTTGTCGTCGCTCCACGCGTAACAGCCGACCAGCTCGAGCCGTGGATGCTCCGCGATCGCGCGCACGCCGGCGGCGCCGACGATTCCGGTATTCCACTGTACGACGCGAAGCGCCACGATCGCCCGCGGCTACTGAATGTTCATCGGGTTGTCGCGCTGGCCCATCGCGACTTCACCGCAGTAGCCGTAGTCGACCGGCAGATTCACGCCGGAGACGAAGCTCGCGAGATCGCTGGCGAGCATGACCAACGCCTTGCCCATCTCCTCCGGCGGCGCGAAGCGACCGTGCGCGGGCGCGAAGCCTGTGATCGCGTCCTTCGGGATCGTCTTGGTCAGCTCGGTCATGAAGTTGCTGTCCGTCGGCGAGGGGCTGATGCAGTTGATGCGGATCTCGCGCTTGGCGAGCTCCCCCGCGAGCGTCTGCGTGTAGACGATCAACGCCTGCTTCGAGAAGCCGTAGCCGTCCCCCGGGCAGTTCCCGTCTTCCCGGAGCCAGCTTTCGGCCGCGTCGAAGCTTCCGAGTTCGAGGAACGCCTTCACGTTCTCGAGGTTCGCCTTCCACCCCATCCCGGCGGTCGAGGAGATCGAGGCGATCGCCCCGCCCCCGCGGATCCGGGGCAGCAGCGCGTCGGTCAGGTGCCGCAGGCCGACGAAGTTGATCAGGATCGTCTCGAGGGCCGGCGTCGGCGGGCTGGGCACGCCGGCGCAGTTGAAGAGGACGTCGATCTCGGCCGGCAGCTGTTCGATCGCCGCATCGACGGAGGCCTTGTCCATCATGTTCGTATGAATCGCCTGCTTGACCGGCGCCTTCACGTCGCCGATGTCGAGGGCGTGGACCTCCGCACCGAGCTGGAGCAGGAGCTCCGTCGCCGCTGCGCCCATGCCGGACGCGGCCCCCGTGATCACACAGACCTTGCCCTGGTAACCGAGTACGTCTGCCATTTCTTTCGTCTCCTCGTCGGGGTCGGGCCCCGGATCTTTCGAAGGTAGCGCGAGAGAACGCGCTGCCTTGGGTTGATGCGCGGCCTATTTCGGCGCGCGGCTCGCTTCGAGATGGGCCCACGCGGCCGGCAGCGAGATGTCCCGGTTCGGCTGCCGCGGCGGCATGTTGAACTCCTTCGGCGGGCGCCAGCCCATGTCGCGCATCGTCTCCCCGATGTGGGTCATGTTGAGCATGTCGTGGCTGTAGCAGAAGTGACCATCGCCGACGTAATAGAGAATCGACAAGCCCGCGACGGCATAGGGCGAGCCGTCGGGCTTCTCGCCCAGAATCTGGTCCCACTGGCTCACGAGACGGTGGCCCTCCGCCATCGTCCAGTGCTCCGGCGTCGACCAGCCATAGCCGGTCAGCCCCGCCATCGAGCGTTCAAAGAAGTCCCGGATCGCCTCGCGCCCCTCGATCCGCCCCCAGGCCGGGTCGATGTACACCGCGTCCTCGGTGAAGAAGTCTGCGAGGGAAGACCACGGTTCGTCGCCCGCGTCGATCTTGTCGCGCATCGCGACGAAACGTTCGTAGGTCTGGATCGATTCCCGTTCGAGTTCGGTCGGCATGGATTCTCCTCGGTGTGCTCAGGCCAGGAACAACCGGTAGCGAGACCGGGCTAGCCTCGCACCATGAAGACTTTCTGCCGGCTCTGCGAAGTGAATTGCGGCCTCGAGGCGACCGTGGACGAGAACGGCCGCCTGACGGCCCTCCAACCGGACCGCGACCACCCGATCTCGAAGGGGTTCGCCTGCCACAAGGGTCTCCTCGCCCGTGAGATCCACCACGACCCGGACCGCGCGAACCACCCCCAGCGGAAGACCGGCGACGGCTTCACTCGGGCGAGCTGGGACGAGGCCGTCGAGGACATCGCGACCCGGCTCCGCGCGATCGTGGACGAGCACGGCCCCGAATCCGTGGCCCTCTACATTGGCAACCCGAGTGCCTTCAACGCGCTGGGCTCCCTCGCCGCGGGCATGTTCGCCGCCGCGATCGGCACGCCTCATCTCTTCAACGCGGGCACCCAGGACTGCTCGAACAAGTTCGCGGTCAGCGAGGCCCTCTACGGCTCCGCAGAGATTCACCCGATCGCCGACCTCGACCAGGTCGACCATCTCCTCCTGATCGGCACGAACCCGCGAGTCAGCAAGCTCTCCTTCCTCCAGACCGCCGACCCGGTGGGGTCGCTCCGGGGCGTACGCGATCGCGGCGCCGAGGTCGTCTTCGTGAATCCCCTCGCCCTGGAAGATCTGGCAGACGTCGGACCGACGGTCCAGATCCGCCCCGACACGGACGCCTACTTCCTGGCGGCGATGCTCTGCGAGATCGAAGGGGCGGAGGATCTAGGCTTCGACGACGACGCCCTCGGGAACGTGACCAGCGTCGAGGCGCTGCGCGCGTTCGTCCGCC
>PAQX01000090.1 GCA_002709835.1 Deltaproteobacteria bacterium
AGCGCGTCGCCGACGGCCCCGAGCACGGCGATCGCGATCGGGAGATCCAGGCCGGCACCCTGCTTCCGGAGTTCCGCCGGCGCCAGGTTGACGGTCACGCGCCGGTCGGGGAACGAGAGGCCCGCTGTGGCGATGGCGCCGCGAATCCGTGACGTGCTTTCGCGAACCGCGGCCTCGGCCAACCCGACCACGTCGACCCGGGGCAGCTGCGACGAGAGACGCACCTCCACCTCGACCGGAACGCCCCGCAACCCATCGAGAGTTGCGCTCCAGACGCGGATCATTGCGGCACCGCCCGGGACCGGCGAGCACCGCCACCATGACCCGCTGTGGCGCAGGAAGGAACCCGCTCGACGAAAAGCGGAGGAAATCCAGTTGGAAATCGGATCCCCAGCTCGTACGGTGTGCCCGGCCCCGTCGGCCCCGGACAGAACCAGGCGGCGCGGCAGCGGATCCGCCGCGCGTCGCGCATCGCGGGCGCCAGAACGAGCGCCTGCGGACCAAGCGCGCAAAGGCACGGTGCCGAAAGAAAGGGAGGCAGAGCTCTCAGGGTAGAACTCTGCCTCCGACTTTCGAAAAGCCCCGCGAGGAGCGGGCCTACATCAGGGAAGTGTCCCTGAGTGCTCGGATGTGTCAATCAATCTGTATGCGAAACGCCGCCAACCGAGTGTTTTCAGAAGCCAGGGATGCCGGGCTGTGACCCTGCGAACGCGATCGCAAATTCGAAAGCGTTTTAAATTCAGAAGGTTGAGAAGGGCGTCTGCTTTCTGCGTGCTGGCTCTGATGACCGGCTGCGCCGGGCTGCCCGCGCGACCGGAAATCGACGCGGGGGCCTCAGACTTCTCCTCCCGGCGGGCTCGAGCGCACTTTGCGGCGCTCGCTGAGCTGCGCTCTCGCCCAGCGGAAATCGACGCGGCGGCCCGCGCCCGGGCGTACGTCGAGCGCGAGCTCCGGTGGGTTGGCGCGGAGATCCAGGGTCGGGAGGGCGAGGGAGCTCGATCGATCCTGGCCTGGCTTTCCGGCTCGAGTGCGGATCGGCTGCTGGTCGTCGCACCCTGGTCGCCTGAAGGGGAGGGCGGGGGACCGGATGACGCCGGGGTCGCGACGTTGTTGGAGTTGGCGCGAGCCCTGTCCCGGCGGCCGTTGCCGTACACCGTCGGGTTTGCCGCGCCGATGGTGCCGCCGTCCTCGGGTTTGGGGTCGCGCGAGGGTGTGCGTGCGTGGGGGGCTACGCTCGTTGGCCTCCTGAAGGCGCAAGCCGGGCTCGACGCGATTCGAGCCGTGATCATCGTCGAGCCTCGCGCGCAGGCGCCCGGCCAGATTGCCCGGGATCTGCGCTCCCACCCGGTCTTCCGGGACCTTTTCTGGCGGATCGCTGCGCGGCTGGGTCACGAGGCGACGTTCGCCCAGGAAGCGGGTTGGTCGACGCCGGAGGGGGTTCAGGGAGCCTTCCTGTCGGCGGGATATGGGCGGGTGCTGTCCCTCGTCGATGACAGGACAGACGTTCGTAGCGCGGAGGGGGCGCCGGCTTTGCCCGATCCCGACGCCTTCCAGCCGGTCGGAACCGTCGCCTACGAGGGTCTTCTCCAGCTCATGGCGCGCTTCGTCCGGGTCGACGCGTTCTCGCCCTGATCCCTCTGTCTACGCCGCCGCAAATTGCCCAGGGGGGCGCCGAGGCGCAATCGGGGGGTCCCTCGATCGCAACGCTCATGCGGAACCGGCCAGAGTTCCTATATCTATCTGATTTATCTAGTGATTTCCCTTGCAGGGATGACGCATCACTGCTAGCCTCTCGCGTTCTCGGATTCGAGGACCCTCCCGAGAATCCGTCTTCACGGACCGTGACCTCGCCGTCTCACCCCCGGCCCCTTGCGATGGAGCCGGCTCGCTCCCGCCCCCCGCTCGTGAATCGATGCGAGAGGTGAGTGCAGCGAGCCGAACCCAACGAGCGGCCGGTGCGTGGCCTGGCACTTCGAGGCGCGTAACCAGCGAAGGAGCCGGCGCCAGACATGTGCACGCTGATCGTCCTCCATCGCTGTTTCGCGGATCGCCCCCTGGTCGTGGCCGCGAACCGAGACGAGTTCACGGCACGGCCTGCCGAAGATTTCGCGATCCGCGCCTCCGCAAAGGGCCCGATCCTGTCGCCCCTCGACCTCGAAGCCGGGGGAACCTGGGTCGGCGTGAGTCAGCGCGGCGTCTTTGCCGGTCTCACGAATCTGCGCCCGCTTGCCGGAAGCCTCGTCGAGGACAAGCCGTCTTCCGAGCTGAAGAGCCGTGGCGACGTCGCGATGATGGCGCTCGAGTCGAAGAGTGCGGCGGATGCTGCCCGGAAGGCCGCGGACCTCGCGGTCGCCGCCTACAACCCCTTCCAGCTGATGGTGGCCGACGGACGCGACGCGTTCCTGGTCGTCTATCGCGATCGCCCGGAAATCCTCGAACTCGAACCCGGCCCGCACATCGTCGGCAACGTCGAGGACCAGGACATCGCGAAGCGCCTCGGTCGCCGCGATCTGCTCACCGCGGCGAACGAGCCCGCGGTGGAAGGCGTGAAGATGAGCGAGGCCTACCCGGGCTTCGAGGGGCTCGAAAACGTCGTGGACGTTTTTCGAGGGCCGCAGGCGTCGGAGCCGCGTGCACTCAAGTTGACGCGCATCCGATCGCGCGTGGAAAAGATGATGACGGAGCCGTCCTTCGATCTCTTCGATGGACTCGCCCGGATCTGCCGTGAGCACATGGGGAGCGAAGGGATCGACAGCCCCTTCGAAGCCACGTGTGTACACATTGCCGAGAGCTCCCTGGGAGCCGAAGGCGAAGCCCCGCCCGACCGCTATGGCACGCGGAGTTCCCTTCTCCTCGAGCTTTCCGAGGGTGAAGGGTCGAGCCGGCTTTGGACGACTGATGGGCCGCCGTGTGTGCGGCCCTTCGAGAATCGATCGGATCTGCTGAAGGACCTGGGCGTGAGGCTCGGGGGTGAGGCAGGCCCCAACGATGCGAGGAAGAACCCTTGAGACGAATCGGTAGCAACATCCGCAAGAAGAGTTCCGAGGAGCGGTCCCACCGCCTCACGAAGAACATCATCCAGTACTCGGATACGGATGCGCCCAAGAACGACTACCCGCGCAAGATCGTGTCCCCGACGCGACCGTCGAGCTGCTGCACCGACGCCAACAAGCTGGACGTGGGCTCGGTCCGCGAGGTCGAAGGATTCAAGTTCTGTTATCGCGTGTGCCAGGAGTGCGGACACGCCGTGAAGTACTTCTACCCGTCGGTCGAGTCCACGAGCTCCGCGCTCAAGGCCTACCGCGAGCGCCAGAAGTACATGCTCCAGTAGCCGAGGCCGCCGCGAGACGAACCCGTCTCGCGCGATCCGGAAGAGACCCGGAGAAGGCGGTCAGATCCCTGACCGCCTTCTTTCGTTTTCAGCGAAGACCATGTCCACGCCCCCCCAGGACGACCAGAGCGAGCCGATCCGGACTCTCGAAGATGCCGCTGCGTATCTCGAAGGGTTGATCAATCGCGAGCGCTCGACCGGCTACGCCTACCGCCGATTGGACCTGCGCCCGATCGAGGCGCTGCTCGAGGCGCTCGGTCGCCCGGATGAATCCCTCTCGATCATCCACGTCGCTGGATCGAAGGGGAAGGGATCCACCTGCCTCTTCGCCGAGTCCCTCTTGCTCGGCCTCGGTGAGCACGTGGGGACCTTTACGTCCCCGCATCTCACGAGCTGGGTCGAGCGATTCCGGATCGACGGGCGCGCGATCGACGGGGCGACCCTCGCCGGAGCGGTGGAGCGGATCCGTCCGATCGTAGAGTCGCTCCGCGACGGTCCCGACGAGACGAAACCGAGCTTCTTCGACGCGACGACCGCGGTTGCGCTCCTCGTCTTCGCCGACGCAGGCGTCGATCGGGTCCTGCTCGAGGTCGGGCTCGGCGGGCGCCTCGATTCGACGAACGCCGTGACCCCCGACGTCACCTGCATCACGAGCATCGAACTCGAACATACGGACAAGCTCGGGGACACCGAAGCGCTGATCGCAGGCGAGAAGGCGGGGATTCTCAAGGCCGGGATCCCCGGCGTCGTCGGTCCTTTGCGGGACGAAGCGATGAGCGTCGTGCTCACGCGTGCGGCGCAGGTCGGGACGCAGCTCCGAACCTTCGGCGACGACTATCGGATCGAAGCAGGGGACGTGCCGGACGAAGCGCTTCGACTCGACGCCCTCGATGGGTTCCGGGTCGCGTGCGGCCTCGCCACGCCCGGCGAGGCGGCGCGGACCAATGCCTCGATTGCGGTCGCCTGCGTACGGGCGCTCGGCGTTCACGACGATGAGGCGGTGGCACGCGCCTGTCGGACGGCCCTCGCCGCCTGCGCGCTGCCCGGTCGCATCGAGCGCCTCCCGGCGGACCCCACGGTCATCGTCGACAGTGCCCACACCGCACGTTCCGCCGCCGTGCTCGCAGAAACGCTCGCGACGCTCGCGCCGGGTGGCTTCGATCTCGTTCTCTCCGTGTCGGGCGACAAGGAGCTCGACGACGTGCTCAGGCCGCTGCTCGAGGCGTCCGGTCGCGGTCGGATCGTGACGACTCGTGCCGAGCCCGCCCGTTCGCTCCCAGCCGACTGGCTCGCCAAGCGGATCGACGAACTGGCGGAACGTCTCGGCATGGGGTGGGGGGCGATTTCTCCCCTCGCGATCGAGGACCCCGACGAAGCGATGCGTGTCGCGCGCGCTCAGCTCGAGCCCGGCCGAATGCTCTGCGCGGCCGGTTCGGTCTATCTCGCCGGCATCGCTCGTCGTGTGCTCGGGGGCTCGCCGGTGCAAGGCGGCGTCCCGCGTCGATGAGCTTCTTCGAGATCGGTCCGGCGCGGGCGGACGAGGCGGCGCGCTGTCCCGAGATCGAGGCGCGCGCAGCGGTGCGCTTCTCGCCGGAGGACCTGCCGCCCGGTCTCGCGAACCAGGTCACCGATCTGGACACCCTCCTCGAAGCCCAGCGAGACGGTCGTCTGCTCGTGGCGCGGGTGGACGACGGGGAGACCCTGGTGGGCTTCGCTCTCCTTGAGACGCACGGGGATTCGGCCCACCTCGAGGAGATCGACGTCCTCCCGGAGTACGGTGGCTCGGGGATCGGCCGCGATCTGCTCGAGACGATCTGTGCCTGGGCACGGGCGAAGGGCTTCTCCTCGATCACGCTTTCGACGTTCCGCGACGTGGCCTGGAACGGCCCCTTCTATGCAAGCGCGGGATTCGAAGAGATCTCCCGATCCGAGTGGGACTCGGCCCTCGTGGCAGCGGCCGAGGAGGAGGCCGCGCTCGGCCTCGATCCGACGCGCCGCGTGATGATGCGGCGAAGGCTGGGCGAACCGCGACGTTAGGCGCCGACAGAGCGGATCCGGGCCTGGAACGAAAGAGCGCCCGGACCGGCTCCTCGCACGAATTGTGCGAAGGGAGGGGTAGCCAGTCCGGGCGCGGGAACGGGGGCCCGCTCCTCGCAAGAGCCCCGTAAGTCGTCCCGCTACAAGAGCAATCGGCGTGCCAAACGCGGGGGGATCCCCCAATTCGCATTGAGGCGACTTTGAGCGCCTGGGCTCTTCGCTTCGACGAAGCGCGCAGGCAAGACACAGGACGGGCGCGCGCAGAGGCGAGCGACCGGTGACGCAATTTGTCGTCACCGGGTGACGTTCCCCGTCACCGTGCGCGCCGCGCTCGGTCGAGGGCCCGCACGTAGGCCGGCGTCGTGCCACAGCACCCGCCGAGCATGCGCAGCCCCGGTTGCGACAGCCAGCGCTCCATCGAGTCCGCGAAGGCGTCCGGCGAAAGCGCCTCGCTGCGCGTGAATCCCGTTTCGTCGTCGGGTTCGCCGAGGTTCGGAGCGACCAGGAGCGGCAAGTCGTGCGGTGCGAGGTGTGCGAGCGACCCGGCGAGACTCGACGGCGGGACGCAGTTCACGCCGACGGCGGAGGCGCCTGCGTCGACGGCCGCGCGCGCTGCCTCGGCGAGTGCTTCGCCGGAGAGCAGGCGACCGGGTTGCCACGAAACGAACCCGATCACGAAAGGAAGGCCGGTCGCCGCCGCTGCCCGGAGCGCGCTCTTCGCCTCTCTCGCGTTGTTGTGGGTCTCGACGATCAGGAGGTCGACGCCGGCCTCGCCTAACAAATGGGCCTGGTGCGCGTGTTCGCGGTCGAGCTCGAGGGTGGATGGGGCCCGCTCGGGCGAGTAGCAGTCTTCGAGGGGCGGGAGCGAGCCGGCGACCCATCGCGGCGTCGAATCGCCGGCCTCGTCGACGGCGCGCCGCGCGAGGTCGACCGCAAGTCGGGTCAGCCGACGGTCGGTGCCCTCGGTGAGGCCCGCGCGGCGCAGCGACCTCGCCTGGGTCCGGAACGTGTTCGCGGTCAGGATCTCGGCCCCCGCCCGCGCGTAATTGCGGTGGATTTCGTAGACCGCTTCGGGGGCGTCGAGGAGCGCGTGGGTCGACCAGAGGGGCAGGCGGGTCGGCAGTCCGGCGCGTTCGAGTTCGGTCCCCGTCGCGCCATCGAGGAGCAGCGGAAGGCCGCCGCCGGCGAGCCGGGCCGCGAGGGCTTTTCGGTCCGGTGTCGGGACGCTTTCTCCCCGATCGGCAACCTCCGGTGCATCTGCTTGATCCGATTGGGCTCCCAACGATCCCGTCCCCGTAGCGGCCCCTCGATGTTCCCGTGGGAACGCTTGCGCGCCGCCTTTTCGTTCCCGCCCGGGCGAGGATGCGCTACTCACCCAGCCGACGCGAGGGCCCCGGAATCCGCGTGCACGAGCCGGATCCGGCGTTCTTTCGGCCCCGTCGAAACGCCTTCGGGCGAACCCTTCCTCCTCCACAGACTTCTGGCGATGCCTGTGCCCAGCCAGCCATCGGATGAGACCGTGACCCAACCTACGAACACCCTTCCGGCGGACCGCCCGCTCGCGATCTTCTGCGACTTCGACGGGACCTTCTCGGTCCAGGACGTCGGTTCGACCCTCGCTCAACAGCTCCTCCCCGAGCGGCGCGCGAACCTCTGGGAGCGCTTCGATCAGGGCGAGTTCACCGCGTGGACCTACGTGATGGCGCTGCTCGATGGACTCGAGCTCCCCGAGAAGCAGCTCTACGAGTTCCTCGAGACGATCGATCTGGATCCCGGTGCCGAGGACCTGCTCGCCTGGTGCGAAGCGGAAGGCGTGCCCTTCCGGATTCTGTCGGACGGGTTCGACTGGAACCTCGAACGGCTCCAGGAGATCAACGGCGTCGCGTTCGAGTACAACGCGAACCATCTGCGTTACGAAGGCGAGACCTGGCGTCTCTCGCCGGGTCGTCCGAACGAGGCGTGTGGTTGCGGAACCGGGAGCTGCAAGCGCGGCTTGATCCGGAGCTATCGCGAAGCGAACCCCGGCGCCTTCTGCGTCCACATCGGGAACGGTCGGGTGTCCGACCTCTGCGGTGCGCTCGAGGCGGACCTCGCCTACGCGAAGGATACGCTCGCGCCGGCGCTCGAAGAACAGGGCCATCCCTTCGTCGCCTTCGAGACGCTCCACGACGTGATCGCCCATCTGAAGGCGGGTCGCGGCGAATGAGCGACCCGGGGCAGGCGAACGCGGCGGTGAAGGGGCACCGGATCGCGGTGCTCGGCGCCGGCTTCGCGGGTCTCCGGGCGGCGACGACGCTGTGCGCCGCGGGCCATCGCGTCGAAGTCTTCGAGGCGCGCACCGCCGTCGGTGGACGGGCCCGCGGCGAGTGGTGCGCCGGTCATTGGATGGACGGGAGCTGGCCCGTGCTCGGCGGACGGGACGAAGCGCTCGCCCGATTCGCGCGGGATCTGTCGGATCGCGGTGTCGGCGATCTCCTTTCGCCGCTGCGTCCGGTCCAGACGGCGCTGCTCCGCGCCGGCGAGGCGCGTCCGGTGGACGGACTCCCGCTGCGCGGCGCCGCGCGGATCCCGGGGCCGCCGATCTGGGAGCGACCGAAGCTGCTCCGCTGGAGCCGGCTGATGGCGCGCTATGCGCCGCTGCTCGATGCCACCCATCCCGAACGCGCCGCCGACCTCGACTACCGCAGCCTCTCGGATCACGCCTCCCTCTACTTCGGACGAGGTGCACTCGAGTTCTGGCTCGCGCCGGAAATCCAGAGCGTCTTCGGCGACTCGGTCGACGAAATCTCCCGCGTCGCGCTGCTTCAGCACGCGCAGGCCCAGGGCATCGGCGCGCATCGGGCGGCGCCGCCGGGCCTTCCGCGTCGTCCGCTGATCGAGCTGGCCCAGGCTGCGGCTGAAGGCCTCGAGATCCACAGGGCGACCCAGGTCCAGCGCGTCGATGAGCTTGCCGCCGGCGGCTACCGCCTCGAGCTGCTCGATGCCGACGGGACCCGCGCGGAGTCGGGCTTCGATGCCGTCGTCGTCGCCGTCGGTGCGAAGGAAGCCGCGCGGATCGCACGCTCCCTGCTCACGCCCGCCGAGCGCGACTTCTTTCACACCCTCACCGAACGCCCGGTCGTCACCCTCTCGGTCGCTCTCGAAGGGGTCCATGCGGGGCTTCCCCAGGAGATCCGGCTGCCCCGCCGCGAGGACTCGGCGATTGCCTCGATCGTCGTCGAGCCCGGACAGAGCGGCGGACGCGCCCCCGATGGCCGGAGCCAGCTCGTGATCCGTGCACGCGATGCCTTCGCCTTGCGGTGGGAGGAGACGGCGAGCGACGTCGTCGCGAAGAATCTGCTCAGCTCTCTCGAACTCGCGATGCCCGGGATCGGCGAACGGGTGCTGACGACGCACGTCGGCCGCGCGAGCCAGGCCTTCTTCGGCGTCGGCCACTATCGGGAGCTCGCGAACTTCGACAAGGTCCAGCGCGACCGCCGCGCGCTCGGGCGCCGCGTCTACTACGCCGGCGACTACCTGGTGGGGCCGACCTTCGAGTCGGCGACCCGTGCGGGTCAGCGCGCCGCGGACGCGATGCGCGCCGATTTCGAGCGCGAAGGCGCGACCGCCCTCGAGTAGGGCGTGCCACCGGGCGCGTCAGCTCGTCGCGATCCCCGTGAAGACCGCGACGCCGGCGAGGATCGCCGAAGAGGCCCAGACCAGCCCGATCAGGATCGCGACGTTCCGGAAGGCGGACTCCTTTCTCGCGCGTAGGCAGATGTCGACGGTGAGCCCGGCCATCAACACGAGCGCTGCGGCGGCGAAAGGATTCCGGTCGACGACCGTCAGGATCATCGCAAAGGCGCCGAACGCGCCGCCGCTGCCTAGCACGACGACCACGATCGGAAGCAGCGAGGGCTCCTTGAAGAAGGTGCCGATCATGTCGTCGAAAGACGGGAACTCCTCCTCGTCCTCGCGACGCTGGATCTCTAATTCGGTTCGTTCGTCCGGTTCTTCTTCGCTCATCGGCGTCTCGTTTCCTCGCGCGCAGGCGCGCGTCAGTCCTTTCGGAGGATCGCTCGGGTAGCTCCGGCCCCTCCATCCTCACGAGACGCTTCCGCGGTCTCGACGACGTAGTGGGAGCGGGGGAGGTGGTCGCGCACGGCGCGCTTGAGCGCTCCGGTTCCGATGCCGTGGATCACGCGCACCTCGTCGCGCCCTTCCGCGGCTGCGAGATCGAGCGCCACGTCGAGCCGTTCGAGGGCCTCTTCCACCCGCAGTCCACGCAGGTCGACCTCGACGATTCCGCCGATCCGGGCAGGAGGCAGCGGCTCTTTCCGCGGGGCGGGGTCGGGGGGCTTCGGTCGGGCCTGCGTGGCGGCGCCGACGGCGTTCGTGCTCGTCAGCTGATCGCGATCGAGGACGACCTTGCGTCCAGAGACCTGGACCGAGACCCTGCCCTTGCGATCGGGCAGCGCGACGAGCGTGCCCTGTCCGCCGCCGGGCGTGCGGACCGCGTCGCCGACCCGGGCCTTCGGCCAGTCGACCGGCGCGTAGCTCGTCTCGGTCGGGTCGGCTGGCTTCTTCGGCTCGAGCCCGCGGGCCTTCTGGGCGCGATCGGTTTCGTCACGGAGCGAGTCGAGCTTCGCTTTGGCATCGGCTGCGCGACGGGAAGAGGGTGCGCGCTGGAGCTCGGCGATGATCCGGGAGACCTCGCCGTGGGCCTCGCGGAAGGACGAGTCGAGCTCGCTGCGCATTTCTCCAAAGAGCTTGTCCCGTCGCTCCTGCAGGCGGGCGAGCTTCGTCCGGTACTCCTCTCTCGCCTGCTCGCTCTCGGCGCGGAGCGTCGCGGCCGCTGCCTGCTCGCTCTCGAGGAGCGCGCGACTCGCGCCGAGCTCGGCGAGCATCCGGTCGAGCCGCCGATCTTCGCGATCGAGGAGTGCCGAAGCACGATCGAGCACACCCTGGGGCACCCCCATGCGCGCCGCGACCGTCGTTGCGGACGAAGCACCGGGCGACCCGATCCGGACCCGATAGGTCGGCGCGAGGGTCTCGGGGTCGAACTCGACGCTCGCGTTCTCGAAGCGGGCGTCGACCTCGGCCATCTCTTTCAGCAGGTTGTAGTGGGTCGTGGTGATGACGCGGGCGCCGTCGTCTGCGAGCGCTTCGAGCGTCGACTGCGCGATGGCGGCGCCCTCGGACGGGTCGGTGCCGACGCCGACTTCGTCGAGACACACGAGGGTGTCGGCGCCGGCGGCGCGGAGGATGCCGGCGAGGTTGGCCATCGCTGCCGAGAAGGTCGACAGGCTCTCATTGATGTCCTGGTGATCGCCGATGTCCGCGAGTACGCGATCGACGAGGTCGACCCGGGCGCCGGGGTCGGCGGGGACATGCAGACCCGCGCGGACCATCAAGGCCGCGAGGGCGATCGACTTGAGGGCGACGGTCTTGCCGCCGGCGTTCGGGCCCGAGAGGATCAGCACGCGGAAGTCACTGCCCACCCGGAGATCGTTTGCGACGCATTCGCCACTCGGGATGAGCGGGTGGCGGAGCCCGGGGAGCTCGAACACGCCTTCGGTCCCGATCTCCGGCAGAACCGCGTCCATGTCCCTGGACAGCGCCCCTCGAGCGAAGGCGAGGTCGAGCCGTCCGAGCTGCTCGAGGCTCCCGTAGATCGACTCCGCTTCCGTGGCGACGGCCGCCGAGAGTTCGCGCATGACCCGGAGGATCTCGCGTTCGACCGTCAGCTCGGCCTGGCGGTGTTTGTTGTTCAGCTCGACCATGCCGTCGGGCTCGACGAAGAGGGTCGTGCCCGATCGGGAGGCGTCGTGGACGATGCCGCGAACGTGGCCCTTGCTGTCGCTCTTCACCGGGAGGACGAAGCGGCCGTTGCGGACGGTGTAGTAGGCGTCCGATAGGTGGGGCTTGATGTCGGCGTGCTGGAGGCTGCGTTCGATCCGGGTCTGTAGTTCGCCGCCGAGCTTGTGGACGTCGCGGCGAGCGGCGGCGAGGGTCGGGCTTGCGCTGTCGCGGACCTGGCCGGCGGCGTCGAGGCAGCGTCCGATCTGGGTTTCGAGCCCGGGTGCTTCGCCAATCAGGGCCGCGATCTCCCAGAGCTCGGGTGCGTCTTCGCGTCGGCGATCGAAGAAGCGGAGTGTTGCGTGCAAGGCTTCGAGCGTCTGTCGCACGTCGGCGAGCTCGGCCGCTTCGAGTACGCCGCCTTTCTCGGCGCGGCCGATCGCGGGCCGCACGTCCACGCAACCGCCGAGGGGCGGTGGTTCGTCGGCGTCGAGCAGGGATCGGGCCTCGCTCGTCTCGTCGAGGCGCGCGCGGGCCCCCGCTTCCGAAGCTTCGAAGAGGTCCCGTGCGGAAGATTCCGCGAGCATGCGAGCGCCGATCGGCGTGCGGCAAGCGATGTGCAACGCATCGGTGATCCGTGCCCACTCGAGGCTCTCGAGCGTGGATTCCGCGACTTCGAAGGGCATGGCGAGGGAGTCTACGGTCCCTGCTCGGGCGTTGCCCAGATTCGCTCCCTTCAGTTCCCGTGCAGGAAGCCGAAACGAGAGGGTATGGCCGATCGACGACCGACCGAGGCCTCGCTCGAAGGCTCCCTTGCCCTCGACGAGATGCCGACGCTCGACATGCTCCAGCTGATCCATGCGCAGGACGGCATCGCCCACGCGGCGGTCGCCGAGGTCCTGCCGCGCGTCGCGGAAGCGGCGGAGGCCCTCGCGACCGCGATGGGCGGTGGAGGACGTTGGTTCAACGTGGGGGCCGGTACGAGTGGCCGCATCGGCGTGCTCGATGCCTCCGAGATCCCACCGACCTACGGACTGCCGCCGCGCGCCGTTCAGGGCATCATCGCCGGCGGCGACCGTGCCCTGCGCAGCGCCGTGGAAGGCGCGGAGGACGATGCGGAAGCGGGCGCGCTCGAGCTCGAGGAGCGCGGGGTCACGCTCGGTGACGTCGTCGTCGGGCTTTCCGCCAGTGGGACGACGCCCTTCGTGCTCGGCGCCGTCGAGGCAGCGGGAAAGCTCGGCGCACGAACCGTGGCGATCACCTGCGATCCCGATTCACCGCTCGCCGACTCCGTCGAGATCGCGATTGCGCCGCGCGTCGGAGCCGAGGTCGTGACGGGCTCGACCCGGATGAAGGGCGGGCTCGCTCAGAAGATGATCCTGACCGCGCTCTCGACGGCGGTGATGGTCGGCCTCGGTCGCGTCCGCGGTCATCACATGACCCACGTGACGCCGGTCTCGAGCAAGCTCCGCGGTCGAGCGGTGCGTATGGTCATGGAGCTCGGGGACGTCGAGCGAGACCACGCTCGGAGCCTGCTGCGGACCACCCAGGGGTCGGTCGAGGCGGCGCTCCAGATGATCGAGTCCCAGCGGCGGGGCGGCGACGCGGACTGAGCGCAGGGCCGCTGCGCGGCGGTTATCATCGGAAGGTTGTCGCCGGGGATCCTGCCCGGCAGGAGACCGAACGTGCCGACCCGTCAGGAGGAGATCGAACGCCTCGCGGCGCTGGCCCTCGCGCCGCTCGTCGAGGTCGCCTGGGCGGATGGCGCGGTGACCGAGGCGGAACGTCAGGGCGTGATGGAAGCGGCGAAGGCCATCGGCGTCGAGCAGCACGGCGAGTTCGCTCGGACGACGCTGCGCCGCTGGCTCCATGAAGCGCCGCCGACCGAAGCCCTGGAGGCCTGGCGTGCGCTGCTCGCCCCCACGCTCTCGGAGAGCGAGGCGCGTTCCGCGCGCAAAGCCGAGCGCAAACTCCTCGACGAAGCGCGACGGATCGCGAAGATGGACGAACGTCCCTTCGAGGACGGTGCGTCGATCGACGCGCGGGCGGGGATCACCAACGAAGAGCAGCGGGTTCTCGATGAGCTCGCCGCGGCGCTCGCCAGGCTCGACGGCGAAGCCTGATCGGCGACGGGGAGGGCGCCATCGCGCCCCGGCGGACGACTACTGCGTCCCGAGCTTGCCCGAGTGCTTCAGGTTCGTCGCTTCCGCGGCGAGGACCACCTCTTCGGCGATGTTGGTCGCATGGTCGCCGATGCGCTCGAGATGTTGGGCGACGAAGATCAGATCGATCTGCTGGCGGGTCTCATCCGGTTCGTCTTCGAGGCGATTGATCGACGAACGGATCAGCTCGTCTTCCTTTTCGTCGATCTTGTCGTCCGCCTCGAGGACGTTGCGCGCCGCATCCGGATCGAGATCGGCGAAGGACTGGACGGCGTTGCGCAGCGCGGCGCGACTATCGTCGGCCAGGCTGTGGAGCTCGGGCGGCAGGCCGATCTCGGGGACTTCGGAGAGGCGCCGCGCGCAGCCTGCAATGTTGCGGGCGATGTCGCCGACCCGTTCGAGGTCCGTGGCGATGGACTTGACGGCGACGACCAGCCGGAGATCGCTCGCGACCGGCGCGTCGAGCGCGAGGATGCGGAGCACGGTGTGGTCGATCTCGACGTCGAGGCGATCGATCGCGATGTCGTCTGCCTTCACTTCGAGAGAGAGGGCGGGGTCGCGCTCCCAGATCGCCTGAAGGCTCTTGTCGAGGATCGCCTCCGAGAGCCGCGCCATGCGGAGCACGGTCTCGCGGAGGGGGCCGATGTCGCGATCGACTTTGGTATCGGGGCGCTGCGACATGTTCCTCTGGGGGCTCGGGGGCACGAGGAGGGCCGTGTGGGGACCGAATCTGCCCGCCCAGACCCTCGTGAAAGACGCGAAGCGCCTCGAATTCGTGCGGAGCATAGAGTTTCTTACGGGATTCCAGCAAGTTGCGGGATTTTCCCGCTTCCTGCCCGACCGCCGCATCGTCACGCAACTGTCACCGTTCCTTCAAGGTGTGCGCATACCCGGTGCGTAGATTCGCGGGCGTTCGAGGAGCGTGTCCTCGAGCCCTTTCGCTCGGCCAGTGGCTGCGGGCGATCGCAACGACTCCGGCGGCGGAACGCCGCCGCCTGATCCTCCCATAGGAAGGGGAATCGAACGATGACGATTCAGCGCATGGCCCTCTCGGCAATGCTCGGCCTCTCGATGGCCCTCGCTTTCACGACGGGCGCAGCCGCCCGCGAACAGATCCTGATCGTGGGATCCTCGACCGTCTTCCCCTTCTCGACCACCGTCGCGGAGCGCTTCGGTCGCAGGACCTCGTTCAAGACCCCGGTCGTCGAGAGCACAGGCTCCGGTGGCGGCCTCAAGCTCTTCTGCCAGGGCGTGGGCGACCGCACCCCGGACATCACGAACGCGTCCCGCCGCATCAAGTCGAGCGAGGTCGAGCTCTGCGCGAGCAACGGCGTCGCGGAGATCGTCGAAGTCCAGATCGGCTTCGACGGCATCGTGCTCGCCAACTCCAAGAAGGCCGCCCGCGTCGAGCTCACCCTCGAGCAGATCTTCCTCGCCCTCGCGAAGGAAGTGCCGGTCGACGGCAAGCTCGTCCCGAACCCCTTCGAGAACTGGAGCGACGTCGATCCGTCTCTGCCGAACCGTCGTATCGAGGTCCTCGGCCCGCCGCCGACGTCGGGCACCCGCGATGCGTTCGTCGAGGTCGCCATGGAAGGTGGCGCGAAGAAAGTCGCCATGCTGAAGGCGCTCAAGAAGGAGAACAAGCAGGAGTTCAAGCGGGTCGCGCACTCGATCCGCGAAGACGGCGCCTACATCGAAGCCGGTGAGAACGACAATCTGATCATCCAGAAGCTCGAGGCGAACCCGACCGCGATCGGCATCTTCGGCTTCTCCTTCCTCGACCAGAACGAGGACAAGATCCAGGGCACGATCGTCGAGGGCGCCGAGCCGACCTTCGACAACATCGCTGACGGCCAGTACGCGATCTCCCGCTCGCTCTACTTCTACCTGAAGAAGGCGCACGTCGGGAAGGTCCCCGGCCTGCAGGAGTTCGTGAGCGAGTTCACGAGCGAAGACGCCTCGGGCGAAGAGGGGTACCTCGCAGACAAGGGTCTCATCCCGCTGCCGGACGACGCCCGCAACGGCGTCAAGCAGAGCGCCGCGGCCCTCGCCCCGCTCTCGCTCTAGTCGGATCGCGGATCGGGCCGACGCGGCCCGGAAAGCGCAGAGGTCCTGGGCCGGTTTCTTCAAGGCCTGGGGACGCGTCGGGGAAACGAAGAAGGCCCGAGTCGCGGTGGCGACTCGGGCCTTTTGTTCGCTCGCGGCTCCGGAGGAATGAATTCCTGCGACAGAGCCGGAGTGACGAGAAGGTGTGGCGGGCGCCGCGGCGGGGGTGATGTCCGCCCGCGTGACCGGGTCGGACTCACAGTGCAGCGCTCAGGCCTACTGGGTCAGGCCGCCTGCGCCTTCTCGAGGGTGCGGAGTTTCTTGTTGAGCTGCGCGATCTTTCGCTCGAGCTTCTTCACCTCGTCGAGCCGAGCGAGCTTGAGGCTCGTGTAGATCTGGTCGACGCTGGCATCGACGTTCTTCTCGACGCGTGCCTGGAGTTCGTCACGGAGTTCTTCGGCGCGCTTGATCGCCGGGACCTTGCGAAGCTCGTCCTGCACCTGCTTGACGTTCTTCTCGATCCGCTTCTGGCTCTCGGTGCGGAACTTCTCGCTGCGGGTCTGCAGCTCATCGGTCCACTTCTCGAGCTCGGTCGTGATCCGGCCGATGCCTTCGTTCGCCCATTCGGGTCGGAAGTCTTCCCAGCTCCAGTCGTTGCTCTTGTCGGTCGTCTTCGTGGTCTTCGTCGTGGCCATGGCTTTTTCCTCTCCTGTCCTGTCGGATACCGCGGGACCCGGGGATGCGGGCTCCTGGCCTCGAATGGCGCCAGGGATTTCGCGGCGGGTTGGGGTTGCCGGTAGGTGCCTTTTGGGATGACGCGGCGCGTCTCCACTGTCGACGTGCCGAACTCTAGACACGCTGCGTCATAGAGTCAAGCCGCCTCTTCGGAAGAATCTGAAAAAACCTTTAAATCAGACACATAGGGACGACGCAGGGCAGCAATCTGCTGCACCTCGCACCGCCGGGACCCTTTGACGCGCTGAGTCGAAAGAGCGTGTCAGAGGCGTCCGAGGGCCTGAAATGGCCCTCAGTCCGGTTTCAGCCCCAGCGGACCACCGCGCTCGCCCAGGTGAAGCCCGAGCCGAAGGCGGTCAGGGAAACCAGCTGCCCGGGTTGGAGCGAACCGTCCCGGGAGGCTTCGGCGAGCAGGATCGGGAGCGCACCGGCGGAGCAGTTGCCCAGGCGCTCGATGTTGTTGCGGACCTTCTCCTTGGGGATCTCGAGTCGCTGCGCGACGGCCTCGTTGATCCGGAGGTTCGCCTGGTGGAAGAGGAAGAGGTCGACGTCGTCGAGCTCGAGGCTCGCGCCGCCGAGGGTCTCGAGGAGGACCTCGGGCATCCGGGTGACCGCGTGCTTGAAGACGAAGCGGCCTTCCATGTGGGGGAAGTGCTTCTTCTCAGCGAGGGCCTGCTCGTCGATCCGGTGGGGGTGGCGCGCGGAACTGGGCCCTTCGGTCCAGAGACGCCGCGCATGCTTGCCCTGCGCGTGGCAGCGGATCTGCAGCACGCCCGGTCCATCCGCTTCGGCCTCGACTGCCTCGAGCAGGGTCGCGCCCGCCCCGTCGCCGAAGATCACGGTCACGTCGCGTCCTTCGGTCGAGATGTCGAGGCCGGTCGAGTGGACTTCCGCGCCGACCACCAGCACGCGCTTGTGGGAGCCGGTCTGGATCAGCGCGTCGCCCATCTGGAGCGCGTAGAGGAATCCACTGCACTGGGCGCGGAGGTCGACGCAGGGAATGTCCCCGGCATCGATCAGCTCGTGCAGAAAGAACGAGGTGCCGGGGAAGTCGTGTTCACCGGAAAGGGTCGCGAGGAGGATGCAGTCGATGTCCCCGACTTCGAGGCCTGCTTGCTCGAGGGCCTGGTTCGTGGCTTCCGCCGCCAGGGTGGAGGGGCGCTGGGTCTCGTCGATCCAGCGGCGCTCCTTGATCCCGGTACGCTGCTCGATCCATTCTTCGCTCGTATCCATCCACTGGGTCATCTCGGCGTTGGTGACGACGCGATTGCCCACGCTCATACCAGTACCCGCGATCCGGGAACGAAGCGGCATACCAATTTCCTCCAGGGGTCGGCCGGGCACGGGGCGCCGGCGGTGCGCGGGCGACCTAACGGCCGGACGCGGCGAGATCGACGAAACGGTCTTCCTCTCCCGGGACACGATCTTCGTCGTCCCACAGGACCTCTTCCGATTCCGTCAGGAGTTCGCGAAGCCCTGTGCCGGTCAGCGCGGAGATCGGGATCGCCTGATAGCGGCGCGCGAGGGCCTGAGCCTCCGCTTCGTCCAGGCGGTCGATCTGATTGAAGACGAGCAGCTCCGGTTTTCCGTCGAAGCCGAGCTCGCCCAGCACGTCGCGCACGGCGCGAATCCGGCGGTCGATGTCAGGACTCGCCGCATCTACGACGTGAAGCAGCAGGCTCGCATCGCGCAGCTCTTCCAGGGTCGCGTGGAAGGCCGCGACGAGGTCCTCGGGGAGGTCGCGGATGAAGCCCACGGTGTCGGTGATGATGACCTCCCGCTCGCGCGGAAAGCGCAGGCGGCGCGACACCGGGTCGAGCGTCGCGAACATCTTGTCTTCGACGTGGACGTCGCTCTGGGTCAACGCGCGGAGGAGCGTGCTCTTGCCGGCGTTCGTGTATCCCACGATCGAGAGCACGGGCACACCGCGGCGTCCGCGCTTGCGACGCCTCCCTTCGCGCTGCTTCGTGAGTCGCTTGGCTTCTCGCTCGAGGCGCGTGATCCGGTCGCGCACCCGTCGTCGATCGCTCTCGAGCTTCGTTTCGCCCGGGCCGCGCCCGCCGATGCCACCGGCGAGACGGGACAGCGAAAGGTCCGCGCGTTGGGCCAGGCGAGGCATGCGGTAGCGGAGCTGGGCGAGCTCCACCTGGAGCTTGCCGTCTCCGGTCGTCGCGCGTTGGGCGAAGATGTCGAGGATCAACTGGGTCCGGTCGATGACGCGGAGCTCCATGCGTTCCGAGAGGTTGCGCGCCTGGGCCGGCGTCATGTCCTGGTCGAAGATGACCAGGTCGATGTCGCTCTGGAAGCATCGGATCACGAGGTCCGAGAGCTTGCCAGCGCCGATCACCGTGCGCGGGTCGACCTTCGGCCGAGACTGGGTCACGACGTCGACGACGTGGACGCCAGCGGCGCGGGCGAGCTCCCGGAGCTCGTCGACGTGCATCTCGAGGGTCTCGCGGTCCCGGCCGGCGGTGACCGATACCAGGATCGCGCGCTCGCCTTCGGCGACTTCCTGGCCTTCGGTCGCGCGGGAGAGTTCGTTCTCGAGGTCGCGGATCCAGACGCTGAAGTCGAAGTCGTAGTTGGCCGGGTGGATGGGGTCGAGCTTCTCGACGGACCGGCCGTCCTCGTTCGCCGGGGCGAGAGAGGCGGCGTGTGAGAGGCCGGGGAGGCCATCGTTGCGGACCTCGATCGAGACCACCGCATCGAGCCGCAGGAGCGCGAGGTCCGTCTCGTCGTCCCGGGTGAGGCCTTCACCGGCGAGATGGGTGTGAATCAGCCGAAGGCCCCGGAGTCGCCCGCGACCCGCGCGGAGGCGGCCCCAGTCCGGGAGCTCGATGCCCGAGCCGTGTCCGATCATGACGTGCTGCACGGAACCGGACCGGTCCAGCAGCACGCCGACCTGGCGGCGTACGTCGTTCGAAAGCTCGGTCAGCTCGCGGGCCAGCTCGTTGGTGACGATGCGATCGTCCGAGAGGCGGCGGCGTCCGAGACGCTCGAGGGCCTTGACCTGGCTGGCCTTGAGGCCGGTCGTGTTTCCATGAACCTGGATGGGAGGGCTCCTGCGATGCCTGTGGAGGAGAGGTTCGCGTGCGGAGGGCGCTGCCGACGCGCGCGCAATCGCGGGTGGTGGGGCATCGCCCCGGCGCGCGGCCGATGTCACCCGCCGAGGGTAGGGGAGTGACGCTGGACGGAACAGCCTCGAGGGTCCGATCCCGGGTCTCTCCTGTGCCGAAACCTGCCCCGAAGGGTGTCGACGCCCGAGCAATCTGAAGGCGTGGGGAGACGGCGACGCGCCTGGCTTCGGGATCCGCCATACCTTCGTCGATCTACCGTGCTCCCCACGCGTGCTGGATGCTTCCGACCTGCCGGGCGGATTCCCCAATGTTCCGGGTGGGTTGCGCGTTTGAGTCCGGATGCCGGCACGCCGATGCGACCGGCGTCTTTTCTTCGCCTCCAAAGAGGGCGGGGGGGACACTTACCCGGGTGGGACAGGCTGCGCGCGAGCGTCCGTCGGGCCCGAATCGAGGAGCAGCGAGTTTGAGCGAGACTTCGGTCATCGTCCTGGCGGCGGGTCAGGGCACTCGGATGAAATCCCGACGCGCGAAGGTCCTGCACGAGATCTGTGGCGTTCCGCTGCTCGGTCACGTCCTGCGCAACGCACGGCGGCTCGATCCCTCGCGTTTGATCGTCGTCGTCGGTCGCGATGCCGACGAGGTGAAGGAACGCTTCGCCGGCGAGGCCGAGTTCGTGCTCCAGGCGGAGCAGAACGGCACGGGACATGCGGTGCTCGTCGCGATGCCCACTCTCGGCGATGCCGGCGGCGACGTCCTCGTCCTCTACGGCGACACCCCGCTCCTCTCCCCCGAGACGCTCGAGCAGATGGCCAAGGTGAAGCGCGAGCGGGGTGCGGACCTCGCCGTCCTGACCGCGCGCACGCGGAACATCCCCGGTCGCGTCGCTCGCGACGAGAACGGCCAGGTCTCCCGGATCATCGAAGCCCAGGACGCGACTCCCGAAGAGCTCGAGATCGAAGAGCGCAACACGGGCGTCTATCTCTTCTCGGCGGATCTCCTTCGGGAAGGCCTCGCCTCCTTGACGCCGAACAACGCACAGGGCGAGCTCTACATCACCGATCTCGTCGGATACGCAGTGGAGCGCGGCCTGCGCGTCGAGGCGGTCGAGACGCCGGACCCCGACGAGTGCATGGGCATCAACAACCGCGCCGAGCTCGCGGACGCGACCGCCTACATGCGCCGACGGATCGCACGGGCCCACATGACCGAGGGCGTGACCTTCATCGATCCCGAGACGGTCTACATCGACGCGGACGTCACGATCGGTCGCGACTCGATCATCGAGCCCGGCGTCGTGATCACCGGCGACTCCTCCCTTGGTGAAGGCTGCCATGTCAAGGCGGGCTGTGTGATCGAGGACAGTCGCCTCGACGACGACGTGACGATCGGCCCCTCCGCCCATCTTCGCCCGGGCAGCCAGCTCGGAAAGGGCGTGAAGATCGGCAACTACGTCGAGATCAAGAACTCGACCCTCGGCCCCGGCAGCAAAGCTGCCCATCTGGGTTATATCGGCGACGCCGACGTCGGCTCGGGCGTGAATTTCAGCTGTGGCGCGATCGTGGTGAACTACGACGGGTACAAGAAGACGCGCAGCACGATTGGCGACGACGCCTTCATCGGCTGCAACGCCAATCTCGTCTCCCCCGTTACGGTCGAGCCCCATGGCTTCGTCGCGGCGGGTTCGACGGTCACCAAAGACGTGCCCGAAGACGCTCTGGCGGTCGCGCGGATGAAGCAGCGCAACATCGAGGGCTGGGTGGCCCGCAAGGAGGGTCGTGCCCCGGCCCGCTCGACGGAGGCCGTCGCGGGAACCGACGCTCCCTCCTCGGCATCTGCTGGGAACTCCAATGCAAAGAAGCGCCCGGCGGAATAAGCAAGAAGGTCGCGGAGAAGAAACCCGGCGCGAAGCGCCGCAAGTGGACGAATCGGACGCCGAAAGCGCAGGCGGCGACTTTCGGTGCAGATCAAGGCGGAAAGCGGAGGCGTGCTCCTACACGTCGAGCATTTCCAATGCAGGGCAGCGCCGAAGAGCGCAGCCGGGAACCAGCGAATATGTGCGGCATTGTTGGATACGTCGGACGCGAATACAAAGCGGTGGATGTTCTGGTAGATGGCCTTCGCCGTCTCGAATATCGGGGCTACGACTCGGCCGGTGTCGCGATCCTCGAGGGCGGGGCCGTCGAAGTCCGGCGCGCGAAGGGCAAGCTCGTGAACCTCGAGGGCACGCTGCGTGAGAAGCCGCTCGCGGGCCACTGCGGAATCGGCCACACCCGCTGGGCGACCCATGGCAAGCCCTCCGAGCGAAACGCCCACCCGCACCGCGCCGGCGGCGTCGTCATCGTCCACAACGGCATCATCGAGAACTATCGCGAGCTGCGCGCCGCCCTCGAAGGGCGCGGCGCGGCGATCCGGTCCGACACGGACACGGAGCTGATCGCGCACCTGATCGATGAGCGCGTGCGCGGCGGCAAGGATCTGTTGACCGCGGTGCGCGAGTCGTGCCGCGACCTCGAAGGTTCCTACGCCCTCGCGGCCATCTCCGACACCGCACCGGACATGGTCGTCACCGCCAAGAACGGCGGTTCCCCGATCATCGTCGGCCAGGGCGACAAGCAGGCCTTCCTCGCCAGCGATATCCCCGCTGTGCTCCCCTATACGCGGGACATCGTCTCCCTTCACGACGGGGACTTCGCCGTTCTCTCCGGGGAAGGCATCCAGGTCTGCGACATTGACGGTCGCCCGATCGACCGGGAGTTCAGCGTGATCCAGTGGGACCCCGTCTCCGCGGAGAAGGGTGGCTACGACCACTTCATGCAGAAGGAGATCTTCGAGCAGCCTCGCGCGATCACCGACACGATCGGTACCCGCGTGAACGAGGCGGAGCAGAGCGTCGACCTCGACGGGATCGAATTTGACAAGGCGTGGCTCGACGACTGCCGGGGCGTGACCCTCGTCGCGTGCGGCACCTCCTACTACGCCTCACTCCTGGGCAAGTACATGATCGAGCAGATCGCCGGGATCTCCTGTGAAGTCGATCTGGCGAGCGAGTTTCGGTACCGAAAGCCGATCGTGGGCCCGCGCCGGCTCGTGATTCCGGTGTCCCAGTCCGGGGAGACGGCGGACACCCTCGCGGCCCTCGAGGAGGCGAAGTCACAGGGCGCTCGCGTCCTCGCGATCTGCAACGTCCGTGAGTCGACGATCGCGCGCGCGAGTGACGACGTGCTCTACACGCAGGCGGGGCCCGAGATCGGCGTGGCGTCGACGAAGGCCTTCGTGACCCAGGCGGTCGCGCTCTATTTGATCGCACTCAAGCTCGGCATCGTTCGCGAGATGCTCTCGCAGGACGAGATCCGCGATCGCCTTCACGACACGATGCGCCTGCCGCGGATGGTCGAAGGCGTGCTCGAGCTCGACAAGAAGATCCTGGGCGTCGCGCGCAAATACTTCAAGGCGCAGGATTTCCTCTTTCTCGGTCGCGGAATCATGTTCCCGATCGCGATGGAGGGGGCGCTCAAGCTCAAGGAGATCAGCTACATCCACGCCGAGGGCTACGCCGCGGGCGAGATGAAGCACGGGCCGATCGCCCTGATCGACGAGAACATGCCCGTCGTCTGCATCGCCACGAAGGGCGAACTCCACGACAAGCTGGTCTCGAACCTCGAGCAGGTCCGGGCTCGGGACGGTCAGGTGATCGCCCTCGCGTCGAACGGTGACGACGAAATCGCCGAAAAGGCGAACGAGACGATCTTCGTCGACGATCTCGGTGACTACCTGACGTCGATTCTCGCCGTCGTTCCGCTCCAGCTCCTCGCGTATCACATCGCCACGCTGAAGGGCACGGACGTCGACCAGCCGCGCAACCTCGCCAAGAGCGTGACGGTCGAGTAGCCGATCGGGTTGTGCGGCACGGCGCGTCAGGGAAGCGATCCCGCTCGCTCAAAGCGGCGCGTCCGGGAAGCGGTCCCGCTCGCGCGGGGCGTGACGGTCGAATAGGCTCTCGCGGGGCCGCGCCAGGGTGCGCGGACGGGAGGGAACGATGCACCGCTCGATCGCGCTCGTCGCGACCATCGTCGCCGGGGCGCTCGCCAGCTGTACGCGGCCGAACGCGGCGCCGGGCGACGGCGCGGAGGCCTTTGCGCTCGCCTGTGCCCACTGTCATGCGAGCGGACTCTCGGGGATCCCTGCGGCGGGGGTGCCTGAAGACTGGAACGCGCGGGAGACCCGGGACTTCGACGTCCTGCTCGAGCGCGTGATCGCAGGCCACGGAAACATGCCGCCGCTCGGCAGTTGCGCCTGGTGCAGCGCGTCCGAGCTTCGCGCGGCGATTGCGATTCTCGTGGCTGGCTCCGAGATCGAGGTGCCCGAACCGTGATCCAGCGAACCCGACGGGAGTTGATCCGGGAGGGCCTGGCAGCGATGGCGCTCGCTTCGGTGCCGGGATGCGCGTCGCTGCCCTCCGCTCCGCGAAGACTGCTCTGGCGAAACTGGGCCGGCGATCACGAATGTCTTCCTGTCGCGCGGGTGGCGCCGCGGGACGAAGACGAACTCGTCGCCTTTCTTCGCGGCACTCGGGGCGAAGTCCGGCCGGTCGGCTCCGGACATTCCTTCACGCCCATCGCGGCCACCGAAGGAACCCTCGTTTCTCTCGATCGAATGCACGGCGTGAGCGCGGTCGATGCGAAAGACCGAATGGCCGAGATCTGGGCCGGCACGCGGCTGCATGCGCTCGGCGCGGCGCTCGGCCGCCACGACCAGCTCCTGACCGTACAACCGGACATCGACGACCAGGCCCTCGCCGGCGCCCTTGCGACCTCGACCCATGGGACCGGGCCCCGGTTCGGTTCGATGTCCGCCTACGTCGATGCGTTGACCCTCGTGACGCCTTCTGGGGAGCGAGTGGTCTGCGATCGCGACCGCGACTCGGAGGTCTTCCACGCGGCGCGCTGTTCCGTCGGGGCGCTCGGGATCACCTCGCAGGTTCGAATGCGGAACACCGCGCCGATGAACGTGATCGAGCGGACCTGGACAGCGCCGGTCGAGGACGTGCTTGCGCAAGCCGAGACCCTCGCGGCGGAACACATGCACATGGAGTTCATGCCGATGCCGCGATCAGGGCTCTCGCTCGTCATGACGACGGATCCGACTGATATGCCGGAAGTCGATCTCCACGAGGACCCGACGAGCGTCGAGCAGCTTCGCGCCGCCTGGCATGCGGTGGGCGGCGATCCGGAGATCTATCGGGCGGTGGTTTGGGAGGCCCTCGGCGAAGGCGCTTCGGATTTTCGGACGGGTCCAGCGTTCCTCGTGCGCGCCCACGCGCGTTATACCCGCTTCCGCGAGATGGAATACACGGTCCCGGCGGCGGCGGGCGTCGCGTGCGTGCGCGAGATCCTCGACGCGATCGATCGCGCGGAGCTGCCGCTCGTGTTCCCGATCGAGGTTCGGTATGTCCGGGAAGACGACATCTGGCTCAGCATGTTCGAAGGACGCGCCGGCTGTACGATCTCGATCCATCAGTTCGCGGACGCGGGCCCGCACGCGGCCTTCGATCTGATCGAGCCGATTCTGAAGCGCTACGAGGGTCGGCCCCATTGGGGAAAGATGCATACCCAGACGGCGGCCGAGCTCCGCGAGCGCTATCCGCGCTGGGACGACTTCCAGCGCGTGCGTCAGGCACTCGATCCGCAGGGGCGCATGCTGAATCCGTGGCTCGAGCGCACGCTCGTGACCGAGTCGGCGGGCTAGCCCGTGTCCGCCGCCGACCACCCCGGGCAGCTGCTCTTCGTCGGATACCCCGGCCTCGAGATCCCCGACGACCTCGCGGCGCTCGTTCGCGAGGGGCGTGTCGGCGGTGTCATCCTGTTCAAGCGCAACGTGGGAGATCCTGGTCAGGTTCGCCGGGTCGTGGCAGAACTTCATTCGCTCGCGCCGGACGACGCGCCCCTCGTCGTCGCCCTCGACCAAGAAGGCGGCCGTGTCCAGCGACTGCGTGCCCCTTGGACCGAATGGCCGCCGATGCGCGCTCTCGGTCGGCGCTCCCCTGACGAGACCGCCCGCTTCGCCCGCGCGCTCGCGACGGAGCTCCTGGATTGCGGCTTCGATCTCGACTTCGCACCGGTCGTCGACGTCGACAGCAACCCGGACAACCCCGTGATCGGGGATCGCAGCTTCGGCGGGACGCCCGAGATCGTCTCGGCGCACGCGGCCGCGTTCATCGAGTCGATGCAGGCGGAGGGCGTGGCCGCCTGCGCCAAGCACTTCCCCGGCCACGGCGATACGAACGTCGACAGCCATCTCGCCCTTCCGACGATCGATCTCGATCTCGCGCGCCTGCACTCGATCGAGCTGCCGCCCTTCCGGTCGGCGATCGAGGCGGGCGTCGCGAGCATCATGACCGCCCACGTTCTCTTCCCGCGTCTCGACGACAAGCGACCGGCGACACTCTCGTCAGAGGTGATGGACTTGCTTCGCGGTGAACTCGCCTACGACGGGCTCGTGTTCAGCGACGACATCGAGATGCGTGCGATGGCCGACCACTGGTCTCCCCATGCCTGTTCGGTCGGGGTCCTGGAAGCGGGCGTCGACTCTATCCTGGTCTGCTCCCGCGCCGACCTGCGCGACGAGGTGCTCGACCATCTCGAGGCGGCGCCGGACGGGCTGGTCGAGGGGCCCCTCCGCCGGATGCAGGCGTTCAAGGAATGTTTCGCCGGCGGTCGCGGCGCGACGACCGAAGGGCCTCCCTACGATCGACACGTCGCCCTCGCGGGCTCCCTGGCCGGAGAGGAGCTCGTGGACATCGCGCTCGACCCGACCGAGCGCGCCTGACCCGCCCATTGGCACACCCATCGGCACGGCATCCGGTGTGGGGGAATTCAGCGGGCCTCGACCGGAGCCTGCTGGCGGGTGTCCCGCCGGCGTTCGCGGTCGGCGCCTCGAGTTGCGGGTTCTCTCGCCACGGCCTCCGGCGTCGAGTAGCTTTCCAGCACCTCGTCCGCGCGATCGCGTTTCCCCCAGACGTCGCTCGCCACCCCCTGGACCCCCTGTGAACAGCGATTTCGACGCCGATCTCGACGAACTCTTCGATGGCCCTGTAGAACCTGCGCCGTCCACGGTCGGACCGCCGAGCGATCTGACCGAGCAGATCTTCGCGGGTCTGAACCCGGCCCAGAAGCAGGCGGTCGAGACGACCGAGGGGCCGCTCCTCGTTCTCGCGGGCGCAGGTTCCGGGAAGACCCGGGTCCTCACGAATCGGATCGCCTACCTGATCGGCGTCTGTGGGATCCCGCCCGAGCAGATCCTCGCGGTCACGTTCACGAACAAAGCCGCCGGAGAGATGAAGGAGCGCGTCGAGAAGCTCCTCGGGCCGGCGATGGGCGACATCTCGATCGGGACCTTCCACTCGATCGGAGTGCGGATCCTCCGGCGCGACATCGGTCATCTCGCGCGCAGCCGCGGCTTCGTGATCTACGACGATGCGGACACCCTCGGCGTGATCAAGGAAGTGTTGAAGGCCGATGGGCTCGACCCGAAGGTCCACGATCCGAGGCGGATTCGCTGGCAGATCGACCAGTGGAAGAACGCCGGTCTGCTCCCGCCCGCCGCGGCGAACCAGGCCAGGGATCTCGACGAAGAGATGATCGCGGGGCTCTACGCGAAGTATCAGCGGAAGCTCGGCGACGCGGAGGCACTCGATTTCGGCGATCTGCTTCTGCTGACGGCGGAGCTCTTCCGGAGCCATCCGCGGGTCCTCGACTACTACCGGAGCAAGTACAGCTACATCCTGGTCGACGAGTACCAGGACACGAACGGCGTTCAGTACGGCCTGATCGGACAGCTCGCGGCCGAGCACCAGAACCTCTGCGTCGTCGGCGATCCGGATCAGTCGATCTACGCGTGGCGCGGTGCGGATATCCGCAACATCCTCGATTTCGAGCAGGACTATCCCGACGCGACGGTGATCAAGCTCGAACAGAACTATCGCTCGACCCAACCGATCCTCTCGGGCGCGTCCGCGGTCATCCAGAACAACTACGACCGAAAGGACAAGGACCTCTTCACCGAGCAGGAGGGGGGCTCGCCGATCCGCTTCTTCGAGGCGGAGGACGACCGCGAAGAGTCGCAGTTCGTCGTGAAGAACATCCTCGCCGCGAATCGTGCCGAAGACGTGCCCTTCGGGCACATCGCCATCCTCTATCGGACCAACGCCCAGTCGCGATCGTTCGAAGAAGAGCTGCTCAAGTACGACGTGCCCTACACGATCGTCGGCGGGCAGCGGTTCTACGAGCGGAAGGAGATCAAGGACGTTCTTTCGTACCTCCGCCTCCTGGTGAACCCGCGCGACGATGCTGCGCTTCGCCGCATCTACAACGTGCCGGCGCGCGGGATCGGCAAGGCGAGCTGGGAGAAGATCGAGGCACACGCGGTCACGCGGGGGCTCTCGCTGATGGATGCGATGCGTGAGGCGGTCGAGGGGCAACTCGTCGGGCGAACGACCGGCAAGCTCGCCGCCTTCCTCGACATGCTCGACAACTTCCGTTCCTCGCCCGAAGGCGGACTGGCGATCGGCGGGACCCTCGACGGTCTCCCCCTGGAAGACATGATCGCGCGCGTGATGGATGGGACGGGCTATATCCGCGCCCTCGAAAAGGAAGATACTCCCGAAGCAGAGGCACGTCTCGAGAACCTGACGGAGCTCTTGAACTCGGCGCGCGACTTCCATGCCGTGAACGAAGACGAACTTGCCGGCGAGGAGCGAAGCGAGCTCGAGCTCTATCTCGATCAAGTCGCCCTCGTCTCCGATCTCGACAGCTACGAAGATCGCGAGGACCGCGTCTCCATGATGACGGTTCACTCGGCGAAGGGCCTCGAATTCCCGATCGTGTTCCTCGTCGGTATGGAGGAGCGGATCTTTCCCCACGCATCCTCGAGTCGAGACGAGGCGGGGCTCGAGGAGGAGCGGCGACTCTGTTACGTCGCGATGACCCGGGCGATGGACCACCTCTTCTTGACCTGCGCGGCGGAGCGCTTCCGCTACGGGGATCGTTCCTATCAGTCGCCGAGCCGCTTTCTGCAGGAGATCCCCGACGAGTTGATCGAGACGCTTGGGACGGCGAATCGGGGCGCGCGGTCCCGCTATTCGGATTCGGGCGCTTCGTCGGGTTCGAGCAGAGGCTACGACTACTCCTACGCGCAGGACGAGCCCGGCGAAGGCGAGAGTGTCGCGATCGGGACCCGGGTCCGCCATCCCGTCTTCGGTCGCGGGGAAGTCCTCGCCGTCCTCGGCAGCGATCTGAATCAGAAGCTTCGGATCAAGTTCGAGCGCGCCGGCGTGAAGACCGTGATGGTCAAGTACGCAAATCTCGAGCTCGCCTGATCGCGCTCGAAATCCCCGCACCCCATCGAACGAGGTCTCCATGACGGTTCGCGCCGAAGTCGAAGACGACGTCTTCATCGTCACCATCGATCGGCCCGCCGTTCGGAATTGCGTAGACCGTGAAACCGCCAGGGCGCTCGCGGATGCGTTCCGCACCTTCGACGAGGACGACGCGCTGAAGGTCGCGATCCTGACCGGCGAGGATGGGTGCTTCTGCGCGGGCGCCGATCTCAAGGAAGCGAGTCGCGGTGGCGCCAACGCCAACGAAGTGATGCAAGAGGGGGACGGTCCCATGGGGCCGTCGCGCATGCTCCTCGGGAAGCCGGTGATTGCGGCGATCGAAGGCTTTGCAGTGGCGGGGGGGCTCGAACTCGCGGTTTGGTGCGACCTCCGGGTTGCGGCGCGGGATGCGGTCTTCGGCGTCTACTGCCGCCGATGGGGCGTGCCGCTCGTGGATGGCGGCACGATCCGGTTGCCGCGCCTGATCGGTCACAGCCACGCGATGGATCTGATTCTCACGGGGCGGGGCGTCTCGGGGGAGGAGGCGGTCGCGATGGGACTGGTGAACCGGATGGTCGAGAAGGGGGAAGCGCTCCAGGCTGCGAAGGACCTCGCGAAAGACATCGCCGCCTTCCCGCAGAGGTGCATGCGAAACGATCGAATGTCGGCGATCACCCAGTGGAGCCTCGATCTCGACGCGGCGCTTCTCTCGGAGACGCGACTGGGGCTCAAGGTCATCCGTTCGGGCGAGACTCGCGAGGGGGCGACGCGTTTCAAGGAAGGCGCGGGGCGCCATGGTTCGTTCTCGCGCTGAGCTTCGCGCCCTTCGCCCCCTCATTCTCGCGACTAGCGGCCGCACCGTCCGCCGGATAGGTTCCGGGGTGAAGGGGACGCCTTGAGCGAATCGACGACGCAGAAGCGCACAGGCGGCGTGCTGATCACCGGCGCGACCGGGCTCGTCGGAGGCAGGCTCCTGCCAGGCCTGCGCGAGCGCTTCGCCTGGGTGAGGACCCTC
>PAQX01000091.1 GCA_002709835.1 Deltaproteobacteria bacterium
GCGGCAGGGGGGGCAGGCCGCGCTCGGGTTGGGGCGGCTCGTCGGGCTCGCCCGCCGGACACAAGGGCACAGACGATGGAAAAGAGGAATCCATGAATCTAGAAAAGGCTACCCCGCGCTCCGAGGCCCAGCAACATTCAGCCCGCTGAGGCGTCCTTTTCCGCCTTGTCGACGCGCTGGAGGAATAGGTCGCACTCTTCGGCGGGACGCGGCTTGCTGAACAGGTAGCCCTGGAGCTCCTGACAACCGAGTTCGGTCAGGACGCGAGCCTGCTCCTCGGTCTCGACCCCTTCCGCCACGACCTCGAGGCCGAGCCGGTTTGCCAGGGCGAAGATCGCCGAGGTCAGCGTTTCGTCGCTCGCGCTGTCGCCGATCGCGGAGACGAAGGAGCGATCGATCTTGAGGCGATCGATGGGGAAGCGTTGGAGCGCCGACAGCGACGAGTAGCCCGTCCCGAAATCGTCGAGCGCGAAGCCCAGGCCGAGGGCCGAGAGTGCGGCGATCCCGGCCACGATGTTCGGGCTCTCGTCGAGGATGCAGGACTCGGTGATCTCGAGCTCGATGTCGGCAGGAGAGAGCCCGGTCTCGAAGAGCACCTGCTCGACCGCGTTCGCGATCCCTAGATCACGGAGCTGCTCGACCGAGAGATTCACCGACATCCGGATCGGCTCGAAGCCTTCTTCACGCCAGGCCGCGAGCTGACGGCAGGCCGTGCGGAGCACCCATTCGCCGATCGGCACGATCAGGCCGGTCTCTTCCGCGACCGGGATGAACTCGTCGGGGCGGACCATGTCCCCGTCGTCGTTCACCCAGCGGATGAGCGCCTCGACCGCGGAGACGCGGCCCGTTCGCGAGTCACGCAAGGGTTGATAGTGGAGGACGAGTTGATCTCGTTCGAGGGCGTGGCGAAGCCCCGCCTCGAGCCGGAAGCGTCGTGTCGAGATCTCGTTCATCTCCGGCGAGAAGAACTCGTAGGTGTTCCCGCCGCGCCCCTTCGCGTGGTACATCGCGACGTCCGCCGAACGCAGAAGCTCTTCGCTGTCGGAGCCGTCTTCGGGCCACACCGAAATTCCGATGCTCGCGCCGACGAAGATCTCGCGACCCTGAACCTCGAAGGGGCGAGAGAGCGAGTGCAGGACACGGCGAGCGACCCGGGCGGCGTCCTGGGCGTGCTCGAGATCCGGGAGCAGAATCGTGAACTCGTCGCCGCCGAGTCGCGAAATCGGAGTGCCACGGCCTTCGAGCTCGACGCGTTCGCAGCCAGCACGCCCCACCGCATCGCTGCCGCGGATGGCAGCGCGCAGTCGATCCGCGACCTGGATCAGAAGCTCGTCACCCATCGAATGGCCGAGAGAGTCGTTCACCTGCTTGAATCGATCGACGTCGAGGAAGAGCAGGGCGAGTACGCGATCCCCGCGGCGAACGCGCTCGAGAGCCGACTCCATCTGTTCGCGGAAGAGCTCGCGGTTGGGGAGCGAGGTCAGTGAATCGAAGTAGGCGAGGTGGCGGATGCGCTGCTCGGCCTCGATCCGAGCCGTAATGTCTCGCGCGGTAGCCTGGATCCGGTCGTCCGCGAGACGTCGCGCCGAGAGCTCGGCCCAGATCCAACCGTCTCGTCCCTGCTGCTTCACACGCCGAACACTCCGCAGCGTCATCCCCGAAGCGAGGTTCTGGAGCGTGAGCGGATCCTCGTCGACGTCATCGGGATGGAAGAGCTTGACGATTCGCGTCGCATGCAGCCTCGGACGGGAGAGCCCGAAGAGTTCGAGGGCCGCGTCGTTGCTCGTCACGATCTTCCCGGTCTCGTCGAAGACGACGATCCCGTCGGAAGCCTGCTCGACGAGCGCGCGATACTGGGTCTCGCTCTTGCGGAGCGCTTCCTCGGTCGCGCGTCGGTCGGTGATGTCGGACATCGCGCCATAGATCCGGAACGTACCGTCCTCTTCGGGATCCGGGATCGCTCGCATCGTGCTCTCGATGAAGCGCAACCCGGCCCCCGGCAGATCCATCCGGTATTCGACGTGATCCCGTCCGCGTTCGAGGGCCCGGGCGAACTGATCGATCGCGATCGAGCGGTCTTCCGGAACGATGTAGGCATCCCAGGCTTGGGGATCGATCTCGTCGAGAGCGACGTCCGGCGAACCGGGGATTCCATCCGTCACCCATTCGCGCTCCAGGGCGCCGTCGACGCCGATCCGGACGACGAAGGCCCAGTCGCAGGCGATCTCCGCGAAGACCTCTCGCTCCGACGGCACGTTCTCCTGTCCGGAGGCACGCGCGCGGGCGAGCGCATCCAGGAGGACATCCTTGAGTTCGACCCGGGTTTCGTCGTTGGAATCGTTCGGAGGCATCGTCTTCACGCAAGGCACCGGTCCGGAATGGCCGGGGCCATCCTCTCTATCGGCGCGAAGGCGATCCGAACCGATCGGGCTTTCGGTCCACGCTCGCGTGGGGCGAATGCCGGGGTTCAGCGCGAAAAGTGTCACATCGGGCGGATCGAAGGACGGATCTCAGTCCGAGACGACGAATCCCTGCTCGGCGAGCGCGGCGCGCAACGGACCGTCGGCGTCCCCCAGGATCTCCCGGAGCAGGCGATTCGCAGGCCGGTCGAAGCGCGCCTCCGGCACGACGAAGTCGTACTCCTCGGCCTGGAGTGGCTGGAATCGCAGCCCTGCGTCGCGGGCCACGGATTCGATCGTGACACCCCAATCGGCACGGCCCTGCGCGATCGCCGCCGCGACCGCGTAATGGGAGCGTGGCTCGTAGGGGTAGCCCGAGGGTCGGCGCTCGCCTAACAAACGGTCGATCAGGACGCGCGTCCCGGCACCACGGTTCCGGTTCACCATCCGCACGTCCGGGTCGTCGAGGAGCGACTCGATGTCGCGGGTTTCCTCCGGACGTGTCGCGACGCCCTGCATCCGGCGGTAGCCGCGGACGAGTTTTAGCCCCGGCTTGAGGAAGGGTTCGTTGTAACGGTCGGTCTCGGGGTCCAGCAGATGGATCGGCGCGAGGTCGCACTCGCCCCGGGACGCGGCGGCGAGGCCACCATGGGAGCCGACCGCGAGCAACTTCACCCCGAGGCCGTGCTGCGCGAGCTCGCTCGCGATCAGATCGAGTCCCGCGCAATGGCTGCCGATCACGACGAGATCGGCGACCGCGACGTCGCGCCCGATCAGCGTGACCTCGACCGGCGTATCGGCGTCGACGAGCTCGGTATTCCGGCCAATCCGGACGAAGCCGTCGGCCCGACTGAAGCTCGTGACGCTGCCGCTCCCCTTGCCCATCGGGTAGGCGGACAGTCGCCCCTCGTCGTCGGCGACGAGCCCGACCAGCAGATACTCGAGCCGGCCCCGCTCGCTCTGGGTCTTGATCGCCAGTCGCGCGGCGCGGGTCTCGCGATCTTCCGTCGGCTGGCCGGCGAGATCTCGGATGAGCGGGGCCACGAACTCGTGAAAGGTGAAGATCGCGCTGGTCGGGAAGCCGGGCAGAATCACGACCGGCTTCTCCCCCTGAGCGGCGAGGCAGATGGGCTTGCCGGGTTTCAGTGCGACGCCGTGGACGAGGATCCCGGGCTCGAGTTCCCCGACGACGAGGGCATTCAGATCGCCCTCGCCCTTCGAGGTGCCGCCGGAGAGCAGCACCATGTCCGCGTCGACGAGAGCTTCGTGCATCGCCTTCCGCAGCGCATCGAGGTCGTCGCGAAACGCGCCATAAAAGACGGGATCCCCCCCGAGCTCCTCGACCGCATCCGCGAGGATCCGGCCGTTGCTGTCGTAGACGAGTCCCGGCCGCATCGTCTCGCCGGGCTGCACGATCTCGTCGCCCGTCGAGAGGATCGCCACCTTCGGCCGGCGTACGACCTCCAGCCGCTCGCAGCCGATCGCCGCGAGCACCCCGGTCTCCCGCGACGTGAGTCGAGTGCCCGCAAAGAGCACCGTCTCGCCGCGCCCCATGTCGGTGCCGGCGAAGCTGACCGCCGCGCCCGGCACGCGCGGCGCGCGGACGAGCACGTAGGAGGGGTCGTCGGGGTCGACGTCGGTGACCTCGATCGGCGCGACCGCATCGGCGCCACGGGGAAGCATGCCCCCGGTCGCGATCGTCGTCGCCGTCCCTTCGATCACTTCGATCGTCGGCTCGATCCCGGTCGCGAGAACCTCGTCGTTCAGCTTGAGCCGAACGGGTTCTTCTTCGGCGACGCCGAAGGTATCGGACGCGCGGACCGCGAAGCCGTCCATGTTCGACCGATCGAAGCCGGGCACATCGACCGAAGCGCGCACGTCTTCCGCGAGCACCCGGCCGAGCGCGTCAGCGAGCCCGACCATCTCGCTCCCGAGCGCTTCACCGCCGACGACTTCACGCCAGCGCGCTTCGGCTTCGTCCCGGTCGAGCACCTCGAGGAACTGCTGCTGGGGGCGGCTCATGCCTCGGCGACCTCGTCGTCGTAGAGGAGGACCTCGACCTCGGCCCCTTCGCGTATCCCCTCGAGCTCTCGCGGAATCACGACGGCCCCCGCGGCGCGCACCGTCGACGAAAGGATCGAGGCGCCGGCGGTCGCGAGGGGCGTCGCCTGGCCTTCCTCGACTGCGACGCGGACGTAGTCGGTCCGCCCGACCTCCGACACGATCTTCCGCGCGAGCGGCAGCGTCACCCGGCGATGGGGCCAAGCGCGGGCGCGGCCGCCCAGCGCACGGATCGTCGGGCCGGCGAAAAACTCGTAGGCCGCGAGACAGCTGACCGGGTTGCCGGGAAGGAGAAAGACGAAGCGTTCGCCGATCCGACCGATCCCCGTCGGGCTCGAAGGACGCATGGAGATCCCGTGATAGGCGAGTTCCCCGAGCTCCGAGAGCAGGCGCGGCGCATGATCTTCCTGGCCGACCGACGTGCCTCCGGAGACGAGAACGACGTCCGCATCCTCACTCGCCATCGCGCCGCGGATCTCGTCCGGCACGTCGGGCAGGATCTCGAAGGGCAACGAAGTCCCTCCGTCCCGCCCGATCAATCCGCGCAGGACGACTGAATTGCTGTCGACGATCTGCGAACCCGCCGGGATCGAGCCTGCCGGAAGCAGCTCGTCACCCGTCACGACCAATCGGACGCGCGGCCTTCGGACGCAGAGGACTTCCGCACGGCCGATCGACGAGAGCAGCCCCGCATCCTGAGGTCGCAGTCGGCGGCCCGCCTTCAGAACCGCATCGCCTTTCGCGATGTCCTCGCCGATTGCGCCGACGTTCTTGCACGGCGCGACCGCCTCGGAGATCGAGACGACCCCGTCCTCTTCTTCGCAGACCTCGGCCTTGACGACCGCGTCGGCTCCGTCCGGAATCGGAGCACCGGTCATGATGCGCACGGCCTGCCCGGCTTGCAGCTTGGATCCGTACGGATTCCCGGGAAGCGAGACCCCGACGACGTCGAGCCGGATCGCGTCGTACGCCGAGGCTCCGAAGCTCTGCTCGCCCCGAATCGCGTAGCCGTCCATCGCCGATCGCGGGAAGCCGGGGACGTCGACCTCTGCCGTCACGTCTTCGGCGAGCACGCGTCCGACGCAGTCGAGGAGCGCCACCGGCTCACCTCCGAGCGCGCGCGCATGCTCCGCCAGGAACGCCTCGACGACTTCCACGTCGACCCGTTCCGCGAACCCGCGCATGCGAACGTCGTGCTTCACCGGAGAACCTCTTTGCCGCTCCCTGGAACGGAAGACGGGCAGGGAGCATAACCCCCTGCCCGTCATCTATCTGCCTGCCGACCACGAGCCCTCGTTGCCGAGAGCCCGCAGGCGACTGCTCAACCCGAAGCGCGTGCGGTGTACAGCTCCGGACGGGGCGCGAAGCGGACCTTCGACTGGTTGATGATGTCGAGCGACACATCGAACTTCATCGCGTTGTCCGGGCCGATGCCCTCGTCCACGAGGCATTCGGAGAGACCGTTGTCCTCGTCCTTCCAGCCCGCGGCCGAGTTGAACTTCCACTCGTCCTCGAGGCACTCCCAGCCCTGGTCACCGAGCTGTTCCGGCGTCACGTCCTCGCCGTAGAGCAGCGAATAGTAGTTGGCCATCAGCGTGAGGGTCGGCGAGATGAACTGACAGAAGCCCGAGGAATCGCAGACCATGTTCACGATCTGGCATTCCTGCGAAGCCTGCGCGTACTCGTCCGGACCGAGGCCGGGGTTCACGACCAAGCCGGCGGTGTGATCCGCGCCCATCGGGCCCGCGGCGTAGGTCACGCCGGTCGCCTTGAGCGGTCGCGGGTCCCAGGCCGGGATGGCCTGACCACGACCGTGGGGGACGCGCTTGTGGCCCGTCCCCTTGCCGGTCGCGACCGCGCCGTTGCCGATCATCTTGCCACGATCGGTGCCCTCGGCGATGTCCTTGAGCAGCTGGATGGCGCCGTCGGAGTCGCCCCATTCCATCTGCCCCGCATCCATCAGGATGGCGATCGCTCCACCGGTCTCGATCGTATCGAGGCCGACCTCGTCACAGAGGCGGTCGAGCTCGGCGACCTCGTCGAAGGTCTTGATCGCGCAGCTGGCACCGAGGAGCGTCAGCGTCTCGAACTCCAGCGCCGACGTCTTGTACTTGCCGTCGGTGTCGTGGACGATGTTCGAGCACTTCACGATGCAGCCCGTCATGCAGTTGTGCATGCCGCCGCCGCGCTCTTCGAAGCTCTCGACGATACGCGCACCGTCGAGGGTCTCGACGTCGGGGCTCTGGCCTTCGGTCCGGTTCTTGTAGACGAAGGTGTTCAGCATGTTCGCCATCGGGACGACCGACGACGTGCCGTGCTTGAACATCTGCGGGCCTTCCAGGTACTCTTGGGAGTAGGCCTTGTTCTGCTTGTTGAAATCCTTGCTCGCCGGCTGGCGGGTCTTCGCCTTGCCGGGATCGATCAGCACCCACTTGAGGCCCTTGCTTCCCATGACGGCGCCGACGCCGCCGCGGGCGGCATGACGCGCCGGGCGGCGCTCCTGGTCCTGGTCGGTGCACGCCACCGACGCGCCCGCGAGCTGGAGCTCACCGGCCGGCCCGATCGAGATCGCGCTGGCGTTCTTGCTCTCGCCTTCGAGGAGCTTCTCGCACGAGGCGTAGTTCCACATGCCCTTGTAGTCGTCCGCCTCGACGACCGAGACGTTGCCTTCGTCGATCCGCAGGCCGTAGCGCTTGTCCGCGTCGGCAGGCTGACCCTTCACGACGATCGCGCGAATCCCGAGCTTCATGAGGTGCTGACCCGGGTTGCCGCCGGCGTTGGCTTCCTTGATGCCACCGGTGAGCGGGCTCTTGCAGCCGATCGAGATCCGGCCCGAGGTGGGGGCGGTCGTTCCGGAAAGAACACCCGGCGCCATCACGAGGACGTTGTCCGCCCCGAGCGGGTCGCAGGTCGGATCGCAGTCGCGATTGAGGATCTTCGCGGAGAGACCGCGGCCACCGAGCAGCTTCCACTCGGCGGGGAAGTCCTCGAAGGACGTCGTCTGGTCCGTCATGTTGACGTGGAGGAGTCGATCTCCCTCGGGTCCGGCCATGTTTCATTTACCTCTGGGTGTGAGCTTGGGTGCAGAGCACGCCCCGCGACGCACAGCGCGGGAGCAGAAGCTTGAGTCAGCGGCGCTCTCGACGCAATGCGCGATCGCGAACGCGGCGCCCAAAAAGCAGAGCGGGATCAGCCGCCTGCGATCGCGGCGATGACCTCGATCTCGTCCGTGGCGGAAACCGACTGGGCGAGGGTTCCGGCGTCGCGCTCGAGGAGCTCGCCGTTCAGCGTGACCTTCACGAACTTGTGGATTTCGCCCGTCGCGGGGTCGATCACCAGCTCGCGCAGCCCGGGAAACTTCTCTTCCACGAGATCGAAGCAGGCGACGATCGTGTCGCCTTCGACGATCGCTTCGGACTCCCCGCGGGTAGGACCCTGAAAAACGACGGGAATGAGGACCTTGGCCATGGTGGGGGTTCCTTCTGGGTGAGAGTGAGGCCGCAGTTGCGGGGGATGGAATCCGTGAAGCGCGCCGCAGTCCAAATGCGCACGGAGAATGGGGCTCAGAGGCGGTCCTGAGAGGGGTAGTAGTAGCGACGATTCGCCGGAATCTGCCAGAAGCGATCGTCCGGTGCATCGAACGGGCGCCGCCCTGACGCCGTCGGTGCCGAGTCCGGGAGCCAGGCCGTCAGGAAGCCGTCCCGCCCCCTTCCGTGGTGGACACAGCCCGTGTCCAGGCCCCGGAGTCCGTCGGCGATGTGCAGCCCCTGCCGCGCCCAATGCCCGTAGACGATCCCGTAGTCGTGTCCCGCCGCCGCCCAGGCACGATGCCAGGCTCCGTCCGGCGTCTCCGGCTCCTTGCTCGACCAACCGGTCGCCGAGCCGGCCCGGCCCCGGGTCAACCGCGCGAGATCGTCGCGAACGGCATCCTGCGCTGGATCGGCCAGGAGAAAGTCCCGCGCGGAAGCCTCGTCCGCCGACAATCGGGCGCTCACCTCGGCAGCCCGCTCGACCAGCTCCTCGAAGGCCCAGCCCGCGCCAGAGCTCGCATGGAGCATCGCGAAACGCTGCCCCTCCACCTCGCCCGGCACGACCAGCGGGCGACCACGCAGCCAGGTGATCCAGTCCGCCGCGTCCGGCGCCTCGAGCACGTCCCCGATCGAGTCGTTCTCGGAGAGCGCGCGCACCCCGAGGTAGGCCGAGATGAGGTGGATCTCGTGGTTCCCGAGGACGTATTCGGCCCGCCCTGCCTCCACCAGGCCTCGCACGCGCTCGAGCGGCCGACGGTTGTCGGGACCGCGATTCACGAGGTCACCCGCCACCCAGAGCACGAACTCGTCGCCGTAGGTCTCGCCGGCGCGCTCGATCAGCCGGTCGAGCTCTTCGGCGCAGCCCTGGACATCGCCCACGAAGATGCGCTGCATGGGAGCGGATCCGTCCTCTTCTAGCCGCGCGCGACGCAGCGGTTGGAGAGCCGGCCTATGCCGTCCATCTCGCTCTCGATCACTTCGCCCTCCGCCAGATAGCGGCGAGGGTCCCGAACGGAGCCGACGCCGCCCGGGGTCCCAGTGAAGATCAGATCCCCCGGATACAGGACGCAGAACCGGGAGATGTACTCGATCAGCTCCGGGACGGTGAAGATCAGGTTGTTCGTGTTCGACTCCTGCATCGGTTCGCCGGCGACCCAGCAGCGCAGGCCGACGGCATCGGGATCCGGGAACTCGTCGAGGCTGACCAGCGCAGGGCCGATCGGGCCGAAATTCGTGGCCGATTTGCCGAGGCTGAACTGAGGAGGCTTGGAGGAGAATTGCAGGCGCCGGTCGGAGATGTCCTGCCCGAGGGTCATCCCGGCGACCACTTCCCAGGCTCGGGCGGCGGTCACGTCCTTGGCCTCCTGACCGATCACGACCACCTGTTCCACTTCCCAGTCGACCCGCTCGCCGGTGAGCGGCACGTCGGCGTTGGGCCCGACGATGCAGCTCGGGAACTTCGTGAAGACCATCGGGACGTCTGGAATCGGCAGACTCGCCTCTTCGGCGTGATCCTTGTAGTTGAGACCGATCGCGAAGACCTGGGTTGGACTCGGCACGGGTGCGCCGAGCTTGTCCGCGTCGATGAGCGGTCCCTCTGCGCCTGCCGTCTGATCGGCGGCCCAGGTCTTGATCTCGTCCCACCGAGCGAACGCGGCCATGGGATCCGACGAGAAGCGGTCGCCGCTGTGGAGTGCCAGGTCGACGAACCGACCCGCCACATCGAGTCCGACCCGCCCTTCGAGATTCACCAGACGCATGCGCGCGCTCTCCTCTCCGGTCCCTCGACTGCCACCGCTGCCGATCGGGCGCCCACTCTAACGCGCCTGCCCGGATCCGCCGTCCCGCGCCGAGCCCCCTCCAGGATCCCCTCGGGTTGAAAAACAACGGCGCGCAGACACGTCTCGAGCCTTCAACCCGTCGCTACTGAGCAGGCTTGCGGTAACTTCCCACCGTCGAATCGACCGAGGTCTGCCCCCCGACCCGGGCCACCGAAACGAGCGGTGGGTCCAGCACGGTCGACGTGGGTGGGCTCCAGTCGGACGCTGCCCCGGCCGCGAAGAGCGGTCGGACGCGAATGCGGGCGGCGGCGTTGGGGTGAGCCGTTTGGGACATCGAATCATCATCTGTGATGGAGCCGAGAGCGCCCGGCTTTGGAGCCGCATCGGGTCCGATGCGTCCGAAGAGCTCACCTGGGTTCCGCGCGACGAAGAGGAAGCCCGCGCCCGACCACCCGGGTTCAAGATCCTCCAGGGTGGCCTCGACGAAGACGCGATCGCCAAGCTCGACCCGGCAATCGACGACGAATACGCGCTGGTCAGCGACGAAGGTCCCTGGACTAGGCTCGCCGTCCGCGAGATCCGCAAGCTCGACGAAGACGCGTCGATCCTGGTCCTCTCGGACAGTCTGACGGAGGACGACCTCCCGGATCATCCGACGCTGCGCCGAACGGGTTGGAAGACGCAGATCCGCGACGACATCAACGACGAGTTCGGCCATCTCGAGAATCTGCAGCGCGTCGTGAAGATCCGCGAGCTGCTCGCGGAGCGCGAAAAGGTCGGCATCCTGCTCCAACCGGACCCGGATCCGGACGGAATCGCGAGTGCCTACGCCCTCCGATACCTGCTCGGTCGCAAGCGGACGACCGCGCCGCTGATTTCGTTCGGCGAGGTCCAGCGGCCGGAGAACCAGGCGCTCTGCGATGCGATCGGCATCGAGGTCCGCGTCATCACGCCGGAAGAACTGAACGAGTTCGATGCCCTCGTCCTCGTCGACGTCCAGCCGAACGTGTTCGGGGAGGATCCGCCGGAGCGGCTGAAGCAGCCCGACGTCGTGATCGATCATCACCCCGAGCGAACCGGCTATAGCGCGACCATCAAGGACATCCGCGTCTCCTACGGCGCGACCGCCTCGATCTTCACCGAGTACCTCCGCGCGACGAACACCGAGATCAACGCGAAGCTCGCCACCGCTCTGCTCTACGGCATCAAGAGCGATACCCAGTATCTGGGTCGCCAGACGAGCAACCGCGACATGCTCTCCTTCGCCTACCTCCACGCATCGCACTCGCCCGCGCTCCTGCGGCGCATCGAGCGCCCGGCGCTCCCGCACGACGGCCTGAAGGCCCTCGGACGCGCACTCTCGGCGGTCGACGTCCGCGACGGCATCAACATCCTGGTGCTAGGCCGCGTCCGCGAAGACGTGATCCCGCAGGTCGCCGACATGGCGCTCCAGGCGGAAGGCGCCGAGTGGTCGATCGCGGTCGGGACCGTAGGACGCGATCTCGTCTTCTCCGTTCGCAACGTCGGCTATGTCCGCGCGGCAGGCGAAGTCGTTCGCGCCGTGGTCGAGGGCCTCGGCGTCGGCGGGGGGCACCGTTCGATGGCGAAGGGCATCATCCCGCTCAAGGCCTTCCGCGAGGTCTACGGGCGCGCGGACAAGAACCAGATCAAGAGCGCGCTCTACGACGCGTTCGTCCGAGCGATCCACGACGACGGCAAAGAGGGCTAGCGCGCCCGCGTCGAGAGGAAGCAGTATATGGCCCGCCCGAAAGCGCTCGAAACCGCCGAGATCGAGGCGAAACTGGCCGATTTGAAAGGCTGGGCCCTCGAAGGCGGCAAGCTCCACCGCGAATTCCAGTTCGCGAACTTCGTGGAGGCTTTCGGCTTCATGGCGAGCGTCGCCCTCGTCGCCGAGAAGATGGATCACCACCCCGAGTGGTCGAACGTCTACGGCCGCGTGTCCATCGACCTCACGACCCACGACGCCGGCGGCCTCACGACGCTCGACTTCGCGCTCGCCGCGGCGATGAACGAGGCCGCGCGGTAGGCGCCGGCCGCTCGACCCCCCACCTGCTCCCTGCCCCTATTTCCCCTTCGCCTTCAGGCCCCGAACGTCAGAAGCGCATGGGCGCCCTGTACGCGGTCGGCGATGTCGATCCCGACCGGGCATGAACCGAGGCAGGGCGCGGCGCAGCCGTCGCAGGCGCTCGCGTTCACCAGGAGCTTCGAATAGAGCTCCATCGCATTGCGCTCGTCCTTGTAGTCCTCGAAGTACATACGATGACGCAGGACGTCGGCGATCGGGACGCCTTCGGGGCAGCTGTCGAGGCAGGCGCCACAATGGGGGGCGCAGTAAGAGCCGATGATCCCACGGTCGTAGCGTTCGAGGATCGCGACGTCTTCGTTCGTGATCTTCTGCCCCGACGCGTAGAGATACTCGTCGAGGTGCTGCATCTCGAAGAACGAGATCACGGCGCAGGAGACCTTCGGATTCGAGTGGACCCACTTCAGCGCGGCCTGGGAGTAGGAATTCGCGTCGTGGAAGTCCTCCAGATTTCGATGGCGTGCACCCTTCAAGGTCTTCATCGCGACGATGCCCATGTCTTGTTCATCAACTGCGCGATCGATGATCGAGCCCAGGTGAGGCCAGATTCCGTGATGATAGGCGAGCATCATCACGTCGAAGCGACCGGAATCGATCGCTTCGTTCGCGACGGGCTCGAGCCTCGGCGTATGGGTCGAGACACCGAGGAAGCGGGCCTTGCCCTCTTCCTTCAAACGATCGAAAGCTTCATGGACGTTGGGATCCATCAGGCGATCGAGCTCGTCGCAGGAATGAATGTGGACGAGATCGACGTAGTCCGTGCCCATGCGCGTGAGCGATTCCTCGACGACGGCCTTGTACTTCTCGACGGGGGTGCCGGCGGGCAGGTGGCCGATCGGCGTGCAGAACTTCGTCGCGAGGAAGACCTCGTCACGCGGGATCTCCCGAAGCGCGCGACCGACGGCCAACTCGCTGCCTTCGGTCGAGTAGTCGGGCGCGGTGTCGATGTAGTTCACGCCGCGCTCGAAGGCACCGGTCACGATCTTCCAGTCGCCTTCGCGAATCCGACCGGCGCCGAGCACAGTATCGGAGATCGGCCACTCGGTCCGGCCGAGTCGACCGTAGGACTGGACCCGCGCGCCCTTCCAGGCGTCCTCCCAGGTCGGGTGGGTCTTGACGACGCCGTTGTTCCCGCTGATCTGCGACTGGATGTCGAGCCATCCGTCGCCGCGCTTCCCGATCCCGAAGAAGGTATGTCCGAGCGCGCCGGCGAGACCCGCGGCGAAAGCGCTGGCCCCCGCTGCGGAGCCGGCCAGGAAGGCCCGACGCCCCTCGGACCGCTTCGGCGCGTCCCGCCGCGCGAGCAAAAAGAAGACACCGCTCAAAGCGAGCAGGATGCCCACGCCGACCACGATTCCGCCAGTCGCGTTGGTGACGTCCGGGGTGAGCGTGGACTGGATCCATTCACCCGCCGGGAAGAAGCTCGAGTCGAGGCCGATCAACGAGTGATAGATGAGGTCACCGCTGGTGGCCCAACCGACGACGAGCGACACGCCCGCCGCGATCGCCACCCAGGGACGGCGCGCTACGCCCGCTCCCGTATGCTCGCTTCCAGAGTCCCCGGTCGACATCGGCGCCCTCCTCGCATTTCCGCCACGTCCGACCCTTTTTGGAGCCGTGCGCGCTTCGCGGCGGGCGATCCCCGGGCGTCCGCACCGCTCCTCGTTGCAAGGCCGCGACGAGCTGGGCAAGTATAAGGCCCCTCATGGCCCACCCGCTCATCATCCCGGACGTCGCCTCCCTTCCCGAATACGAGGGGACCGATCTCGGTGTCACCGGCTGGCACGACATCGACCAGGCGAAGATCGACACCTTCGCCGAGGCGACCGGCGACCATCAATGGATCCACGTAGATCCCGAGCGCGCCGTAGCCGAATCCCCCTTCGGCGCGACCGTCGCCCACGGCTACATGACCCTCGCCCTCGCACCGGTCCTGCTTCCGGAACTCGTCGAGGTCTCGAAGCTCTCGCAAATCGTGAACATCGGTCTCGACAAGATCCGCCTTCGCGAGCCGGTCAAGGTCGGGAGCCGCCTGCGCCTGGGCGCGACCATGAAGAACGTGCGGCCCATGAAGGGCGGGACCATGCGTCTCGTCCTCGACGTGCGCTTCGAGGTCGAAGGCGCCAAGCGTCCGGTCTGCACCGGCGAGCTCGTGTTCGTCTACTTTCCATGAGGTCGGGCCCGGCGCGTTCGCCTTCGTAGCGAAGAGCCGGCAGGCGACGCCGATCACAGCGGACCGGACGAGCAAGTCGGCGAGCACCCGCAGCGAACACCGACCCGAAACCCGGCGCGCGCCCGCAGCCGAATGGCTAGTCGCGCAGGAAGTCGCGGGCGGCGTCCAGGAAGCCGTCGAGCTGATCGTGGTGGACCCAATGGCCGGCGTCGTCGAAGCCGACCACGGTGCTCTTGGCGATGTGCTCGGCGCGCCCATCACTCGAGGGGTCGCCGTGCCAGGACTCGTTTCCGTGAACGAGGAGCGTGGGGCACTCGATTCGCTCCCAGGCTTCCGCCCGCATTTCGCGGTTCAGACGCTGCGGGAAGAGCGGGCGCGCGGCGTTGTCGAACTTCCAGCTGAAGGTCCCGTCCTCGTTGCGCGCGACGCCGTGGATCGTGAGGTGGCGGGCCTGCTCCTGGGACAAGTGCGGATTCCCCTCTTGCATCCGCTCGGCGGCGGCCTCGATCGATTCATATCGCCGCGGCGTCCGTTTCGAGTTGGCCTTCACCCCTTCGATCCACGTTCGGGTCGACTCCCAGAGCGGGCGATCCATCAGCTTCTCCACCACGTCGGGGATCTTCATCCCCTCGATCGCCACGAGCTTGTGGACCTTTTCCGGGAAGATGCCCGCGTATTGGAGTGAGACCGCTGCTCCCAGCGAATGGGCCATGATGCGGAGTGGCGCCAGATCCAGGACGTCGATCAATTGGGCGACGTCCAGGATGTACTCGGGCATCGTGTACTGCCCTCCGATCGACCACTCCGAATCGCCGTGACCGCGCAGGTCGGGGGCGATCACGTGATACTCGTCGCGCAGCGCCCGGGCGACCCAATCCCAGTTCCGCGCGTGGTCCCGCCCTCCGTGCACGAGAAGGAGCGGCGGATTGTCCTCCGAGCCCCAATCCACGAAGTGGAGTCGGAGGCGCTGGGAGATGTAGAAGCTCGAGGCGGGGCCGACGATCGCGTCGGAAGAGACGAACATGGGGCTTCCTGTTGGGCGGTGGCGGGGACCGCGGGAATGGTTGATCGGTCGATCGAGTATAGACCCGACCCACAAGCGCATGGCGGGGCGCAGGCGCCACTCCGCGAGGTATCCTCCAGCCCAACATGAAGATCGCTCTCGCCCAGATCAATCCGACCGTCGGTGACCTCGCAGCCAACCGCCGCCTGGCGCAGGAGGCGGCCGAGCAGGCCGCGACCGCGGGTGCGGACCTCGTCGTGCTCCCGGAGCTCGCGCTGACCGGGTACCCGCCGATGGACCTGCTGGAGCGGGACCGCTTCGTCGACGACCAACTCGCGGAGCTCGACGAGCTGGCCAAGGCCAGCCGCGACATCACGATCGTCGTCGGTGCCATCGTGAGAACCGACGATGCGCGCCCCAAGGCGATCGAGAACGCCGCGGTCGTGCTGGCCGAAGGACGACGCATCGCCCATCAGAGCAAGACCCTGCTCCCGACCTACGACGTCTTCGACGAGAGCCGCTACTTCGCGAAAGCGAAGGGCCGGACTCCGATCGAAGTTCCTGGCCTCGACTCGTCGATCGGCATCGCCGTCTGCGAAGACACGTGGTCCCAGACCCAGCCCTACCCGGTCGATCCGGTCGCGGAGCTGGCCGCCCTCGGCGCCGGCGTGATCCTCAACCCGTCGGCCTCTCCCTGGCACGTGGGCAAAGCCGCCGAACGTCGAGCGATGCTCGCGTACGTCGCGGCGCGGACCGACCGGCCCGTCGTCTTCGTCAACCAGGTCGGCGGCAACGATGAGCTGATCTTCGACGGCGGCTCCTGCGTCATCACGCCGAACGGCCAGGTTCACGCGGCGCTGCCCCTCTTCGAGACCGGCCTTTCGATCTGCGAGCTTCCGGCGGGGCCTGGCACGGCGGTCGCCGACTTCGAAGATCCCGAGCCGGTCGCGCAGCTCGATCGCGGCCTCGTGATGGGCATTCGCGACTACTTCCTGAAGCAGAACCTGCCTCCCGGGGCGGTGATCGGCCTGTCCGGTGGGATCGACTCGGCGGTGACCGCCTATCTCGCGGTCGAGGCGCTCGGCGCGGACCGCGTGCTCGGCGTCGCGATGCCGGGGCCCTTCTCTTCGGATCACTCGATCTCCGATGCCTTCCGTCTCGGAGAGCTGCTCGGGATCGAAGTTCGCCGCGCGGACATCGCGCCGATGTACGAGGCCTATCGCGGCGTCTTCGGTCAGCTCTTCGGCGAGCGCGACGACTACGGCCTGACCCAGCAGAACATCCAGAGCCGGATCCGCGGCGCCGTTCTCATGGCGTGCTCGAACGAAGAGAACCGGCTCGTCCTCGCGACGGGCAACAAGAGCGAGCTCTCGGTCGGCTACTGCACTCTCTACGGCGACACGGTCGGCGGCCTCGCCGTTCTGGGCGACGTCTACAAGCAAGACGTCTACGCCCTTGCCCGCTACGCCAATCGCCACGGCGAGAAGATCCCGGTCGGCACGATCGAGAAGCCGCCGTCCGCGGAGCTCGCCGCCGACCAGCTCGATCAGGACGACCTGCCGCCCTACGACGTACTCGACGACGTCCTCAGTCAGGCGATCGAGGGGCGTCGCAGCTTCGCTTCGATCGAAACGCCGTCGGGCACGACCGACGAAGTCGCCCAGGGTATCTTCCGGCGACTCGACCGGAACGAGTACAAACGACGCCAGACGCCCCTCGTTCTCCGGACTTCGGAGAAAGCCTTCGGTGGCGGGCGGCGGCTCCCGATCGTCCATCGCTACACGGGTTAGGCGGTCGAGCCGCCCCGCAAAGCGCCTCGACCGTCCTCGTGACGCGCCAGGGGATCGAAGATCCGTCTGGGCCTTGCTCTTGTCGATTCAGCTCAACCGGCCGCTCACGCGATCAGGTCGAGTGCGCCCGTGTCTCGGATCTGTTGGCAACACCGCGAAGCCATCGCCATGAACATCGTATCGCCGCGCTCCGTCCGCCCGACGGACAACGCGCCCAACATCGTGATCAACGGCCCCTGGAACGTGCCGTACGCGTACTCGTTCCGAACCCGATCGGCCTCGAGCTCCACGCCGTGTCGCGCCATCTCCTCTCGATAGATCTCGAGCATCCGCGGCTCGTGGGCTCTCCGCTGTTCGGTCGGGCTGCTGTTGCCCAGGAGGTAGGCGAGATCCTGCCCACCGCAGCCGAGGGACAGCGTCTGCCAGTCGACCGCCGCGACCCGAATCCCCTCGTCAGTGGTTTCGAAGAGGAGGTTGTCCAGGCGATAGTCACCATGGACGAGGGTCGGCGTGGGCGGGCGACGCTCGAGCCAGTTCTTGACTCCATTGCCGAACGCCTCGAGCACCGCAGCGTCTTCGTCGGAGAGACGGTCGCGGTAGCGCTTGATGAACTCGGGCGTCGCGAATTGCATGATCGCGATCAGTTCTTCCGGGTTCCCGCCGGCGATCCACTCGACGTCGGCGAGGGAGGCATCGCCCCACCGCGGCGCATGCAGCCCGGCCAGATTCCGAGCCGCCGCCTCGATCTCGTCGTCGGAAGCGCCCCGGATCTGGTCCCCCTGGACCTTCGGTGCGAGATCCTCGAGGAGGAGAGTGAAGGTCGCCTCGTCTTCGGCGATCGCACCGTAATGGCATGCCGGAACCGCGACGGCGAGACTCGATGCGAGATCGGTGTAGAAGCGCGTCTCTTTCAGGTAGGCACCGCGCTGGCCGGATGCCCGACTCTCCTCGTTGGGCGAAGGAAACTTGCCCACGAGGGTCGCAGGGAGTCCGGCGTCGTTCCGCTCGTAGTCGAGCCAGATCCGCTCGTTGTGAGCCATCTGCCCGGTCCCGACGGATTCGCTGCGACATCCGGCAACGACGACGTCGAGGCCGGCACTCTGGAGCGCTTCGGTCAGCCAGGCAGGCGAGAGATCTGCGGGGTCAGCGAGGATTTTGGGATCGGGTCGAGCCATCCCGGAAGGGTGACCCCGGCCGAAGCGCGAGGCAAGCAGGGGCGCTAGCTGCTCGCGTCGACCGTCGTGTGCCGGACATGCTCGGCGCGGGCGCCGCGCGGGCCTTCCTGGACGACGTACTCGACGTAATCGCCCTCGTTCAGGCCGTCGTAGTCGCCTGCGTTCAGCCCCGAGCGGTGGAAGAAGACTTCCTTGCCGTCATCGCCCCGGATGAAGCCGAAGCCGCGGTCGCGGACCATCTTCTTGATCTTGCCCTTGCTCTTCGGTCCCGAGGGCGGGGGCGTCGGGCCGGTGCCGGCCTGGGGCGTACGACGACGGCCTCGCCCGCCACGGCGGCCGCCTGGCGCGCGGAAACGATCGCTCGCGACGAACTCGCTCCGGAAGAGGTCGAGGGGGACGGTCAGGTCCTGAAGGCCGTCCTGCTCGGGGGCGAGGAGAACTTCGTCGTCCTCCGCGTCGACCACGCTGTAGCGGAGGCCGGTGTTCTTGTGCGTCACGTAGAGTCCGGATTCGATCTCGTCGAGAGTCAGCATGACGCATCTCCTTTCCGCATGACGCGGGGGCCGCAGGGCCGGTTCGGTGCGCGCTCGAAGCGCGCTTGCGGTGGCGTCGTATGCGACACGGGACTCGGGCTCCCCGAATCGACCGTGCACGATCCACCGAATCTGTTCGTGATCCGGGCCCGTGCGTCCCGGCAGTTTGATCCCTCGTCCAACCGCACCCTGCGATTCAATTCCCACGGCCGATTTCCATCCGTGGCGAATCCGCGCTGGTTGCGATCCCCTACCGTCTGCGCGACACCGATGACGTTCTCGATCCCGACACACCGATGACAGTCGGCGGGCGGCTCCGAGAACGAGTACGACTTCTCTGGGTCGAAACGTCGGTCGGGGGCTTTGGGTTGGGGCCTGTTTCGGAGCCGGGCGGCCAGGCCTCTCTCGACCTCAGCCTACCTCCGTCGACCTCGTCTCTGCGCACTTTCCGGTGGGCTCGCCGGCGCGAAGGCGCAGGAACCCGGGAATGCTCGGAGTCGAAGATCGCCGTCCGAACCGGCGGGCGCCGAGAGTAGGAGAGGGGAACCCGGCGGTCAACGACTCAGAGCCGACCCCGGATCCCCCGTGGAGCGCCGTAAATGTCTGGAATGGAAAATCTTTCTCGTTTCGATCGGACGAGGCTTCCGATCCACGAAGCCTTTGCGAGCCTGTTCGCATTGCTTGTCTTGCTCTCCCTCGCCGGTTGCCTCGGTGCCGAACCCGGCTCGAGCCCGGACGGAGAGGTCCTTCGGGTCGGCACCAGCGGCGACTATCGCCCCTTCTCTTCGATGCAAGACGGGGAGACGACCCAGCTGGGTGGATTTTCCATCGACCTAGGCCAGGCGTACGCTGCGGCCACGGGACGACGCATCGAATGGGTCCCCTTCGCCTGGCCGGAGCTCGCAGACGATCTCGAGGCGGGGCGCTTCGATCTCGCCCTCTCCGGGGTCACCGTCCGGGCCGACCGATCCATCGCGGGCCGCTTCAGCCTGCCCGTCACTGTCAGCGGTGCCGTCCTCCTGATCCGCGCGGACGGCCCCCTCACCGACCACGGAGCGCTCGTCCCCACCGACCCGACCGCCGTCCCGGCCCTCCGATTCGCCGTCAACGCCGGGGGGCACCTCGAGCGGACCGCACGGAAGCTCTTCCCCGACGCCGAGATCGTCCCAGTCCCGGACAACGGATCCGTCCTCGACCAGATCGACGCGCCGGAAATCGACGGGGTCATGACCGATTCCCTGGAAGCGCCCCACTGGCTCGCCCGCCGACCCGATCTCATGGCGATCGGCCCACTCACCCGCGATCGCAAAGCTGCCTGGTTCCCGATCCAGGGGGAGACCGAGCGGGCCCGATTCGATGCATGGCTCCTGCGCGCCGAGGGAGACGGAACCCTCGCGGCCTTGCGGGCCCGGCATGGCCTTCCGCCGGACCGGACGGCCGAACCCATCTCGGCGCTCCTCGCCTTGCTCGACGATCGCCTCTCATTGATGACCGAAGTCGCCCGAGTGAAACAGGTGATGGGGCGGCCGATCGAAGACCCCGCGCGGGAAGAGAAGGTCCTGGATGCCGCGGTCAGCGCCGTCCAGCGCGAGACGGTGGCGCGATCGGTGGCGCCGCCGGATGCCGCCAGCATCCGCGACTTCTATCAGGCCCAGATCGAGGCCGCCAAGTCGATCCAACGCACCTGGACCCAAGCGAATCCGGGATCCGCTTCCGCGGAGAACGAGGCTTCGTTCGCCGCCGCGCAGTCGCGCCTGGGAGACGAGGTCCGTCCGGCGCTGATCGACCTCGGGGATGGGATCGCGCGCCTCGTCGTCGAGTCGGGCGCCGCAGGCGATGCGCCCCTCTCCCTCGGTCAGGTCGAAGCCGGACTCGCCCGCCACGAATTGCCGCAGGCGAACCTCATTGCGATCCACGCCGGCCTCGCGCGCATGCTCCGCCCCACGCCCTAGGCGCGCGTCAGCTCCGTAGCAGCGCCCGAGCGAGCAGGCCGACGATCGGCGGCAGCACGAGGCAGAGCATCCATCGAGAAATCGCGAAGCCCGCGCCGAGAATCGGGATCTCCCACGCGATGAGCCGATGGATGGCGAGGAGGCCCCAGGCCGAAACGAACGTGATGACCGCGGCGGCCCCCGCGCCCGCGCGGAGCATCCCCGCCGCGAGCGGCATGGAAACGAAGGGCCCCGCCGGCGTGATCGCTCCGGCCGCGGTCGCGATCAGCAGCCCCTTCCAGCCCGACTCAGGACCCAACGTAGACTGCACCCACTCCCGGGGCATCAACGCCTCTGCCAATCCCGCGACCAGGAAGGAAACGAAGAGCAAGAGCCCGAAGCGCAGGAAGAGCTTCATGCCTCCGCCGAGCGCCTCACCCAGGAACGGCGTCCCTCCACGCCAGAGTGCAAGGCCGGAGAGCGCGATCAGGAGCGTGAAGATGATCCAGAAGTTGCTGTCGAGGATCTTCATCGCAACGAGCTTAGCTCGGGTCGGGGGGCGTCTATCAATAGAAGGTGCAGCGCGCGCGGTGACGGGGGTGCGCCTTGATCTCGGCGGCTTGTCCTGCGTTCCACAGCAATCCATCGAGGGCATGCGCCGTCGTCGGGCGGCCGAGCACGCGCAATGCATCGACCATCCGCTCGACCGCGACGACCGCGACTGCACGGATCTCGACCTCCTCCGGGGCCCCGACCTCGAGCAGCTCGCCCCGATCGATCCGCGCGAGCACCGCGTCGTCATAGTCGAGCACGCCGCGACAACGCAGCACGTGAGGGACCAGGTTGTCCGCGAAGAGCGTCAACCGTTCGAGATCTTCGAATCGGCCCCAAGCCTGGCTCGGAAAGGCGCGGTGAAGATCCGCTGCCGTGATCTGCGCGCGCTTGTAGAGCGGGACGTCGAGCTCGTCGTAGCGCGCCCGATCCCGGTAGAGGGGCATCGTCGCAAGCGCCTCGACCAGACGCGCCGCCGATCCTTCGGCCGATTCGATCGCGCTTTCGTAGCGATCGCCGTGTTCCCGCTCGAGCCAGCTCCCGAAATCCCGCCAGGCCTGCGCGAAGAGCGCCATCAGCTCGGCGACCTCCGGTTGGCTCGCGTCCTGCCCGAGAAGCGTCGCCATGTCTTCGGTCTTCGTCGACCGCAGCCGCGCCGCCGTCGGCGCGCCTTCGCGTTCGAAGCGTTCCTTGCACGCCGTCGCGACCGTCCGATACCCGCTCATGCCGTCGCGCTTCGCGAGCACGGGAAACCATCCCGATCCGAAATTGATCGCGTCGAGCAGGAACGTGAAGGCGAGCATCGTCTCGTCGTCCCCCTCGAAATGATGCGCCGGATCGAGGTCGTCTTCAGGCCAGGGTTCGCCGGCCAGGCGCTCGGCGAATCGCGCAAGTCCTGCGTCGTCGATCCGCACGAAGCGCGCGCGTCTCGCCACTTCCCCACAGCGATCTCGGATCTCGTCGAAGACGTCGCTCACGCGGGGGCTCCGGCGTCCGCGCCGGCGAAGACTTCGAGCGCCCCTGGCAGGATCTCGGCGCGAAGCGGCAACGTGCCGACGGACTCTCCGTCGAGGTCCGCGTAGAGCGCGCGGCCCTTCGGCTCGATCGAGACGGAACGCGCCGCGTGGAACGAGACGGCGGGGTGCCGACCGTGGGTCCCCGCGAAGAGCGAAGGCAGGTTCGCCAACAGCGAAGGAACCGAGAGACCCCGAACGAGGACGAGCTCGAGCCGTCCGTCATCGAGCCTCGCCTTCGGCGCCACCTGCATGCCCGCCCCGAAGCAGCGCCCGTTCGCCGCTACCACGAGCGAGATGGGCCCTTCGTAGAGCCGTTCGCCGTCGACCTCGACCGACGCATCGAGGGGGCGATGGCCGAGGATCGCAGCGACCGCGCCGAGCGCGAAGCCCGCCCGCGCGCCGACCCGCTTCGCGAAGCGCCCGACGACCTGGATCGTGTCCCCTGAGAGTCCGGCACTCGCCTCGTTCACGAAGAAGCGCTCGCGCGGCGCACCGTCCGGGGAACGCACGACGGCGCGTCCCGCATCGATCTGCCGCGTCTCACCGCCTGCGATCACGTCGAGAGCCGCCTCGAGAGCGCGCGGCAAAGCGAGGCTTCGCGCCAGATCCCATCCCGAGCCAAGGGGCAGCAGACCCAACGCCGGCGCAGGCCCATCGCCCTCGTCTTCCCCGAGCAGACCACTGGCGACCTCGTTGATCGTCCCGTCTCCACCGGCGACGAGCAGCCGCGCGCGACCGGTTCGGCGCGCCTGGGCCGCGATCCGCTCCGCATCCCCGACCCCTCGCGTGACTTCATAGTCGACCGGACCGAGCTTCGACTCGATCGCGTCGAGAATCGCCTGGCGTTCGCGTCCGGTCCGACCAGCCGCGCTCGCTGGATTGAGGCAGACGAGGGTGTCGCTCTCCACGCCACGACGGTAACGAACTCCGACGCGGAACTTCCGAGCCGGGCACACGCCCGAACCCACTATGCTCCTCGCCATGAACCCGACGGCTCGCCGCTTCCTCCTCGTCTGCCTGATCCTGGGCGTCGTCTACGCGGCAGGGACGACGCTTCGCGCTCATCTGGGGATCGATTTCGAGGCCGAGGCGGTGCGTGACTACGTGCTCGGCCTCGGCCCCGCCGCGCCGATCCTCTTCATCTTCATCGTCGCGGGCCGCGCGGCCCTCGGCCTGCCCTCGCAGCTCGTGCTGATCGCAGCCGGTCTCTGTTTCGGCACGATCTTCGGCGCTCTGGTCGGTGGCACGGGGCTGATGCTTTCGGGCATCGCCTGCTTCGCGGCCGCCCGCTACGCGGGTCGAGACGCTATCCAGAGGCGGCTCGGCGAGGGCATCCAGAAGGTCCTGAACTTCACGAGTCGCCGGACCGGCGTCGTCGCGTTCAGCCTGGCCTTCGGATACCCGATCTCCCCGCTCACGCCACTCCACGCTGCCGCCGGCTGGACACCGATGCCGCTCGTGAACTTCATCGTGGCCGCCTTCGTCGGCGGCGTCATCCGCGCGGCGGTGTTCGCCTACTTCGGCAACGCATTGGTCGATGCCAGCTGGACCGCGCTCCTGGCACCGGTCGCGGTGTTCGGCGTCGCCCTTGCGATCCCGCTCGCGTTCGCGGAGGGGCGGGCGTGGCTTCGGGACGTCTTCGTTCGAAACCGAGACGACGGCGGGGCCTGACCAGGGCTCCCCGAGCAGGATCGACGACGGCCGGATCCGCGCGGAGTCGAAGCGCTCGCGCAGGATCAGCGCGCCGATCAGGGCGGCGGAGAGCACGCCCGGGGCCTCCGTTCGCGGAGCTCGAGCAGGGCCGGCAGAAGCACGAGATTCGCGAGCACCGTCCAGGCGACCCCCACGACCAGCAACTGACCGAGGTTCGCCATGCCCTGGTGCGGAACCATCGCGAGGGTCCCGAAGCTCGCGAGGGTCGTGGTGGAGCTGAACACGACGGCCCGCGCGGTGCTCGTCGAGAGCAGCGTCTCCCCGGCGTCTTCGCGGATGCGGGCCCGGTGAACCATGTGGATCCCGGAATCGACGCCGATCCCGAGCAGTAACGGCAACACGATCACGTCGGCGAAGTTGAAGGGGATCTCGAGCAGGACCATCGAAGCGCCCGTCGAGACGCCCGCGAAGAGGAGCGGCAGCATCACCAGCAGGACGTCTCCGGGATGCCTCCACAGCAGGAAGAGAAAGACGAGGATCACCACGACCGCCGACGCGAGTGCCTGGATCAACGCCTCGGTCACCGCTCGCGCCGAGGCCTGAATCCGGATCGCCGAGCCCGCGAGCTCCGGGGTGATGGACTGCCCAGCGGCGACGAAGCGGTCGAGCGCACCCGACTGCGTGAGGTCCTCGGCCGGCACGACCTCGACGCGGTACAGGCCACTTCGGCTCAGTCGCTCCTCGCGAACGTGCACCGGGAGATCCTCTAGGCGGACGGGCCCCGCTTCCATCGCGCGCGCGAGCCGCGCGAGCATCCCGGGAAAACCGCCCATCAGGAGGCCTTCGAGGCGCTCGAGCCGCTCCTTTCGCGCCCCCGGTTCGAACGCCGCGAGCCTTTCGATCCCCGCCGAGAGCGTCGACTCGAGACGGGCCACGGCGCGCGCGGTCTCCGCGGGAAGCTCGCCGGCCCGCACAGCCGCGAGCTCGTTCCGAAGCGCCGTCAGGCTCGCGATCGAATCCTCGACGGTCGGCGGCGCTTCCTCCCGGCGAAGCCCCCTCCAGTCGACGAAGTAGGCCATCTCCTCGATCGCCTCGAGCTTTGCCGCCTGATCGTCTGGCACGAAGTCGGAGAGCGTCCGGGCTCGGTCGACCTCGGGCAACGCCTCGAAACGTGCCGCGAGCGCATCGGCCTCCTCTGCAGTCTCCGCGAGGACCTCGAGGGGCCAGGGCGATCGATCGCTGTCGGAGAGGAGGTCCTGGTAGACCTGCACACTCTCGGCTGCGGGATCCCGTACGTTGAGCGGGTTCGGGTCGAAGTAGAGGAACGGCAGGAGCGAAGCTCCGGCCACCAGCCAAACCGCACAAACCGCGACGACGATCGGCGCTCGACGCACGGGCCAGGTGGGAAGACGCAGCGTCGGAAGACGCCTCTCACCGACGCGGTTGGCGGAGGCACCGACGAGGATCGCGGGAAGGATCGTGAAGCTCGAGGTCACGCCGATCAGCATCCCGACGCCCGCGATCACACCAAGCTCCGCGACGCCGATGAAATCGGTGGGCACGAAGGCGAAGAAGCCGACGGAGGTCGTCGCCGCGCACAGCATCAGGCTGCTGCCGACACCCCGCGCGCTGGCCTGGAGCGCTTCGTCGGGGGGGGCGCCCGCTTCGCGGAGTTCCTGGAAACGCATGCAAAGGTGGATGCCGAAGTCGACACCGAGACCGATGAAGAGGACGGCGAAGGCAACGGAGATCATGTTCAGATGCCCGATCGCAAGGGTCGCGAAGCCTGCGGTCAGAACGAGCCCGAAGAGGAGGGAGGTCACCGTCGCCAGGACGAGGCGCCCGGATCGAAGGGCGACGTAGAGCAGGACTGCCACGACGAGAAACGAGCCGACCCCCGCCCCGGCGACCTGAGTCCGAAGGAGTGCCATCTCATCGAAGTTCAACACGAGGTCGCCGGTCATCCGCACGCGGTAATCGCGCGGCATGGGATCCTCAACGGTCGCAAAGCCGAGTTCGTGGACGATGTCGCGGAGACGCAGGATCGACTCGCGGGCGGCGGCCATCGACCCGTAGTCCAGGGCGGGTTGGACCTGAATCATGCGCCGGCGCGGATCTCCGTCTTGCCGTCCCCAGTCGATGATTGCGGACCAGTCGAGACGATGACCCGTGTCGGTGGGTTCGGAGAGGGTCGTCGCGAACGTCTCTTCGAGGCGGTCGAGGATCGGCACGAGATCGAAGTCGTCGAGGCGCCGTCGATGGAGCGCTTCGACCGCAACGCGCGTCTGATCCATCAGCCCGCGGAGACTCTCGTCCGCGACGAGCCCAGCGAGCAGGGGTTGCAGTCGGGCGAGTCGATCGGTGAGGGCGTCGAGTTCGTCGACGTCGCGATAGAGAAGGCCGTGCCGTTCGAAGAAGGGATGAGCGGGCACCGCGACGCGCGGAAAGAGCTCGGGCTGCGAAGCCAGGCGCTCGGCGAGCCGCGCCGTCGCGTCGCGGGTCCCTTCAGCGGTCGGCCCTTCGATGACGAGCACGATGTTCTCGTGCAGCATCGGGAACGTCTCGAGGAATAGGGCGTCCCGGACACGGAACGGGAGGTCTTCGGGAAAGAGCGCCTCCGTCTCGGAATGGATGCCGAGCTCGCTCACCGTGAAGAAGAGAGAAGTCACGAAGAGCACGAGCGCACCGAGCCCAACGACCCCGCGACCGCGGGCGCTAACCCGCACCCAGGCTGCGAGTCCCGTTCCCAGACGGGATTCGACCGTCTCTGCGTCGCCCTGGCTCACCGCGCTGTGTACCCCACCCCCGCCTTCGCCCCGCGTGTACGACACGGGGTCAGGAACCCGTCGCATCGATCCGGGTACGCACGACTCAGGAGATTCCGCTCGAACGGGCTCGAACGGAATCGCGCGTTCCCCGATCCGACGAGGAGCCCAAACGGATCGATCGGGCCAGAAACGGCCCGCTTCCACGTCACCTTGCCGAAAACGCCTCAGACTGTTGCACAGAATCCTTCGCCCAGTGAAGCCTCCGCCCGCGGGTAGAACGTGCGCAGAGGGGCGGTCCGAGGGCACTTTGCATCTTCGGAGGGCTGCTAGACTGCCGCGCGGCCGTCGGCGACTCCCCCTCCACCGATGGCGAATCCCGCCCCCGACGCATCGGATCGTAATTCGAAGATCGGAGCCCGGCGCAGTTCACGGTCCGCTGAAGACCAGGAACGCGAACGGGCGCGGGCAAGACCGTTCGAATCAGAAGGCGCGTGACCCGGGCAAGGGAACGCGCCGGCGGGCCTCGAGAGGGAGCAGGATCGAAATGCGGAAGAACACGTCCATCCGGACCAGCCGGAATTCCATCGCGCTCGCGACGCTTCTCATGTTCGCGACGCAGAGCACGTTCGCGCAGAACGTGGCGGCCATCGACCCCGCGTCGGAAGCCGTAGAGGCGGCCGCGACCCCGACCGCCGAAGCCGAGGCCAGCTCACCGACGGCGATGATCGAGACGTTTCACGCCGGCCTGCTCGAGATCATGAAGGAAGCCAAGACCCTCGGCTTTCAAGGTCGGGTCGACCGCCTCGTCCC
>PAQX01000092.1 GCA_002709835.1 Deltaproteobacteria bacterium
GCCCTTCAGAGAATTACATCGATTTGACCGGAACATGGTGAAGTCTCCTTATCCAGGCGCTTGCATCGCGCCCTTTCTGAATGAGGAGACGGAAGAGAGAGACGATTCGTATCGGGGAAACCGAGAGAAACTCCTTTTGGGACCGCTGGCGCACCGAAATGCGCGAGGCCCCGCTCACGATCCGGGGCGAGGTCCCGATCTAGCCCGCCCCCGCTACCGCAGCAGGGCCGACGGTGTCCGCGCGCTGCGTGAGAAGCAAGGACGGGAGCCGAAGCGAACCGCCTGAATCGCAGACTGAGAAAACCACCGAACGGCGCCTTCCTGCCGGCTGCGTGTCGGGGCTCGACGCGGCAAAGATGGCCCTCGGGGCCCCAGAAGAAGATGGCTTCAGGCGACGAGCAGTAGCACCGCAAGAGTCGACGCAACGACGCCAAGGCTCGCAGAGACGAAGGCGAGCGGTAGCTGCGTGCGGACGTGGTCCATCAGGTCGCAGCCCGTGAACATGCTCGAGAGGATCGTCGTGTCCGAGATCGGAGAGCATTGATCCCCGAAGGCGGCACCGCCGATCACGGCGCCGAAACAGATCTTGAGGAAGGTCGGATCCGGGACCAGGGTCCAGGCGAGCGGGAGCGCGAGGGGCATCACGACCGCGTAGGTCCCCCAGGAGGTCCCGGTCGCGAAGGCGATTCCCATGCAGAGCAGAGTGAGCAGCGCCGGAAGCACGAGCATCGGGAGTCCACCCGCGACGACGCTCACGATGTAGTCCGCCGTGTGGAGCTCCTTCGCGACGGCGCCGACCGTGACGGCAAGCCCGAGCACGATCGCGCCGATCGTCATACGACTGCAACCCTCGACGAAGCCTCCGATCACGTCCTCGATCGGCATTCCCCGGAGCGCGGCGATCACCATCGCCGACAGCAGCGCGGCGACGAAGGCTTCCGATACGCGGCCGCCCCAACCCAACGCGACGGGCACGACGCTGATCGAGAGCAGCACGGCGAGCGGAATCAGGAAGTCCGCGAGTGCGGGCGCGTAGCCGGTGACTCGCTGGCCAGTCAGTTCGCCCGCGTCGATCAGCATCGGCTGGGAGTCGGGCGCGTCCAGGGGCCCTCCGGCGTACGCGCGATCTCGCGCCGCCTTCATGCGGCCGAATACGAAGGGCAGCCGTCCGATCGAAAAGAGAAAGGTCGAGGAGACCGCGATCAAGCCATAGAAGTTGAAGGGGATCGACGCCATGAAGAGCGCGACGCCGTCGGCCTCACTCCCGATCGAGGGGATCACGCCCACGACGAGCCCCCCGACGTAGGCGGGCCAGGCGTTGAAGGGGACCACGGTCGCGATCGGAGACGAGGTCGAGTCGACCACATAGGAAAGCTCTTCGTGACTCACCCGATGACGGTCGGTGATCGGCTTCACGGTCGAGCCGGTCAGAACGGTGCTCACCGTCCCGCCCTGATGGAAGACCACGCCCAGCAGCCACGCGGTCAGGAGCGCGCTCGATCGGTCCCGCGCGAAGCGGCGGCCCGCCCATTCGGCGAAGTGGCGAGTCGCGCCCATCCGATCCCAGACGCCGATCAGCCCACCAAGGCACCAGAGATAGATCAGGAGGATCTTCGCGTACCCGGTCGTCCCGATCGAAGGGATCAGGAAGCGCGATACGAAGTTCAGGTCGTCGAGGTTCGAGGTGCTCGCGTAGAGGACGACCGATCCCGTCACGATCCCGAGGAAGAGCGCCGGGACGACCTGCCGCATCAGGAACGCGAGGCCGATCGTGACGAGCGCAGGCAAAAGAGAGAGCCAGGAAGGCTCGAAACTTTCGATCATGGGGCCGACGTTATCCAATCCGGAGCGGGTGCGTCGCCGCCCCCCGTCGCGCAGCCGGGGTCATCCAGAATCAGGGCAGGATCGCGATGATACGGAGAGGGCCTCCGCTGCCCGAGCCGATCTTTATCGGCAGCGCGATGATCGTGGCGCCGGTAGGGAAGAGCTGGTCCGACCCCTTCACGTTCTCGAAGCCTGGGATGTCACGTCGAAACCGGATCCGGTGGGCCCGGCAGTCCGCGGAGCGGCCCGGGTCGAGGCTGACGGTGTCGATCCCGACTGCGCCTACTCGACGATCTTCGGCGAGCAGCTCGGCGGCCGACGCCGAGAGACCCGGAAACCGGAGCGCTGTGACGCGTCGTAAACGCCATACGCGCGATGATCATCCCGGTAGGGTCGACTGCAGGGGCCTGACTCCCACCTCCAGCGCCTGAGGGGCCTGTTCGCTGAGAGTCTCGCTCCGTCAGACCGCCGCGAGCTCGAGATGGCCCCGAGGCGCGTGGTCGGTCGTCCGGGCGTCGCGCCCGGCCGATTGCAAAGCAAGGTTCGCGGCGATGAGGTCGGCGGTGGCAAGGTTGGTCGCCAGGGGAATCTCCGCGAGACGGCCGACCCGGAGCAGGGCCTGGATGTCGGCTTCGTGGGGGTGTGCCGTGAGGGGATCGACCAGAAAGATGAGGGCGGAGAGAGTTCCTTCGACGATACGCGCGCCGATCTGCTGATCACCACCCAGGGGACCGGAGGCAACGGATTCGATCTCGGGCAGGCCCCCGAGCCCCGCGGCCCGGCCGAGGACCCGACGAACGACATTCGCCGTGTGGCCGGTAGCCACGATTCTCACGCCGCTGAACGCTTCGGCCTGTCGCTCCAGCCAGCGCTGAAGCTCCTCTTTCTTCGCGTCGTGGGCCACGATCGCGACCTGCGGGAACAGTGAGGTCCTTGCGGCAGCCGGAACGAGATGAGACGACATGATTCCTTTCCAGGGCGGGGCGTTCAAACCCTGGACGGCGGACGGCCCGAGTCGATATCGGCCTTTCTCATCATGGAGGCAGTGCGGCACTGCGACGAGGCCGGCATGGTGAGTCTCTCAGACTCGGACTTGGCCGATCTGTTGGATTTTCTCGAACGGCTCAATTGAGGGTGGGCTGATCGATGACCGCGGCCGGTTCCAGTCCGGCGCACCACGCCGTCTCCCCTTGCCGGAGATGGACTATGATCCGCGCGTTTCGCGATCAAGGAGAGACCGACCATGAAACGGGCTCATTGGCTTTTGACTGCGCTACTCCTGTCGACCGGCCTCGTCAGCGCTTGCGCTTCGACCGAGGTCGTGGATCACGACCCCTACGATGGACCCCGCCTCGAGCGCCCGGCGAGAGTGCTCGTCTACGACTTCGCGGCCACGCGCGAGGACCTGCCTGCCTGGTCGGCGGCCCGGTCCGCACTCCAGGCGGGCTCCGACCCGAGTGACGAGCTTCGCGAGGCGGGGCGTGCGCTCGGTGAACAGGTGGCCCGCTCACTCGTCTCCGAGATCGAGGGCATGGGACTGAGGGCCGAGCGGGCAACGGCGACCAACCAACCCGTCGACGGCGATCTCATCCTGGTCGGTTATTTCTCGACCTTCGACGAGGGGAGCCGCCTGGAACGCATGGCGATCGGCTTCGGAACAGGCGCAGCCGAGCTGCAAACCCGTGTGGAGGCCTACGGACGGACCGGAGGCCGATACGAGCAGTTCGCCTCGGGTGGGCTCCGAGATGGCGGGAGCGCCAAGGGCCCGGGCATGGTGCTTCCCGTCGCCGTCACGATCGCCACGGCCAATCCCATCGGTCTGGTCGTGGGCGGCGCCGTCAAGACGACCGGAGAGGTCACGGGCCAGTCGACGATCGAGGCAGCGGGGAAGAGAGCCGCCGAGAAGATCAGCGAAGCCCTCGAGAAGGGCTTCCGCCGGCAAGGCTGGATCTGAGCGGGGCGCGAGCACGGCACGGCCAATCCCGCGAGCTAGCATCGCTCGAACGACGTCGAAGCCATTCTCCTTCGAGCCGTCCGAGCGATGCGGATCCGAACAGGTGAATCACGTAGAGAAAGACATTGAATAGTCGTCCCGGGTGGCTCTCTTGGAATGGGTGGCTCCTCGGCCCGGGCGTCGGCGCCTGCAGCGGCCTCTTCTGGTATTTCGCCTTCGTGCCGACCGCACCTTCGCTCTGGCTGCTCACCCTCAGTCACGCGATGGCCGGTCTCCTTCTCCAGCGGGCGATCGCCGGCCCTCTCACCCGCTGGCAATGCGAAGCATCGATCGCCCTCGGCGTGGTCGGCGGCCTTGTCCTCGGCCCGCTCTTCGTCGTGATGCCGTGGAACTGGGGTTGGCTCGCAGGGCTCGAGGGCCTGCTCGCGATCAGTCTCGCCATGGCGATCGGATGCCTGTTCGGCCTCGAGGCCGGCCGGCATGGCATACGAGGCAGCGTGACGATCGCGCTCGTCGCGATCGCCACCGTCTGGTCCAACGGCGCGTCGCTCAGCCAGCGCGACCGTGCCGTTCAGCGTGCCGCGGCCGACCTCGTGGCCGATTTCCCGATGCAACCCGTCGCGATCATCGGCATCGACGGAGCCGACTGGCAGGTCCTCACGCCGATGCTCGAACGCGGCGAGCTCCCGCGCCTCCGCGCACTGATGAAGCAGGGTCGCCACGGCGTCCTGCACTCGATCGAACCGACCCTCTCGCCGGTCGTCTGGACCACGATCTTCTCCGGCCAACCGGCGGAGGTCCACGGACTGCGCGATTGGGCGACCTCGGACAACCGCAATCGCCGCGTGCCGATGCTCTGGGACCTCTTCGGTGCGCACGGTCGCAGTTCGCTCGTCGTGAACGTGCCCGGCACGTGGCCGCCCACCCCGGTTCGGAGCGGGCGCTTGATCGCGGGATTCCCGATCCCGGGCATCGTTTCGGGTGGGCGCGGACAGCTTACGGGAACGGTGATCAGCAGTACCCCCGGCGACTCGGGCAGCGTCATGACCGTCACGGCGAGGCGGACCGGACCGGGCCGCTTTGCCTTCGGTTTCCCGATCGCCGCCCCGTTCGTGCGTCCGCGATTCGAGGGAATCGACCACGCTCTGATCGCGGCAGCGATGCAGAGCCGCCTGGTTCCCGTCTCGAACGACACACTCGCGGGCGAGTTCCGAATCGAAGGGGGTCGCGTGGCGATGCATTCGGGCGCCCTCGACGAGGCAATCGAGCTGCCCGTCGATGGCTGGTCGCCCTGGATCCGCTTTGCCGTCTCCGACGGCTACGCCTGGCTCCGGGCACATCTCCTTCAGGCGGATCCAGACGCGCTGCGCGTCTACCTGACGCCCGCGTTCCAGGACCCGCTCGCGCCCCGCTATCCCTTCGTCTCGAACGTACAACCGGAGACGATCGAAGATCTGGACGTGCCTTACGTCGTCGAAGGCATCGGCTGGCGAGCCCATCGGGACGAGCGCGTCGCGTTCACCCTGCCGGAGTTGCTGACGGGCATCGAACGGGCCCACGCGGAGGCGGCCCTCTCGATTCTTCGCCGGGGCGAAACGGATCTCTTCGCCTATGCGATTACGCTGACGGACCGCATCCAGCACCCCTTCTGGCGGGATCACGAGCCCGGACGATACGCGCCCGCCTTCGCGCCCCATGCCTTTTTCGACGGGCGCGATCCCGTCGAAGACGCCTACCGGGAAGCCGACAGACTCCTCGGTCGCTTTCTCGAAGCGCTCCCCTTCGATGCCCTCGTCTTCGTCGTGAGCGACCACGGCGTATCCGCGGCGCTGGAAGCGGGTGAGGGCGGCCACCGAACGGAGGGGATCTGGATCGCCGCGGGTCCCGGGATCGACGGGTCCGCTTCGGTCGATGCCCTCTCCATCCTCGATCTCGTGCCGACGATCCTTCATTGCGTCGGTGCCCCCACCGCCCGCGACATGCCGGGAAGGGTCGCCGACGAACTCTGTCCGGAGATGGGCGCTCCGTCACGGATCGCGTCCTATCAGGCCGAACCGTCGCTCGACGGGCTCGAAGAGGAGCGTGAGGACGTCACGATCGACGCGACGCGCGAGGAACAACTTCGTTCCCTCGGCTACATCGAGTAGCCGAAGCGGCGCGCGCCGCGGCCTCGCTTCTCAAACCCAATGCCTCTCTGGTAAGAAAGGGGGCCGCTCGTCGTTCGGCGCGTGCCCGCTACGCAATGTGGGGCGCCCGCGGACGAAGTCGACGGGCGCCCCTCGAGATTGCGGAAGGCAGACGGTCAGGCCGCGAAGCTCTCCCCGCCCGACGACGCGGCGCCGAGATCGCTAGTGCCGTGGTCGCTGGCGTCAGACGCGCTCTTCGCCCGCGCGATCGCGTAGATGAAGAGCCCGAGTCCGACCTTCGCGACCAGGTCGGACACGGTGTACCCGACCTGCAACAGCGTCGCGCCGCCGGCGCTGGCGCCCAGCCCCCCGAGGTAGGCGACCGGGTAGAAGGTCCAGCTTGCCACGGTGAGCAGCCGTGCCTTCGACACGAGCGATCGTGCAGCATCGGGCTGCCGCTCGACCGCCTCACCGAACTCGCCGTAGAGAGTCCGCACGATGTACAAGAACGGCACCATCGCCAGCAGCCACCAGAGCATCGACGATCCAACGCCCGTCGCGACCTCACCCGGGTAGCCGAGCGCGATCATGGCGACCGCCGCGACGCCGAGCCGCGTCATGAGCGAGCGGCTCTGCTGCTTGTGCAGGTTCATGACAGCGATCAGTTCGATGACGAGCAGCGGCACCGTCAGGAGCCAATCGGCGTAGCGATAGGCGTCGTTGAACGGCTTCCCGGACGCCACGTACCGCCCTGCTTCGAGCACGTACGCGTCGGTGAAGCTCCCGAGGATCTGCCAGTAGTGGTAGCCCGCAATGGCTACCACGAGTCCGGAGATCAGAAGCGCCGGGCGGTATTCCCTGGCGACCTCGGATCGGGATGCGATGAAGAAAATGGCTGCGGCGCCCATCGCCGCAACCGTGAGCGACATCAAATTCGACACGAGGCCGAACTGAAAAACCGAAAGTTCCATGGTCTCACTCCAGTTGGGATGAGTCGAGCGACTCAACGGGGAACGGGCGCGTTCGAGCGCGACGAACTCCGAGGGACTCCTCGGAAAGCCGCGAACGGGTGTGGACGGGCGCTCGAGACCGGTCGTCGAGGACGAGCCAATCGCGCAGCGCCGCACCGAGATGGACGGGGGCCCGACGCAGCGCAGCCAGATCTCGGGAACCAGTCAGGACACAGACGGCGCGAAGGGCCTCTGCGATCGAGCCAACGAGGCGGTCGAGGGAGGCTTGTCCTCCGGCCTGCTGCGCCCGAAGGAAGGGCAGCGCCATGCCAGCCAGGTCGGCCCCCAACGCGAGCCCGGCGGCGAGATCGCGACCGTCTCGCAGCCCGCCGGAGGCGATTACGGCGGGGCCACGGCCTGTCGCGAACGCGATGCTGGCCGCAGTCGGGATCCCCCAGTCGGCAAGGGTCTCTCCCAACGAGCGCTGCGCGGCGGAGCCACGATGGCTCTCCACCCGTGTCCAGCTCGTCCCACCGGCGCCGGCTACGTCGAGCGCCGCGACTCCCGCGCCGGCCAGCGCGCCAGCGGCTCGCGGCGAAAGCCCGCAGCCGGTTTCCTTGACGATGACGGGCAGGGGGGAACGATCCACGAGGTCTGCGATCGCGTTGGCACATTTCCGGAAACGGCGATCGGCCCGATCCTGGACGAGCTCCTGCGCGGGGTTCAGGTGGATGCAGATCGCATTGGCTTCGATGCGGTCCGCAAGGTCACAGACGACCGCGGCGCCCGACTGTCGGAGCTGCACAGCGCCGATATTCGCCGCCAGGAAGACGTCGGGTGCGATACCTCTCAGCCGATAGCCGGCTTCGGAGCTGTTTGCGTCGAGCATCGGTCGCTGAGAACCCACCCCCAACGCGAGACGGTGGCGCTGCGCGACGGCGGCGAGGTCGCGATTGATTTGAATCGCGCCAGGATGCCCTCCGGTCATCCCCGTAATCATGAGCGGAAGCCCGAGCGGGTGGCCGAGGAAGTCGGCTCGCAGGTCGATTTCCGCCGCGTCGATCTCGGGCAGCGCCTCATGCATGAAGGCCACGTCGTCGAGGAATGTGCTGCGGGAGGCACATTCCACGTCGCGCTCAGCGCAGAGGGCGACGTGATCCCGCTTGCGCTCCGCAAGAAGGCCCTTTTGTCGATGGCTGGCCACGTCTTCGTTCATACGATGTTCACATTAAGATTAGAAATCGCATTGACAACACCGGGCCTACTCATAGGGTCAAGAGGCAAGGACGGAGCCGCTGTTCTGGCCGGACGTCCAACGAGGAGCTGCCCCATGTCGACCGAAATCCAGATCCCCGAATCCCGCCGCGCGCCCTTCTCCCCTGCCGCCTACACCCAAAGCGGCCCCCCGAATCGCAGGACCATGGGCACAGAGAGCTGCGTGAACGAAGCCTTCGAGCAGGCCTTCCGGCGCTCCGTCTCCGAAGAAGGACTGCTCGGATCCGCGCTGGACCATCACTTTTGCAGCCTCGGAAAACGCCATCGCGCGCGCCTCGCGCTCGCGTCGTCGACGGCTCTCGGCCTTTCGACGCCAGTTGCGGTGTCCTTTGCAGTTGCCTGCGAATTGCTTCACAACGCCTCGCTCGTCCACGACGATCTCCAGGATCGCGATCGGGAGCGGCATGGGCGACCGACCGTCTGGGCCGCATTTGGAGACGACGTCGCCATCAACGTCGGCGACTACCTGCTGACCCGCGCCTTCGAGCTCGCGGCGGGCGCCCCGATCTCGCCCGAACACGCACTCGACGTCGTCGGCGCTTTCACGAACGCAACGACGGCCGTGATTCGCGGTCAGATCGCGGATAACGATTATGCGCGGGCACCGCGGGTCGACCTCGCCTACTTCGAGTCCGTTGCGCGCGGAAAGACGGGACCGCTCCTCGCGCTCCCCGTCCAGGCCGCGGTCTCGGCAAGCGGTCTCGCACCGCGCTACCGCGAAATCGTCTCGCGCTCCTTCGAGACGCTCGCAGTCGCCTTCCAAACTGCAAACGATCTGGCCGACCTGATCGGAGGGGACGCCCGCGCCGCCGGAAGCGATCTTCGCAGCGGGCGACCCAACGTCGTCGTCGGTCTCCATACGACGCTCGTCGATTCCACGTTTCTCGCTCGCGCGGAGGCGGCCCGAACACTGCGGATCACTCATCCGGAGGAGGTCCCTTCCCTGATCGCGGAGGTCACCGCTTCGCCGGCAATCGGGGCCGCCTTCGACCTAGCCGATCGCGCGCTCGAGGCGGGTCGCGAACACGCGGTTGCGCTCCCGATTCCACTGCGCCCGATCTTCGACGAGACGGTCGAGCAGGTCGTCTCACCCTTGAGAGCGCTCAGGAAACGCTTCCACCGGGATCGCGACGTGCGGCCCATCGCTTTGAACGAGCACCGAAACGGCACGGACATTCCTGTCCACGCCTGATCCGAACCGAGTTCGAGGAGTCTCCCGATGAGCGCTGCTCCCGTCCTTCCCGAATCTTCCCCCCGGCCGGCGCCAGTCGGGCCGCGAGGCAGCCGCTCGGCCGTCGTGATTGGCGCCGGTTTCGGGGGAATCGCGGCCGCGCTTCGCCTCCGCGCCCTCGGGTATCACGTGACGCTGATGGATCGACTCGACCAGCTGGGCGGTCGCGCTCAGGTCTACCGCCGAGACGGATTCGTCTTCGACGCAGGGCCGACGGTGATCACGGCGCCCTTCCTCTTCGAGGAGCTCTTTACGCTTTTCGGAAGAGAATTGAAGGACTACGTGGATTTGCGCCCCGTCGAGCCCTGGTACCGCTTCCGCTTCGACGACGGCCGGACGTTCGACTACGGCGGGACCGTGGAGGAGACCCTCGACGAGATCGGCCGGTTCGAGCCCCGCGACCAGGCCGGCTATCTCCGCATGCTCGAGCACTCGCGCAAGATCTTCGACAAGGGCTTCACCGAACTCGGCGATCGACCTTTCTCGTCGTGGCGGGACATGTTGCGCGTCGCGCCGGCTCTCGCCCGTCTGCGGAGCGATCGCTCGGTCTACGGCATGGTGTCTCGCTACCTGCGCGATCCGGCGCTTCGACAGGCTTTCAGCATCCAGCCCCTGCTCGTCGGGGGCAATCCCTTCGACACCACTTCGATCTATGCGCTGATCCACTATCTCGAGCGGGAATGGGGGATCCAGTTCCCGATGGGCGGAACGGGCGCGCTGGTCGAAGGCCTCGGGCGGTTGATGGAGGAGGTCGGGATCGAGGTCGAACTCGGTGTCGAGGTCGACGAGATCCTGTCGGCCGACGGGCGCGCCTGCGGCGTAAGGTTGGCGGATGGGAGCGCCCGCTCCGCTCACGTCGTGGTGTCCAACGCCGACGCGCCCTTCCTCTACAAGAACATGATCCCGGGTGCTCCGCGCAAACGTTGGACCGACCGTAAAGTCGATCGGCTCCGCTACTCGATGGGGCTCTTCGTACTCTACTTCGGAACGACCAAGCGCTACGGAGACGTCGCGCATCACACGATCCTGATGGGCCAGCGCTATCAGGAGCTTCTCGCAGACATCTTCGATCGGCAGGTGCTGGCGGACGACTTCAGCCTCTACCTCCATCGACCGACCGCGACGGACCCGTCGATGGCACCGGAAGGCTGTGACGCCTGGTACGTCCTATCGCCGGTGCCGAACCTCCAGTCCGGCATCGACTGGGAGAGCGAGGGCGAGCGCTATCGCGACCGGATCGTCGACGCACTCGACGCGACCGTTCTCCCGGATCTACGGACGCATCTCACGGCCGATTTCTACGTCACGCCGAACGATTTCCGGAGTCGCTACCTGACTCAGCACGGCACCGGGTTTTCCATCCAACCCACGCTCACACAGTCCGCGTATTTTCGATTCCACAATCGCTCCGAGGAGCTCGAAAATCTCTTCCTCGTGGGCGCGGGGACCCATCCTGGCGCGGGCCTCCCCGGCGTGCTCAGCTCAGCGAAGGTGCTGGACCGATTGATACCGCGCGTCCAGCTCGAGGCCGTCCAATCATGATGGATCCCCAGAAAGAGGCGCTCGACGAGGCGGCACGGCGAACCCTCGCCGAGCACGGCAAGACCTTCGCGTGGGCCAGCCGAGCCCTCGGTCGCGAGGCGGCCCAGAGAGTGGCCACACTTTACGCGTTCTGTCGCCGCCTGGACGACCTCGTCGACGACAAGCCGAGGGACGAAGCCTCGGCCGCGCTCGCCACGGTCCGAAGAGACCTGAAGTCGGGACGGAGCGAGGACGTGAACGTCCGGCGGTTTCTCGAGCTGGCCGAAACGTGTGGCATCGCGGCGGAGATCCCTCTTCAGCTCCTCGCGGGCTTCGAGGACGACCTCGGTTTCGTTCGGATCGGGAGCGAATCGGAGCTCGTTCGGTACGCGTACCGGGTCGCGGGGACGGTCGGTCTGATGTCGAACCGGATCCTGGAAGTCGAGGACCGGGAAGCAGACCCCTTCGCGATCGATCTGGGCATCGCGATGCAACTCACCAACATCGCTCGAGACGTCGTCGAGGATGCCGCTCGAGATCGCGTCTACCTGCCGCGTCCGTGGATCCCCCGCGACGTGACGCCGACGACACTTTCGCACGCGCGGCTTCGAACACGGCTCGAGACCCGGGTCGCCGTCAACCGGACTCTGACGTTGGCCGATCGCTATTACCGCAGCGCCGACGCGGGCCTCGCCTTCCTCCCCACGCGCGCGCGTCTCGCAGTGGCGACGGCGAGTCGCTGCTATGAGGCGATCGGTGAATCGATCCGCGCTCAGCGCGACCGGGCGTGGGGCGAACGAGCCTACGTGCGCTCGTCGCGCCGTTTCTTCCATACGGGCCGGGCCGGCCGTGCCTGGCTGGCGACGCTGATGCCCGGCTCGAAGAGATCGCGGCCCGTGCACGACCCGGCCCTACACGCATCCTTGCGCGGAATGCCTGGGGCAGACCCCCTCGCTTGATCGGAGGAGGGAGATGGTCGATACGGACATCACGATCCTCGGCGGCGGCTGCGCCGGTCTCTCCCTCGCGACCGCGCTCGTTTCTCGCGGCGCGCCCCGACGATCCATCCGCATCGTCGAACCGCGAACCACCTACGAGAGAGATCGCACCTGGTGTTTCTGGGACGTCGAGCCGCATCTCTTCGAGGACGCCGTCACACATCGCTGGTCGCGATGGCGCATCTCCCACGGCGGAGACACGATCGAACGGGGGACGGATCGCCATCGCTATGTCGAAGTCTCCGCCGATCGTTTCTACGAGGTCTGCTTGAATCGCCTCGACCGCACGCCCGCCATCGAGCTTTCGCTCGGCGAGCGGATGACGGGCGTCTCCCGAGAGGGTAAAGACTTTTGCGTCGACACCAGCGCCGGCTCCTACCGCAGCCGTCTCGTCTTCGACGCGCGCGCTGGTGCAGCGCTCGCGGAGGCGGAAGCCGCTCGCATTCGGTCCGACCGCGACGGCCGACTCTCGCAGCACTTCGTCGGGCAATTCATTCGCACCGCTGAGCCGGCCTTCGATCCCGAAACCGTGACGCTGATGGACTTCGATGGAGATGCCTCCACGGCCGTGCACTTTTTCTACGTGCTCCCTTACTCGCGGACAGAAGCGTTGGTCGAGTCGACGTATTTCTCGCCGCACTCGCTCCCATGCGAAGCTTATGAAGAAGACATCGCGCGCTACCTCGGAGCGCGTCACGGCGTCCGTCGGTTCGAGGTCACCGGCAGCGAATCCGGACGACTTCCGATGTTCGACGTCCCGATCTGCCCACTCGCGCCGGGCGTGATCCCCATTGGACTTGCAGCGGGCGCTTGTCGCCCGAGCACGGGCTACGCCTTCCTCGCGATCCAACGACAGGCCAAGCGCCTTGCGCAGGCGCTCGCACGGGAGGGGACGCTCTCGCCCGCGGCCGTCGCGGAGACTGAGGGAATCTCGCGCCCGTCGATACTGCGCGTGATGGATCGGATCCTTCTCGCGGCGATCCAGCGACGGCCGACCGAGGCGCCCGTGTTCTTCTATCGACTCTTCGAATCGGCTGACCCCGCAGCCCTCGTTCGTTTCCTGATGGAAGCGCCGCGGGCGAGTGACGTCGCCGAGGTCATTCGGGCGATGCCGGGCCTTCGTCTGCTTCGAGCGATGCTGCCGGAAGGGATTTCTCGCCGAATGGCTGCAACATGACGGCACGCGCTGAATCGAAGCGCCCCGGGCAGGCAAGTCACGGATGGGGCGAGCGGCTCGAAGCGGGTCATCGGCGCGCGGTGGTAGGAATCGCTCTCGTCGCGTGCCTCGCCGGGCTGCTTGTGCCCGAGCTCGATCATGCGACGCAGTTCGCGGTACTCGCCGTCGGAGTCGGCGCGTTCGCACTGCCACATGGCGCCGTCGATCCGTGGGTCGCGGTACCGCAGGACGCTCCGCGGCGAGCATGGCTCCGTTTCGTGACGTTCTATCTAGCGCTCGTCGGTCTGGCGATCGCCGCGTGGATCGCGGCGCCACTCGGCACGCTCGCGACGTTTCTGGTCGCTTCCGCTTGGCACTTCGGCCAAGCGGAGCTCGACCGGGATCGTCCAGCGTTCTTCGCGGACGGCATCGAATCATTGAGTGCGGGAGCGACCGCGATCCTCGGTCCGCTCCTCTTTCGCCCGGATGAGACCCTGACCTTGCTGGGGATGCTGGTCGATCGCGACCTGTCTTCGATCGCGTCGAGCGCGGCGTTCTCGACCGGGCTCGGCGTTTGGCTGGTGTCGCGTGTCGTCTCCTGGGCCCAACGCATCGCCATGGGCGCCGCGAAGCGCGACGCGCAGCCGGTCGTGATCGCGCTCGGACAGGCCCTCTGGCTGCTGAGCTTCGCGGTGCTTCCGGTGCTGCTGGCCTTCGGGCTCTACTTCTGTCTGGATCACTCGGTCCGCCACGGGATCCGCGTCGCCGAGCGCTTCGATCCCTCGTCACCAAGCGCGGGCTTCGCCCTGTTCGTGGCGCGAGCGATGCCAGCGACGCTCGCGACGCTCTTGCTCGCGGGCGCCGCGTGGCTGTCGTGGTCTCCCGGGCAGAGCGAGGCCAGCGCGATGCAGCTCCTCTTCGTCGGACTCGCCGCGCTCACGCTGCCTCACGTTGCGATCGGGGTTCCGAAGCGGCCCGCAGCGCTCGACGAATCGTTCACGGCAACGGCGAGCCGACGGAACTCGCGGAGCAATGGCTACCTCCACGGGCTCCGACGACGCTAAGCTGTTCGATCGAAGAGGAGGCGCTTCATCAATGGACGGCAACGCAGAAGCGGACGACTTCTGACGAAAGGATCGGGCGCGACGCAGCCGCCTTCCTGGAGAAACCATTGGCGGTTCCGAGAGATCTTCGAAGGGATCCATCCCGGGCTGGGTGAGACCGAAGGATCAAGCGCCTTTTGAAGCTTCAACCGCACCCGGCGCGCGCGCGCCCGTCCGTTCAACCGAAACGGGGAAACCGGTCATCCAAGGCATCGCGTTGATCGACTCCCGGGAGCCTTCGCTCGCCGCCGTCAGCCAGTTCGTGCTGACCCCGACATCGGCGTACTTCGCGCCCTCCCGGGGGAGCGACCCGAATCCGTGGGAAACCGAAACGACACCGCGACGAAGCGAGGGGTCGGCTTCCGCACGGACGCGGATCTTCCCGTGGCGCGACGCGATCTCGATCTCGTCGCCGTTCGAGATCTCATCGTCCGCCATGTCGTCGGGGTTCATGAAGCCCGGATTGACCGGGACGCGCGCCTTGATGGAAGGGAGCGAGAGCCCTGCGGAGTTGTTCCCGTCCCGCAGCCGACGCACGGCAAGGCGGTAGCGAAAGCGCTCGTCGCCGAGGGGGGGATGTGCGAGGGTGCCGGCGAATCCGGCCAGCTCGTCGGCCACGTCGTCCGGGAGCAGACTGAAACGATTCGGGCTGTCAGGGTCGCCGGGCTCCACGAACTGGGTTTCTCCGGGGAGGAATACGCCGCGCTCTGCCCGCTCGAGCTCGTCGAAGGCGACCGGCGCGTTGGCCGCGGTACGTTCGAGGATCTCACGCGTGCTCGGCGCCGAGTCCATCGGGAGCGCCTCCCCCATGAGCTCGAGGGTCAGGCCCAGGCGCTTCGCGAGCTCCCAGAAATACAGGTAGTCGTCCGCGACCTCCGCTCCTTCCGGCGGTGTCGCGATCGCCGGCGTGAACCGTGTGTAGGGCTCGGGCGAGACCAGGCTCTCATAGAGCCAGATCGGCAGGTCCGCGCGTTCGTACTGGAGCGTCGGCGGCAGCACGTAGTCGGCCAGCGCGGTCGTCATCGTCGGAAAGGGCTCGATCGCGACGAGCAGATCGAGGGAAGCGAACGCGCGTTCGACCTTCTCGATTCCCGGGATCGCGGAAGCAGGATTCCCGCCATGGGAAATCAGGCAGCGGACGCGTCCGGAGCCTGAGGCGAGGATCTCGTCCGGTAGCGTACCCGTCGGTAGCTCCCCATCGAGCTGCCCGAAGCCGCCCACTCGGCTCCTGGCTCCTTCTTCCCACCACCGCGGTGCGGGAATCACCTCGGCGCGAATGGGCTGCCGCGCATGAATCACGCCGGGGTGCTCGACCGGGTCGCCTTCACGCAGGTAGCGACCGCACACGATGTTCAGACACTCGATCAGATGTTCCGCGAGATTGCCGCCGGGGGCCATGTCGGGTCCCGTGGCCCCGGCTGCCGGTCCCGTGCTGCACTCGTGTGCGAAGAGCCGCGCCGTCTCTCGGAGCGTCGACTCCGAAATCCCGGCGCGCGCGGCGACTGCGTCCGACGTGAAACGAGCCACCGCCGAACGCAACGCGTCCACGTCGTCTGCGAATTGGTCGCAGAACGCGTGATCCTGCCAGCCGTTCTCCAGGATGAGATGGAGCAGCCCGGCGAGGACGACGCAGTCTTCGCCGGGGAGCGCCTGGATGTGGATGTCGGCGAAGCGCGCGGTCTCGCTCTCTCGCGGATCGATCACGATCAGCTTCATGCCCCGCTCCCGCGCAGCGCGCAGGCGCTTCGTGGGATTCCGGGTATCGAAGCCGTTGGCGCTCACCGAGACGAGCGGGTTCGCACCCACGAGCAGGTAGACGTCCGAGCGGCTCATCGGAACTCGCCCGGGTGGCCACATCCCGAGCCGACCGAGCGCAACCATCTTGGCGGACTGATCGATCGTGACCGAGCTGTAGGCCTTCGGCGAGCCCAGCGCCGAAAGGAATGCCGGAATCATCATCACGGACGAAGAGGTGAAGAAGGCACCGCCGCCGCGATATCCCGCGACCGTGCCGGGGCCGTCCGCATCGACGAGCTCTCGGATCCGCGTCGCGATTTCATCGAGGGCCTGCTCGAGCGGGATCGGCGCGAGCTCCCCATCGGACATCCGCTTCATCGGTCGCAGAAATCGTTCCGGGCTGTTGTGCGCCTCGGGCGCGTTCAGCCCCTTGAAGCATGCGTAGCCGAGCGTCGAGGGATCCTCACGATCCCCACGAACGCCGACGACCCGTGATTCGCCGTCGAGGCTAACGATGGTTCCGCACATCCCCATACACTGGCGACAAAACGAGAGCGATTCGCGCACCGCGGCGCCCTGCGAAGGTTCTCTGTGCTCGACCATTCAGCGCCCCTCTCCATCGATTCGCCGTCGCCGCGATCGTATCAGACCACGGCCAGAACACAGGGAGGGCGGTGCCCGGGAGGCCACCGCCTTCTTCGCATCGGTGCGCTGCCCGCACGGGAGCCGATAAGATCGCATCGAATCGATATCGCATCGGGCTCGTAGCCGTCTTCTCTACAAACGCCGAGAACACATGCTCGGAAGACTGAGAAATGAGATGAAGATGACCTCTCGAACCGCGAACCAGACCGTCAAACCGATACGGAACCGGTTTGCGCCGCTCCGAAACGCTCTCGCCCTTATCGCCGGACTGTCTTCGATCTGCATGTCGGTCGCCGCCGCGGGATACGAAGTGACCGAAGAGATGCTTCCGACCGATTTGAGGATGCACCTGGAGCTCGAAAGCGTTCCCATTCACAACAACTTCACACGCCGACTGGTCTTTCATCACGAAGACGGCAGTCGGAAGGTCGTTCCCGTCCGCTTTAGCCGGTCTTCACACCTGGTCTACGAAGGGGCCGTGACGCATACGGGACTGGCTCGGCTGAAGTCGATCGTCGAGCCGGACAATCGATCGTTCTGGGATGCCATGACATTCGAGAACGCAGGCGGCTCGACGGCGCTCGTTATCCGGCGCCTCGAGATCGAAATTGAGTATGCGAATACTTGTTGCGGGCGTGAGGAGTGGGCGCTGATCGGCCTGGTCGAGAACCAATATCTGGATGCCGGAACGAGCGTCTTGACTGTCGATTCGGAGGCAGGACGGCGGGAGCACGCGATCGATCATCTCGGCCTGACGACGGACGAGTTCCTGGCGCTCCCCGTAGCCCTCCGCGAGTTTCTCCATGACGTCGGAAAGAGTGGAAGCAGCGCCTCCCCGGACGGGGAACGCGACGAGAAGTACACCGACGGCGATGACCAGTCGCTCTGCAGCGAGACGGTCTCGTGGTACTACCATCAGTTCGGTGTCCGCATCGACGGAGAGGACTTCCGGGACATCCACGTCCACTCGCAAATTCACGACGCGTTCCACGACGCGGACCGTCTCTACTGCTACCACGCGAGCCGGAATCAGTGGATCAAGAGGGATGCGGACTACCACTGGGTCTACGGTGATACCTACGTGCCACGGCCGGGGGATTATCTCGACCGGAAATCGACGGGAACGAGCTCCGGCGACGATGGTCATGCGATGGTGATCGTCGATTGGGACGAGTCCAGACTGGTCGCCGAGACGATCGACGGCCCCTACAACATCAACTTCCGACCCGTCGATGTTGATGCGCACGAAGACGACGGCACCGACTACTGCGTCGGACGGATCCCCTTCAACGACTGAGCGAGGCCGCACGAGCCGGCCCCCTTCCCCGAGCCCAGGAGGCTTTCCGCCGTTCACGGCAAGTCCCGGGCTCCGCACGCGCCCTCTGCGCGTCGCTCAAGAGCTTTTCGAAAGGCTTCAGCAGTTCCTCTTGATCTGGAGAGCCGACAAAAAGTCCCGAACTGTGCGATTCAGCTCCTTCCTGGGCGAAAACGAGCAGGCGCCTTCTCGATCTGCCGAGTTCAGAACGACATGACGGCATAGCCGCGCCTGCTCGAATGCGGGCAGGCGGGACCGAAACTTCTTCTCCCTCCCGTCGAGGCTTCGCCACCGGGGTGGTGGTGCGCGAGCTGCGCGCTGGAAGGGTGTGCTCCGCCCCTAGCCCTCGCGATCAGAGCGAGGCCCCAATAGTCTCGGCATTGGTCCCTCTAGGGGAAAGAACTGCGGGGACGCTGCGCGGATCGGGCCAGCTGATCACTCTGAAGCACCCTCCTTGTCCGCCTTCGGTCATACGCGCTGTCGGCGCCGACTCGCGTAGATTGCCTATTTCTCTCCTGAGAGCCGACAAGAGACTACTTTCTGCCCCCGAGCGAATCATTGCGCATGGAGCCGAGCCTGAAATCTCCAGGTTGTTAGGCGCAATTTCCCGGGTAAGCCGAGAAGGTTGAGTAGAATGAACAGCTGGCAGATCCCGCAACCGCGGGCGCTGAAGACACATAAAGGCGAGGATGCTCTCGGC
>PAQX01000093.1 GCA_002709835.1 Deltaproteobacteria bacterium
ACCTGGCCCTTCCTCGTCGGCGCGACCGTCGCGCTCGCCGAACCCGGTCGACAGGGCGACGCAGCCTATATCGAGCAGCTCATTCCCGCGGCCGGGGTCACGACGATGCACTTCGTGCCCTCGATGTTGGGCGCCTTCCTCGAAAACGCCGAGCGCGACGAGAAAAGCCCTCTCCGGCGCGTGATCTGCAGCGGAGAAGCTCTCACGTCTGTGCACGTCCGCTCCTTCGCGGACCGCTTCCCAGGCGCGGCTCTCTTCAATCTCTACGGTCCGACCGAAGCCGCGATCGACGTTACGTGTTTCGACTGCGCCGAAGTAGAGCCGGAGGCGAGTGTCCCGATCGGTCGCCCGATCACGCGCACGACCCTCTACATCCTGGACACCGAAGGCAACCCGGTCGCCACCGGCGTCCCCGGCGAGCTCCACATCGCCGGGGCCAGCCTTGCCCGGGGCTATCTGGGGGACCCGCGCCGGACTGCTGAGGCCTTCGTCCCGAACCCCTTTGCGCGGCCGGGGGACGACGCAATGTCGCTCGAGATGTACCGGACCGGAGATCTCGCGCGCTGGCGCGACGACGGCGAGATCGAGTACCTCGGACGCATCGACCACCAGATGAAGATAAACGGCATCCGGATCGAGCCCGGCGAGATCGAGGCGGCACTCCGAGAAAACCAGGACGTTTCCGAGGCGCTCGTCCTTTCGCGGGCAGAGGAGGCGGGCGCGGTCCGTCTAACGGCCTACGTGATTCGGAATGACCGCGCCACCGAGGTCTCGAGCGAAGCGCTCGAGGACCTGCGAAGCGCGCTCCTCGATCGGCTGCCGCCCGTGATGGTGCCCTCGCGCTTCGTCTTCCTGTCCGAGCTCCCACTCCTCGCGAACGGCAAGATCGATCGCGAGTGCCTGCCAGCGCCGACGGCTGAGGCCCAGCGTCCCTTCGAGGCCCCTCGAAACGAGACCGAGACCCTTGTGGCCGAGATCTGGAGCGAAGTCCTCGGCCTCTCCGAGATCAGCGTGCACGACGACTTCATGATGCTCGGGGGCCACTCGCTGAACGCGACCCGAGTGAACGCCCGACTCCGCAAGCGCCTAGAGCTGGAGCTGCCGCTGACGGCCCACTTCCGCTATCTGACGGTGGAGTCGCTGGCGGACCACGTCGATGCCCTCCGTGCCGCGCTCGGCCTCTCAGCGGACGACGCGGAGGCGAGAGACGCGAACCACATCGAGCTCGAGTTCTAGTCAGCGGACAGAAGGTGAACGACGCGATGCCCCAGGACCAGACTCGAGAGAGGAAGCGCCGGCGCTTCTTCGCAGCGATCTTCGCGCTGACGGCGCTCCCGCTCCTGGCGCTGCCGCTCATGGCAACGATCGACATCCCCTTCTCGTCTTCGGTCGGGCTCGGATTTCTGATCTTCGCCGCCGGCGGCGGACACGTCGCGAGTACGGCATCCGTCTACGTGGACCGCTCGGTCCGAGAGGTCATGCGGCCGATGCCGCTTCGTTTCATCGTGGTGCCGGCCGTCTCGATCGTCGCGACGCTGGGCGCCGTCGCCTGGGGCGCGAGTTCGTCACTCCCGGCCGGGCCGGTCGCCGCCTTGTACATGTTTCATCTCGGATGGCTCCATTATCACTACCAGCGCCAGAATTACGGGATCATCGCGTTCAGTGCCGCCGCTGCCGGTAATCGCGTCCCTCGTTACCTGGACCGTGTAGTACTCCTGCCCGCCCTGGCCGGCTGCCTCTCCGTGATGCCTGTCTTCCTAGAAGACGCGTTCCCGAACGTGAACTTTTGGAGCCCGCTCGCCCACCTCTTCCAACCGGCGGCGCGCATCGCCTTCGCGCTCGGGGTCGCCGGCCTTCTCGCACTCGGCTACCGACGACCGGAGGCGTTCCGTCACCCGCGAACCGTCTCCTTCGTCGCGGCGTCATTCACTTTTTTCCTGCCCGCTCTCCTCCTCGAGCAGACGGACTACGCTTTCTGGAGCTACGCCCTCGCCCACGGTTTCCAGTACCTCTTCATGGTCTTCATCCTCGGGCACGAACCGGCGCAGCGTGTGCTCCACTCCGCGTGGTATTTCGCATGTGCCCTCCTGGGAGGCCTCGCTTTGCATCGCCTGGTCGGCAACCATGCGCTCTTCGCCGCTGGCATCGTCCTCACATGGGTCCACTTCGTGCTCGATGCTCGTCTCTGGAAGATGAGCGATCCAGGCCCCCGAAAACTCCTGAAAGAACGCTTCGACTTCATCTTCGGAGCCACGACCTCATGACTCACGAACGCATCCGCCGGCCCGGAGCCGTCGACCACGACGCCCCGGCCCGACTTTTCTGTTTTCCGCCGGCCGGCGGCGGCGCCAGCACCTTCTACCCGCTCATGGCCCTGGACTCGGCACGGATCGAAATCTGCCCGGTCGCGCTTCCCGGCCGCGAAGGACGCTTCAAGGAGCCCATCCCAGACTCTCTCCCGGCGCTGGCAACGCTCCTCGCCGAAGATCTCTCGGAGCTGCTCGATCGACGCTACGCGATCCTCGGCTACAGCATGGGGGGGCTGGTCGCCTGGGAGTTCGCGCAGTACTGCCGACGCATGGGCCTCCCGGAGCCGGAAGCGCTGTTTCCGATCGGCGCGCGCGCCCCTCATCGCCCGTTTGCGGACGGTGAACCGCTGTCCCCACTCCCGGGGCCGGAATTCGTCGCCGCCCTCGACCGACTCGGCGGCATGCCGAACGAGATCCTCACGCGCCCGGACGTAATGGACATCTTCGAGCCGATCCTGCGTGAGGACCTGCGCAACTGTGAGGAGTACCGGTATTCGGAAGTGCCGGTGATCGATGCGCGGATCCATGCGGCGGTCGGCACGCGGGACGCGCTCGTAACGCTCGACGACGTGGATGCCTGGGCCGAACTCACGCTCGGAGACTACGAGCGGCTGACACTCGACACACCGCACATGATCGGGCGCGATCTACTGGTCCAGGCCTGTTCCCGCCTGATCGGCGGTTGGCTTGATGCCCCACCGCGACTGATCAGCACGTTCTAGACCGGGCGTGGTTCGGCGCGGCCGCTTCACAGACGCACCGCACTTTCTTCGGCTACTCGCCGGATTCGTCGAGTACGACGTCATAGAAATCGAGGATGGTGCCTTGGGCCCGTTCGAGGCCGATCTCCGCGGAACGGTAGGTCTGAACGGCAGCAATCTTCTTGCTCTCGGCATCGACGAGATCGCTTTCTCGCTGGAGGACGTCGAAGGGAGTCGACTCTCCGTGCTCCAAGCGATCGCGCTCGGACCGCAGCTGCTCTTCGACCATCAGCCGGCGGCGTTCGGCGGCCTCGATTCCCATGGCGGAGGCCATCAGGTTCCGTACGGCGTCTCGTACTTCGAGGACTACCTCCTGCTCCCTCCAAGCCAGATTCGTCTTGGCGCGCTGGAATTCGAGCTTCCGCGAGACGGCGCGTTTCCGCGCCGTCGTGTTCGGGAACGGAATTGAGAAGACGCCCCTAACGCTGTAATTCTCGGAGCCACTCCGGTTGAAGAAACGGTTGTCGGAGCTGGTGAACCCGCCGGTCTGAAGCGGAGGAGCTCCGTCGGCGTCGATCACGATGAAAGGATCGGTGAAGCCCGGGACATTGATGAAGTCGAGGTTGGCGCCGCCGGGGTTCGGATCGCCCGAGATCCCTACGTATCCGAAGCTTGCTTCGACGTCGAACTGGGGAAGGAGCTGGTTCTGAGCGAGTTTGAGTTCGACTTCACTCTCTTCGATCCGACGGCGAGCCTGCGCTAGCTCGGGACGCTCGCGAAAAGCGATCTCGACCGCACGAGACAAATCCGGCGTACGCATCTCGAACGCGAGCGGATCATACTCGGGCGTGATCAGGGCCTGCGTTTCCGCAGAGAGACCGCGGCCGAGGATCCGGGCGACCAACACGTCCTGCGCTCTTCGGTACGCGTTTGCGGCGGTAATGACGTCGAACTCACGCTCCGCCACGCCGGCTTCTGCCTCGACCACAGAGAGACGAGACGCCACGCCTGCCGCGAGCCGATTTCGCGCGAGTTCGGCCAGCGCACGCGACGTTTCGAGACTCTTCTGGACAACGCGTACGCGGTCTCGAGCCGCTACGAGCGACCAGTACGCATCAGCGGTTTCGCGCACGATGTCCATGGCTTCGAGACTGAACGTGTCGCGCGCAGCATCGCTCTGGATGTCGCGCAACTTCACGTTCGTCCAGTTCTCATTCCATACGAGACCGCGGAGCAGCGGAATCCGCCCGGTCAGGAAGAAGCTCGAGTCATAACGAGGAGAGAGCTGCTCGGTCGGCAGCCGCGTAAGGAGCGAGCGCGCCTCGTATCGCGCGCTGACCGTGGCACCGATCAACGGGATTTCCTGTTCGATGCCGATTCCACCGCCGTTCGTTCGGTCGCGGGTCGCGGCCGCGAAGGCCAGCGCAGAAGTCAGAGGGGTCTTCTCGATCTCGTGGCGAAAGTCGGCACGCAGGGTCGGGTCGTACACACCCATGGCGGCCGATGCCTCTGCCTCGGCGATCAGTGGTCCGAAACGCTCGACCGCCACGGCCAGATTGTTTCCAATCGCCATCGCGATCGCCTCGTCGACCCCAAGCGATCGCCCTCTCCCAACGATGTCCGCGGTCGGGGCGAGGTCTCGAATCGTCGGCAACGAAACCTTCGACGCATAGAAAGACTCGAAGTCCGCGGAATCCGCGGCGGAAGCGAGCGCCGCGCCCATCACCACGCTCACGCAAAGTCCAGACCGGGCCGTACGGGACAGATCGCGAACTACGGCTGCGAGCGGCGTCCCCTCGGACCTTTCGTTCGTCATCGGAATCCTCCAGGCGACGCATGCAGGCCCACTAGGACCGGGCTCGGTGGGTGTCCGGGACGTTCCGAGCGCCGGGGTGGCACTCGGCGGACCTGGTTCTGATCCCGATGACGACCCTGTCGAGGGAGACTCGACCCGCGACGCCGAGGTGTGCTGGGGGGAGACCACGCGAATGATCGCTTGACGCTTACGGCCCCGCAACTCCCACAAGTTCGCGAAGCGTGGAATCCAGACCTCCGCGAGGACGTGCTTCTCTCGAGGATCGCCGGCTCGAGCAGATCCTTCATCAGGCGCTCCGGAGCGCGACCGACGGCGGAATTCGCGCGGCGCGAAGCGCCGGCATCAGCCCCGAAACGCTCCCGACGATCACCAGAGCCAACGTAAGGGGAACAACTAGCGAGAGATCGAAGATGGGCGGAGATTGGAAGGTCGCATCCTCCGGCAGCCAGGCCGCCAATCCACGGACCAACCCGAGCCCCACTCCGGTACCGGCTACGCCCGCGCCCAAGGATACAATCGACGCTTCCGCAACGAACTGGAGGAAGATGTCGCGGTCGTGTGCACCGACTGCTTTGCGCAAGCCGATCTCTTGCCGACGCTCCCCGACGACGACCAACATGATGTTCATCACGCCGACAGCGCCGACGAAGAGCGTCACGAGGCCAGCACCGGCCATGAAGACGCGGATCCCGAGAAACAGGGTCCGTACGAGGGCAAGGGGTTCCTGGATGTCGAAGGCCCAGAGAGCGCTCTCGAGCGAGGGCGCGTACCGTTCTCGAAGCGCCGTCAGCTCACGCACGCGTCGGATCATCTCACCGCTTCGATCGGAAGTCGCGGGCGCGAGACTGAATTCGGTCAGGCGCTTCGTACGAGAAAACCATCGCTGGGCCGTCGTATACGGAACAAAGAGCTTTCGGTCGTCCGGGTCGCCCGAGTTGACCAGCTGATCACCCTTGGCGGTAGCGAGCCCGATCACGCGAAAGAGATGACCATCGACGGTAATCGCGCGGTCCACCGGATCTTTCCGGCCGAAGAGTCGGCGTGCCGCCTCGGGGCCGAGGACAGCGACCTTAGCGGCCCGTTCGACGTCGAGCGGCGAAAGGAATCGGCCTCGATCGATTACGATGCTCCGGATGCGGTCTCCGTCCGCGTCGAGCCCGGTCACGCTGAGCAGCTTCGAGCGGCCGTCCACGCGGACGGGGACGGCCCAACGCTGGACTTCGGGAGATGCGTGGGACACCCGGCCGCTGCGCTCCACACGCGCGACATCTCGGGGTTCCACTCGAGGCTCGCGCGCATACCGCTCACCCCGTCCAGACTCGAGGATCGCCGCTGGCCCCATGATCACGATGTTTGGACCGAGTTCCTCGAGTTCGGATACGAAGTGACTCTGGAATCCGACCATGAGCGAAGAGAGAAAAGTCAGGACGAGAGTGCCCCAGGCGATGCCGACAGCCGTCAGCGCGAATCGCACCCGATGAGCGCTCAGGCTTCGACCGACCTCGAGCCACAGGTCCGTCATCGCGGGACACCTCCCGCATCGAGGGATCGTCGAGCTCGTACGCTCGTCATCCGTCGCTCCGGAGTGTCGAGGCCGGGTCGACTCGCGCCGCGCGCAGAGCCGGGATTCCACCAGCAATCAAGCCGACGGCGGACATCACGCCGAGCGCCAAGGCAATGGCCGGCACCGAGACGCGAGGGACGGGGATGATCTCCGGCAAGTCAACCGCGGCAAAAGCAAGAATGAGCGCCAGGGCGATGGCAATCCCGAGCAGCCCACCAAGGGCGACGATGGTCGCGGTTTCGATCAGAAACTGGACCACTACGTCCAGCGGCCGAGCGCCAACGGCGAGCCGCAGACCGATCTCGCGGCGCCGCTGCCGCACCGTATCGAGCATCAGGTTGAGCACACCGATCCCGCTGATCGCGAGAGTGGTCACGGAGAGCAGCGCGAGGATGCCCCGCAACTCGCCGAGAGGGATCTGCGCGAGAGTGCGACTTGCACTCCAGCCGACGATCGCTTCCTCGTCCTTTGGATCGACGCCGAGGCGCTCGGCCAGCAGTCGGCGCAGCTCATCCTCGGTCGCATCGACCGCGCTCGAGCGAGACAACCGGTAGAGCACAGTCGAGACGGCATTCGGCTCGGTCCCAGGAGTCGGCCAACTCGCGAAGTGAGTCGTGATCGGAATCCAGATCTGGTCGTCGATCGGCTCCCCGTCCTGGCCGAACTGAGCGCCCATCCGCTCGAGTCGACCGACCACCTCGAAGAAGCGTCCGTCGATTCGGAGGCGACGACCGACCGCGGGACGTGCGCCGTAGAGATCCTCCGCGACCTCGAAGCCCAAAACTGCCACCGGGCGACGCTCGCCCACATCCCCTGGTCGGATCGTCCGTCCCTGGGCGACGGGGATCGCGCGTATCCGCAGCCCCTCCGGTTCGACACCGCGCACCTCACGGTGGAAGGAAAGGGAGCCGGCGGTTACGGGGAGATAGCGACGCGTCTCGGCTCCGACGGCGCGGGCGAGCCTAGCCTGACGCCGAATCGCCGCGACGTCCTGCCAGCTGATGAGGAGCTGTCGGCGATCGGTCGAAGGCGTGAACTCCTCGCCGATCGTCCCAGCGGAAAGCTGCCCCAGGTCTCGCCCCGCCTTCTCGAAGCCGCGATCGACGACCTCTTCGAGGCTCTCGCCCCAACCGACGAGGAAGACGACCGAAGCCGTGCCCCACACCAGACCGAAGAGAGTGAGGACCGACCGGAGTCCGTAGGCGCGCAAAAGCCGAAGTGCCTGACGAGCGGAGTCCACGTCAGTCGTCTCGCTCGATCACGCCGTCCCGCACGCTTACCGTACGCGCGGCGCGCGCTCCAACACGCTCGTCGTGGGTCACGACGACTAGGGTCCCGCCCTGCTCATGGAGCGCGTCGAAGAGGGACAGAACTTCCTCCCCTGTCTTGCTATCGAGGTTACCGGTCGGCTCGTCGGCAAGGATCACGGCGGGATCGTTCACGAGAGCGCGCGCGACGGCGACCCGCTGGCGTTCGCCACCGGACATCTCGCCAGGCAGATGGCCCGCGCGGCTTTCCAGGCCGACCCGTCGCAGCGCCTCGATCGCGCGTTCCTTGCGATCCCTTCGCGAGCGGCGTCCGCCCGGACCGCCACCAGACCTTTGGTAGACGAGCGGCAGCTCGACATTTTCTACCGCCGAGAGCCGTGGCAGCAGATTGAATGCCTGGAAGACAAAGCCGATCTCCTGGCTTCGAATGTGCGCGAGCGCCGTGACATCGAGCCCCGACGTCGGACGGCCCTGGAATCGCACCGTGCCGGCCGACGCAGGCGATAGCAACCCTAAGATCTCCAGCATCGTCGTCTTCCCGGAGCCGGAGGGGCCCATGATGCTCAGATAGTCGCCCGTCGCAATTCGCAGGTCGACGCCGCGTAGAGCGTGCACATCGACTCGATCCGTTTGGTAGTGCTTATGCACCCCCTCTAGATCGAGGATCGCATTGGCGGCTTCTCCCACCCCCACACCTAATCCAGCACCACCCGCTCCCCGGGCGCGAGACCAGAGAGGATTTGGACCCGATCTCGATCGACGATGCCGATCTCCACGCTGCGTCGCTCGGGCGGCAGCGAGCCACCGCGCGGTGCCAAGGAATCAGCGCCTGCGCCGGTCGCCAGTTCGACGAAGGTCTGGTCCCCCTCGTAGCGCAGGGCGAGCTCGGGTACGACGACAGCGGAATCGACGACCTCCGTGATGATCTCGGCCTCGCCCGACATCCGGGGACGCAGGCTATCTACCTCGGGATCGGTGATCTCTATCTCGACCTCGAAGTAGGTAACGTTCTGGAGCCGCTGGCCGATCGGGGCGATCTCGCGGACGCGGCCCTCGAACACTCGATCACCATGAGCCTCGACGCGGACGCGGGCCGGCTGACCGACCTGGACACGGACGATCTCGTGTTCGTCGACCAGACCTTCCAAATGAAGCGCGCGGTCGCCGGAGAGCGTTAAGAGCAGGGTCCCTCCGTTAGCCGAAGTCACAGGGGAAACGGCGCTTCCTTCCTCGACATGAGCGACAAGGACCCGACCATCCATCGAGGCGCGGACGGTGGAATAGCTGAGCTGAGTCGAGAGGACCTTTGCGACGGCACCTACGCGCGCGCGCTCCGCCTGGGCCTTCTCGAAACGGGCGGTGGCATCGTCCCGGATCTGATCCGACGAGCTGCCAGTCTCGTGCAGCTCGATCGTCCGGTCTAGCGCGACACGCGCGAAGCGCAGAGCGACTGCCGCAGCATCGACGTTGGCCTCAGCTTCCATCAGGCGGGCCTCGAGGAGTTCCCGCTCGATCTCGACGAGCGGCGCGCCTGCCGCGACCGGCTCGCCCCGGGAGACGTGGACTTTTTTCACGATCCCGGCGATCCGGGAGCGGATCTCCACCTCACGGGACGGCTCGATCGTTCCGGCAGCGACGACTTTTCGCTCGATGCGTGCTTCGCTCGCCGTCTCCACCCGCGGCGCGGGCGGTGCCTCAGAGTGGCATGATGCGGCGCAAGCTGAAGCGAAAACGAGAAGCGTGGCGATGCCGGGCGGCTTACCTGAGCTTCGGCTGGGGCGAGAAGGGCTCCGCGATGAGCGGGACAGTGGGCTGCTCCGGCTGACCACGCGGCTAGCTCTTCCGGGTGTTTTCGCGGCGGCATTGAGCCGCTCTAGGTGATCGCACGGAGAGATGCGCACAATTGGCCCCAGTTGCGCGGGCCGATTGGGTGATCGGCGCCTTCCCTTGAACCCGACGGACCATAGCCCGTCTTTGCGTCGCCGTCGTTTCGGGTCGCGACCGATCAGGCCAGGCGCGGGCGGCGCTTCGTCAGAGCCGCGCCCGCCAGCAGCGCTATTGCGATCCCAGCTCGCGGCTCCGGCACGTTTGCGACAACACCTTCGACATCCCAGGCGATGCGGTACGGATTAAACCCGTAGACCGGATCGTCGGCGACGAAGAGAGCGAATCGGTCGCCTTGGAAGAGAATCGTGCCGGCGTACTCAACCGCGCCTCCGCGATAGGAGAAAGTCACGTCCGCGGCGAGAAAGATGCCCTCGATGGTCCCAGCCGTCTCGTAGACCGTACCGCTGACATTCGACAGGATCGTTTGGTAGCCCAGGTATTGATTAGGCTGAAAATTGAGGGCCGTATCGTCGAACGCAACGAATTCTTGGAAATCAAGGACGAGTGTCGTGACGTCTCCCGTGGCGTCATCCCACACGATCGCACCGATGTCGATCCACCCATCCTCGCTTTCGAAGACGGAGGGGCCTTGGCCAAGTTCATCAAAGATGGTCGGCGAGAAGGCATCGAAATCTGCCTCGACGCCGACACCCGGAGTCGGCCCCTCCGTGGATACGCGGAAATAACCGTCTGCAGCAGGGTTTCCGCCATACCCCTGATCGAGTTGGGCAAAAGCATCAGAGAACAAATCGAAGAAGCGACTGTCCCCGTCTGCAACGAAATCGAGACTTGTACTGCCAGCAAATGCCGGCGTGACAGCGAGCGAGAGCAGAACAGAGATCAGGAGGGCTCGGTAGAAGCGCATGGGAGCGGTCCTCAAAGATCAAAAAGGGGTTCGGTGCCAGAGAGAGTGGGAGTTTAGCAACGCAAGCGCGGTTTGGGACTTAGGCTGAGAGGGGGAGCCTTCATCACTAAGCGTGTTGGGGAGCCCGACTCGCTCGCGTCCACAGAGCAACTGTGTCTCGCTGTTCATCGATGCCAAGGAGGTCGGGCGTTTCGCACGTGGCGAGCATCGACCGGTGATCCGTCTTTGCGGACCCCATCCATCAGCACCTGGTTCGAGAAAGCGCGGAAAAGCGAAAGGCCCGCAATCGAACGTGAGCGCTCGATTGCGGGCCTGTGTTAGTTCGCCTGGCTTGCTCGCTGCACCAAGTCCCGCCTTTTTTCTTGGGACTGGCTCGCGCGCGTCGCTGGGAAGAGCTTTAGCCCTACGCCTCAGGCGGTCTTTCGACGACCAGCCGCGGAGAGACCGGCAAGACCGAGCATCGCGAGAAGCGCAGTCGACGGCTCCGGAACCACGGTCACCGACGCGTCCAGGGGCGTGCCGGAGAGGTCGAAGAAGATATTCGTTCCGCCCGGCGTGTTAAAGGGCGCGATCTCCGCAAGCTGCATAAAGACCGTAGAGGGCAGGTTCCGACCATCCGACGAGATGTTCCCGTTGTTGATCTCGTTCTCAAGCATACCGAGGGTGGTTCCCACGATCGTGTTCGAGAGGTTGCCCAAGAGCTCGCCATCCGTCAGCGACGTGTAGCCACCGAAGGGAGTCGTGGCGCTAGTCCCGCCCTTGGCTTCGAAGGAGGTCGTCGCCGTGCCGCTACCGAGCACGCTGATGTTCGAGAACGTCGCGCCGAACCCACTCAAGACGTTCGAAATGTCCGTCGGGGTCACGCCGCTTCGGAGAAACTCTGCGTTCGTCGTCGGAAGGTTGTTGAAGTCGAGATCATAGTCGATCGACACGTCATTACCCGCAATCGTCACCGTGGCGGTACCGTTGGGCGAGAAGTCCGGGAAGTAAATGTCGTCGCGCTGAGTCGGCGTGTTGCCATCCGCTCGTCCGAAACCGGGCGTGGTAATCCCAGCTTCCGTTCGCCAAGACACAGTCTCGACTCGGTTGAGGATCGGCGAAAACAGGAAAATACCGCCGTCCCCAAGACCGTCGGGCGTGATGGTGTAGGTGCCATCACCCGTGAAGTCCGGGATAACGATCTGGCCGTCCATGTTCAGCCAGTCGGGACGATTAACACCGTCCTGAACGGAACCGAAGTTACCGTTCACGAGGTCGTTAACCGGCGTGCCGGCGGTGAAGGGGTTGAGGCCAGGTACCCCGGAGTAGGAGGTAAGGTCAGCGCTGAAATTGATCACAGCGCTATTCTGGGCCAGAGCAGGGCCCGCGATGAATGCGCTCAGAGCCGCGCACAAGAGCAGAAACTTCTTCAACATTGCAGTCGTCCTTCAAACAAAGCGATATCAGGATTTAGCTGGCTTTGGGCGGAAGCTTGCGAACAGGCTTGCGCCGTTGGCTGACCGCCATGGGTGATCAAATGTTAGACGGCAAAAACCTACGGTCAACGCCTGTCGGGTCAAAAACTTAACGGGTGAAAAAAGACGCGGTCGCTCTCCGCTATCGATAACTATGCCCGCGCTACCCACGGTGTATGGTGAGATGTACCCTCACCCGCTGGGTAATCGCAGGGTTTCTTCCACATCTGGGCGATTCGGCGCATTCGTCGCAAGGCTCATCGCGCGGACTCCTGGACCAGCTCCAGGCAGGCCAGGCCTTACATTCGGAGTCACCAGAACCGCCCCCCACCGATCGATTGCCCCCGCGGGAAATCCCCAGTCCGCAACTCAGTGCATCAGTGCGCGGATCCCGACTAGTAATCCGACTACGACGAGGCCCACGGGCCCCCATGGGCCGAACGGGACCGGCGGGGGCTGGGAGAGCGTCAAGGAAAGTGCGGCGCTGGGCGCGTTCGTATTCGGTGGTGTGCCGATCAGATGGACGTCGGCAATGTTCCAAAACGTCAGGAAGACGTCGTAGGTATTCCCAGATCCGGTCGCGGTTAGGCGGAAAGGCACCTCACTGTTGATAATGCACTCTGTGAAGGGTCGGCCGACCCTGTTGGGCCCTCCGTAGAAATCCTCGTTGGTGAAGGAAGACCCGTTGCAGACCGGCTCATTCACGTAGGAAATCAAGGCGCCCGCAAAGTAGAGAGGGCCGCTATTGGGCGGTCGGACGACGGTGACGCCGGGCTCGATCGTTCCGGTGAAGCTGTTCGTATTGTCCAAGATGACATCGACCGCCTGGGCCAGCGAGGTGCCCGGAACAAGAATCGCGAAAGTCAGGAGAGCAGCGGCGAGCTCCATCCCAAAGGGCATACCGGCTCCAGTCGAGGTGCAACCTTTTCGAATCAAAAGACAGCCGTTGCCGAACAGATCAGGGACATGCATAGGGGGCTCCGTCAGTTCGCTGCAGCACTCGGCATCAGCAGTAGCGACGGCGCTAAGTTGGGGTTCACCTGCCAGGCAAGACGAACCATCGCCGCATCCGCTTCTCGCGCCGTAAAGCAGGGACGGTCGAACGCCACGAAACGAAGCGCATCGCCGACGCATATGAGCATGCCCTCGACGTCGATTGAAACCACTCGAGCCGGGATGGGTGAGTTACGCCGCCCGACTGCGGGTTCGCCGAGTAGCCGGCGAAGCAAAGGCGCGTGGGAGCGCGTGAGGTGCTCGCAGATAATTTCTTCCTGCGCACGATAGGGCGAGCGCGGAAGCAGCCAATCCGCCACCAGGAAAGCCTGCGGCGGGGCACCTGGCGCACTCCACTGAACGACGTCCGTCGAGAGGACATCGATGAGGACGTCCCGATCATGCACCGCGCGAAAGCGCGCAGTGTCGTCCGGGACGGAGTCGGAGCCAAGCAGGCCATCGACTACGAGCAAGCCGGTCTCGATGCCACCCATCCAAACGCGGGCTTCCCTCAACCCCTCGTCGCAAAGCTCCGGATCGCGCTCGAGGAGGATCTCGCCCTGGTTTGAAACCGCTACGTCAACGGGCCTAAGCGTTCCCTGGCCAGCGGGTTCGAGAAGAGCCCGGCGCTGGGTGCGAGCGAATGCGCGGGCATCGCGGGCACCACCGGCCGCAGCGAACGATTCAGCATCCATAAGAAGAGTCCGCGCCGAACTAGGCCGTCATGGCAGACGACCCTTTTCGGTGAGAGCGGGTCACCGTGGGTGCGGTGTGACCGGTCTTTCAGCTAACGGGCGCTCGGGCGGCGCCCGCACAAGCCTCGCAGTGTGCCACGCATTCACCTAGCGATTAGCTGGGGCGGAATCTACGACGAGTCGTGCTATGAGGAGAAATATAGCGCCTCTCGGTTCATTGCTACAGGGTCGGGTGAACTTTGAATCAACGCACTAGAAACTCGCCATACACCGCGGCTACCACAGGCTATCGGCGCGGAGGACCAGTGCACAGCGTGCAGACTGCTTAGTGAGGGAAATTGCCTGAAATATGTCGTGGAATTCGAGTCGCGAGGCGCGCGAAGAGCGCTGGCGCGATCAAGACACGGTCTCGCATGCCGAGTGGGTTACGCCGATGCCCACGGCGACGCAGACGCCTATGGTCTGGACTCGATGGCGCGGAATACCTTGTATCGCATCGCCTGGAATTGGCATTTCTGGACGGGATTGCTGATCACGCCGGTCTTCATCGTCGCGTCGGTGACCGGAGCGCTCTTCGTCTTCCAACCGGAGATCGATGCCTGGCTCGAGCGCAATTGGCGCGTGATGTCTGAGACTGCTCCGGGCGCTGATGCTTGGTCAAACAACGCTCTCTCCTCATTTGAGGCGCAGGTAGAAGAAAGGCATCCCGACTATTCACTGCGCTTCGTGAACTTCGATCCAGATCCGTCGCGCGAATGGGAGGGCATCCTTCAGGGGCGCATCGCAAGCGATGAACTCCCGACTCTCCATGCCTACTTCGATCCGTACGCGCGACGCCTTCTCGGGACGATCGATCGCGAGCCTGGCCTGATGGCCCAGATCCGCCTGCTACACCGAAACCTCTGGGTCGGCATGCCCGGAAGGCTGATGGTCGAACTCGCGACCTGCTGGGGCGTCGTCTCGACCCTCCTAGGCCTCTGGCTCTGGTGGCCGCGGGGCAAGGAGCGACTCTGGGGAGTCTGGCTTCCGCGCAGCCGCGGGCGGCTACGAATCATACTGCGCGACTGGCATACCGTTCCCGGTGTATGGATCGCTCCTTTCGCGCTCCTGATTCTCGCCTCCGGCTTGCTCTTCTCTCCGGTCTGGGGAATGGCCTACTATCTAGGGAACGCTGTAACGGGCGGCTTCCCCGACACGATTCTGTCCCCCCCTCTCTCGGGCGAAACAACGGGACCAAATCGGCCGCGCATTACCATCGAAACCGCCCTCGCCCGCGCGGAATCCTTCGAGGCGTTCCGCGGCACCCGGTTCAGCATGGAGATCCCCCGGCCCGACACCGACGGCGCATTCTTCATAATGAACGTCATGCAGTCCCCCTTCGACCCGCTCGCCGGTGCCTACATTGACGCGACCACTGGCGAGTTGATCGCCAGCCAACGCAAGGCGGAACTGCCGAGGCGTGCGGTCCTCACCCTACTCTTCTACCCGACCCACGTAGGTAGTCTCTTCGGCTTGCCGACGAAGATCCTCGCTGTCGTCTGTTGCGTGATCTTCACGTCCTGCGGCGTGACTGGCATATGGCTGTGGTGGCGACGCCGCCCCGCCGGTCGATGGGGCGCTCCCCGCTCGGTCGAGGGCGACCTCTACCCGCGCTGGCTCTTCTGGCTAACGGTAGCGTTCGGAGCATTTTTCCCAGTGGTCGGCGTGACGCTCATTGGTATGGCTGGCATCGATTGGATTCGAACGAAGCAGTACGGCGCCCCGACTAGAAGCTGATCTGTGTGTCGACCCCGATCAGCCGGCGATCACCCACGTAGGTCCCGCCAAAATCGTCCCGGCCGGCGAGGAACTTCTTGTCAAGAACATTCCGCACCGAGAGACTCACCGAGACCTTGTCGAGTTCGAAACCCATCCTCGCATTGAGAACGTGATAGGAGGGGACGACACGGTCGTTCGCGACGCTCCCAGTCGCGAAGAAGTCGTCCCGCCAAGACCAATCCGCCGCAAGGAACCACCCGGACTCGTGACGGTAGGCCCCGAGGATCGAGACCGAGAACGGAGGTGACTCCGGAAACTCGTTGCCCTCGTTCTGCTCCGAGCCTTTAAACTCGATCCACTCCGTGCTCAAATAGCCAAAAGAAGCGAGCAACGAGAGGCCGTCGAAGGGTTCCAAGCCGATCGAGACTTCAGCCCCGGCCAATCGCGCAGACCCCGCGTTCCGAATATCCTCTTCCGAACGGGTCCCGACGTTGACCTGCATGTCGGCCCAGTCGTAGTAGAAGGCGTTTGCGCGGACCATCAGGCGACCGTCGAGATACACCCCGCGGTAGGAGAGCTCGTAGTTCCAGAGCTGCTCGGGGTCGACTTCGCTGGTGTTCGACACAAATCCCGCGCGATACCCCTGAGAGATGGTCACACCGAACTCGTGATCCACGATCGGTTCGTAAAGCAGAGTCACGCGCGGCAGATATGCGTTCGTGCTGCCGGAGAACTGGAGCAGGTCCAGTGAATCGCAGCGGGCCGCTGCAAGATCGCGGCATTGGACCAGGTACCTGTATCGATCGTGGTCCCACCGGAATCCCGCGGTGATCGAAAGCGGCTCAAATACCCTCCAGCGGACCTCTGCCAAGAAAGCGGCGCTCACGTTCTCGCGCTTCGTATAACGATCTTGGATGGTAAACAGGAAACCGCCGAAACCGCTCCCGATAAAAGAGTCCGTCTCGTTGACCGCACGCGCGAAGAACGCCCCCACCATGACCGACAGGTCGTCGCTCGGCTGGTAGGTAGCCCTCAAATCCTGGGAGAAGTCGGAGTCCTCTCTTGTCTCCGGGCGCCAATAGACTTCGGGATTCGGCGTGTCGAATTTGACGTCCGTTCCCGTCCACGAGGTCACGGAATGGATGAACCAGTCCCTGTTAACGCGATACTGCGCATCCCCCGTAACGTTGAGCACGCTGGACGAACGACGCTCCGTATTTGTGCCCTCATCCTGAAGCCGGTATTGGTGGTATCGGGTTGGTGCGAATCGCGGGTCGCTGGGGTCGACGCCTGGCGAGCTTGGCGGACGGCGAAGGCGGTCCGTCACTAGCGGCACTGCGGGATCATCCTGAGTGTAGGCAGCCGACACTTCCAGGCGAAGCCCCTTCAGTGCGTTGGGCTCGAAGAGGAGCTTGCCGCGAATCTGTTGGTACTCACCCCGATCCAGGTCGCCCCAGCTCGGATCGCCTGGGTTCGGGTCAGTTGCCTTAATGCCGTGTTCGTCTCGCTGTATCTCGCCGGCGATCCGAAACGCGAGCTGATGATCGATGACCGGGCCTGACAGCGCGAAGGCGGCGTCCCAGATATCGGGTTCTTGCGAACTCGGGTTCGGGTGGAGAAAGTTCGAGACCGAGGCGCGGGCCGCACCTTCCCAGTGATAGGTCGGATCGTTGGTCTGGATCAAGATCGCGCCGGCCAAGGAGTTTCGGCCCTGCAGAGTCGACTGCGGGCCGCGGAAGATCTCGACACGGTCGACGTCCCACAGACCTCGGGCGCCGCGCCTGAGGCCTGCGAAGGACTGAGTCGCGCCATCGATGACGAGGGAGGCCAATGGACGCAAGTTCCCCGTCGGCCCCGATACCCCTTCACTATTGATGCCACGAATCGTGACGCCGTTGTTACCTCGGTACGATGGCGAGCTGTTGGTGTTCGGGACAAGCCGAAATGCATCGCGCACATCGTTGATTCCGAAGCGCTCAATGTCCGTCTCGTCGAACGCGACTATGCTTTCGGGTGCCTTCAGGAGATCCCGCGCGTTGCTCTCGCCAACGACCTCGAGTTGCTCGACGCCTTGCCAGGGGTCGCGGCCAACGGGATCGGCGAAGGCCGCGGGATTACCGAAGAGCACGATCAGCAGCGCGATAGCTCGGCGCACACGTATCGCGCGGATCGAGCGATACCAGACCACTTCTGCTCGGACGGATGTCAAGAAGACTGGCTCCGCGCTCCGGAACGACAAACTAGCCGTATCTAGACCTGGGCTTGAATCTCGCCTGGGAGCCGGGCCCTAGCGATCACGACGTCGGCGGAGAGCAGCCAAGCTGCCTGCGCCGACGAGCAGCGTTGCACCGAAAACCGGTTCGGGCACAGGCGTCGCGGATCCCGTGACGTCCCATCGATACGCGATTGTTCCAGACCCCGCACTGTAGGTCTCGGGGCAATCGCAGTAGAGGTCCCAGTTGTTGTTCACGATGTCGAACGTACCCGTGAAGGGCAGCAGGCCCAAGCCGAAGCCAGTCGCGTTGTATGTAAAGACGACGGTCGAGTTGAGATTCACGTTCGTGACGTCGCCATCAACGATGGTCGCCGTTCCGGTAACACCAGAGAACTCGGTCGAGTAACCGGAGTTAATGATGTTGTCGTTGTCAGCGATGAACTGAGCGAAATCGATCTCAATGTCGGTAATTGGGGCGGATTCTGTCCCGTCACCCGTGATCGAGTTTGCGTCGACGTAGACCTGACCGGCAAGACCGAAATCGGCACCGAGGGGGAAGACATCCGTCCCTCCGCCGAGTGTCACGTAAGCAGGGAGCAGGCTGTACTGGTAGAAGCCATCGCTCTCACCGGGCCCCCCAATATAAGAAGGGCCTCCGTCTACCTGGGCGAACACGTCCGAGAAAAAATCCACCCACATCCCCGAGGGGGATGCGGTCAACTCCAGATCGAATGCAACTTCCGCTGGAGAGGGTGAGGGTAACCCCACACCGAGGAGTAGCGAGGCAAGCAGAGCAGCACGAGCGGTCCAGCGAAGCATAATCGAGTCTCCGAGCGACTCGCTGGGTGAGGCGAATCGGACGTCTCGACCGGCCGGAGGGCCGATCATAAAGACGAGGCGCGCTATCCGGCGGAAAAGCGCCACAAGCGGCGAAGCTTATTCAAAACGATTGTCAGGAGCAAACCGTCGGAGTGAAAATGCCTCGGCAGGGCAGCCGGGCGATGAGCGCTCATGATTTCGACAGATCGAAGCGCGGCGAAACGCGCCGAAGGACGTCGCCTGGCAATGTCGGATTATGGTCTCTGCTGGCGGGAATCAGTCTTCATCGAGCGTATAGCGCTCGGCTCGAGGTTAGCTGAACACGCTGCCGCCGATCGAAGCGCTCCTGGCGGAGACACCTGGCGCCGAAGGCTTCGATCAGGCTGACCGACTCTCGTTCAGGGACACCCGTTCCGCTCGACAGGGAAGAGAACGCGCCGCAGACGTCTGCGCCCGCTGGCGTAAACAAGATCGATCCGCGGGTCATCAGACAAGGCAGAACGGTCAGGGAGGCGCCCCCTCCCCGGAGTGCGACCATTTTTTCCCGGGTTAAACCAGCCTTTGCCGGTTGCCGGACCGAGGCGGGCCGCAGCGTTGGTCGCCCTCAATCTAGGGACTGAAACCGGGCCAGGGAAAGGACTTGCGCCCGCGACGCCCGGCAGCGCCGCCAGCCCGATCTATATGATGAAAAATCGTATTGAAAATGATTTTCAATTTCTTACACTGCGGCTTCTCAAAGAAAACATGATCGGCACCACTCGCCCCCCACCGAGTCCCTCCAAGCGGTTCGTCTAGACCCGGTACCGCTCTCGCGAATCATCCCCCCCATGAAAACCAAAATCCTGAACAAATGGCTGGCCGGCCTGCGGACTTTGTTGCCGCTTTGGCTGCTGCGGGACGAGATTCAGACCGCTGGCATGCTGAATAGCGCCGAAGACGCTCGAGAACGGCGCGCGAGAGAGATCCTCAACCGTTTTCACCCCGCCCTCGTTGAAGCGCTGTTCAGCGAAAGTACCGGACGAGCGGGGCCGGGCGCGCGAGTTCACACGGTCGAGCGACAAGGGCTGGTGTTAATCGGCCCTGACCGGACGCTTTGCCGCGTCGGGTTCCAAGACGTGAGCCCGGAAGCAACGAATGTCTTCGACGCGATCCTGCGTCTCATCAGGAATATCGCGTGTTTCTCTTACGAATCGGATGCAGAGGAATCTGTATCCGAGTTGTCTCGGCTAATGATGCCGGGGGCGAGCATGAACCGGAGGTGAGTCGGAACGAAGTTCGTTCCTGGCGCCATGGGTGCTTCGGCGATGCTCGCCCCCGGCTTTTTCGGCTTGGGACGCAGGATAGCGCTGCCTCGAGCGCTTGCTCCACTGCAAACGTAACTGGTCGCTAATCCACGAACTGCCGATCGGCTTGGCCAGTAGTAGCGGGGGCCCTCGCTACTGAGGCTAGTGCCTTTCGCTTGCCGCAACGGATGGCGAGTCGCGAAACGCCTCTTGATATTCCCGCACGAACTCGCGGAGGACACAGCGATGAGCCGAGCCATTCGAAAGGCCTGCAGCGTCGTCATACTCACCGCCGATCTTTACCGCGAGATGGTGGCGTCCGCGATCCGTCTGTTCCGGCCGGACGCCTACCACTGGCGCAGCGCCCCATATAAGGCGTGCTTAGATCGCCACGACGCCCTCTGATCAGGCTTCGCATTGGCGCTCAGAGGAGAGCCGGCAACCACTCGGATCTCCAGAGGTGCCATGCATCCGGTCAAACGGGCCTGGTTCCGTCCGGCACGGCGGCAAGGTCCGCTTGGTCACGGCCCATGAAGTCCACGGTTCTATCGGGCTCACTCGGACTGTTGGATCTTGCCAACGCGATACCGAGCCCGTCGCTTCCCGAAGGATGCGGCAGTCCATGTGCCGAATCCAGGAAGCTCATGGGCAAACGAAGCCGATCTAAGGGGCCGGGACCAGACAGGGCTCAACTAGGGTTAGGTTCGAGGTGGCGTGCGCCCGAGTAGAGATTGAGCGGTGCCTTCCCCTCAAGAACGAGTCGCCCCGCCGAGGAGGCAAAAGCCATGAACGCGATGACGCTGCGACAATCATCTCTGCCGAACCGGCCGTGTTTGGGATGAGTTCCCGCCCTGCAAGGCAAGCCTTCGAACGGGCCGCCAGGATCGTATTCACGATCGTGCCGCTCTGCAGCGCCGCGAGCGCGGACCCGCCTTCGATCCTCACTCACCCTCTGACCGACATCAGGATGATTCGAGAGATCTCAAAGTTTCGCTCCGGCGCGGGGCACGACTTTTCCTACGACGCGAGCTTCCCGTTCGGCGCGACCGACGCCACGGAACCACCGAGCAGCATGAAGCACTACATCGCGCCGCTCGAATCGCTCTCCGAGGAGCTGGGAGACCAGGCGACCGTACCTGTTTACGCCCCGCTCGATGGCGAGATCACGCGGGTCACAAACGAATCCTCCGGCGCGTACACGAACAAGCGAATCGAGATTACGCCGACCGCCGCCCCCGAGATCAAGATCGTCCTGTTTCACGTCGCGCTCGACGATCGCTATCCACAGATCCTGAACGACTGGCCCCCGGAACTCTGGCCCGATTCCCAGCCAGACGACGAGCTCTACGTGACGACGGCGGTCACCGCGGGGGACCTCATGGGTTACGCGGACATGCGGAACTCGCACGACTTCGACGTTGCGGTTCTACTGACGCAGCCGGACGGGGAGCGGGTCTGGATTTCATACTTCGCCCTGATGCCCGGCGACCTGTTCGCGCGCTACGCCGCACGCGGGGTAACCAGAGCGGACCTCGAGATCCCAAAGGCGCAGCGGGAAGCCGACCCGATCACCTCGTGGGGCGGCCGAAACGACGACGACTGGATCGCACTCGGCACGCCCGTCCCGCTCGGCGGCACACTGACGCTGGCCTTCGCGCTATCGGCGACGGCGTTCGCGCGGCTCCGGCGGCAAGCTCGACGCTGACTCGTACACGCCGGAGCTTCTGGAATGTCTCCTGGAAGGCATCCTGCTGGAACGAGAGCTGGAGTCTTCCGAGGCGGACTCCCGCCGATCCGCTGCCTGGCCGAGCGATTTTAAGCCCATCAGAGCGACCAGCGCTCTTTCTTGCTTCGCGCTGGTAGGCACCCGGATCATGCGAGGTCCCTGGTCGCCGAGTCCTCCAACTGGGACGTCCAGGGCCGTTGGGCGCCATTCGTGCCCCCGGGTCAGATCCGGCGACGCCCTTCAGTGGAGCTAACGCTTAACTAGGCACCCTTTCTTGCGCCCTCGTGAGTCGTCGGCCCCGAGGGTCGGGGGTTCGGGTCCCTCGCGGCGCGCTGAGAGGCGCCGAGGCGTGCGAGCACGTCGGCCATCAGCGACGGGCGTGGTCCACCTTCGAGAAATCCACGCGCCCGGCAGGAACTTGTCGGGTCGCGGGATCCATCCCTTTCACGCGCGGATCATCGCGAGTTCCAGAGGACTCGCCGGCTAGCGTGCCCCTGGCCTGCAGTCGGCGGACCGAAGCTCATGTCCGTCTGGACGAAAGCCACGCGAGACCGAAGGCGATCAAGACGGCTGAACCCGGCTCCGGCACGACGACTACGTTTTCGGACAGCGGATAGATCGCGGCGATTGCGTCGATGTCCGCGCCAGACTTGCTTCCGTTGTAGGTGTTGTTGCCGGTGTCGGTCACCCGCAGGAAATTGAATCGCGTGGACGTGTCGAATCCGTTGGCGACGGTGAAGAAGGGGTCGATGTCGATTCCCACTCCATAATCGAAGGAAGCACTCGGTCGATCTGCGATCCCGACGTCGAGCCAGCTCGCTCCGTCGACCGAGATCTCGACGCTCATCTCCTCCGGGAGCCCGCCGATCTCGAAGATCCAGACATCCGCGTCGGCGTTCCCGCTCGAGCCGAAAGCATTGTCGGTAAACCCGACGGTCAGGAAGCCCTGGTTCCCGAGTGCGACGCCGATGTCCGGCCCCCACTGATTGACGCCGACCATGTCCGCCGTCCAGTCGTTCCTGCCGAGAGCCGACGAGGCCACGTCAAAGGGGGAGTGCAGAGAGGAGGCAACGATCGTGTCGGCAAAGGCGCGGTCCTGGAAGATCGTGGTCGCAGAGGCGGAGCCTGACGAAAGAAGAGCGCACACGACGAGGAACGCGTGCAGAGGACGGTGAAAGGGAGCCATACGGTCGAGCATTGACTTGTCCGTGCGGGCCGTCCGCGGAAGCCGACCCCAAGATCCAGCGTCATGCGGGCTCCGCGAGTCCCGCCATGTGTCTACAAACCCACAGATAGCGAAATGTGGCGAGCCGTATCAGATCTCCCCCCGTTTAAAATGAGGTGATTTGGATTTCCTATTGAATACGAGCGGCAATTCCAGAGAAGTCACTCCGCGAACGCCCACCCGAGCGTCCAACCGGGCGTTCATCGCCGAGCTCGGCGCTAGCCAATCGGTCCGGGCAGCGACCGGCTTCCGGTCGCTCTCTTAGCGCCGGTGAGCAAGCCCTCCCACGCGAGGCCCCTGCGTCAGCAGCACGAAGTCCCTGCGCCGTTCTCGAATCATCCCGCGGACGAGCACTTCAATCCTTGCTTTCGCCAAGCAGCGATCTCTTCGTTTCCGACCACTCGCGCCTCGGTTCAGACGAAGCGATACCGATGACCGAAGAGAAGCTCCAGCCGAATGGGGCTTTGCAACGACCGAGTGGACGACCGCGCCCTCAGTCGTCCGGCGTCATCGACCGTGCCTGGGCTTCGCGCTCCGCCAGCCGCTTCTCTCGACGCTCCCGACGCTCGTCGTAGACGATCTTGCCGGCCTTGTACGACTCCATCGCCTTGTCGAAGTGGTTCGGGTTGTAGAGGGTCTCGAGGACCTTAAACAGGCCGTCGCCGTGATACTGGAGCTCGGCGAATACCTTCGCCTCATGTCGGATGCCGTCGCCGACGTCGTCGAAGCGAGCCCAGAAGAAGGACCACACGCTCTCGCGAGCTTCATCGATGATGAACTCGCCGACGGGAAATCGGCAGAGCTGGACCCAGGGTGCATCTTCGTCGACCTGATGGAGCCGATCCTCGATCGTGCGTACGATGCCTTCGCGCTTGCCGATGTGGCCCAGCGCGCAGTCGATCCAGGTCGCGTCCTTCGTGATCGCGGCGCCGAAGTGACTCCAGTCCCGGGTCTTTCCGGCGAGGGCGAGCTGGGCGCGGAAATGGTCGAAGGCGTCCTCGAGCTCTTCACGGGGGAAACGGCCCTTGGTCCCGCGATTCGCTCGCGCCTCGGCGTGACGTTCACCTAGCGAAGCAGGCGGCGGCTCCGCCTCGAAGCTCGGGATGTCGGCGAATCCGCGAGCTGCCTCGGCACGGGCCGCGCGGGTCGTATCGTCGACCGGGTCCTGGTTGCACTCTTTGTTGATCTTCACCCAGTCCTTCACCATCTGGACATAGGCGTGGGGGTTGTAGAGATCCTCTTCGTAGGAGAAGAGCCCGTCTCCGTCGTAGCGGAGCATCGTCAGGCAATTCTCCTGGAGGACCCGCCCGTTCCCGGGATCTTCCATCCGGTTCCAGATCTGCGACCAGACCCAGCCGCGATCCTCGTCGACGATATACGCCTTCACCGGATACTGGTTGACCCAGACCCAGGGCGTCCCCTCGTTCTGGTGCATCAGCGCGGCCATCTCGCGGACGGCGGCAGCGCGGCCGCCCCATTGGCCGACCTCCTGCTCCACGTAGGTCACGTCCTCGGTGAACATCTCGCCCCAGCGCGCCCAGTCTCCCGAGCGCGCCGCAGCACGCCCCTGGACCTGATAGGTCTTGAAGGCGGCTTCGATCTCTTCCTTGCTCCAGCGTCCCATAAGCGGCTCCATCGCGAGTAGCTTCCGGTGTTAGACTAGTCGAATGATGCGGATCGGCCTGCAATTCGACACGAGGAGCGCCCCGGACGCTGAAACCATCCTGGCGGACTTCGAGCGAGCCGAAGCCGAGGGCTTCGACACGGTCTGGATCGGCCAGATCTTCGCCCACGACATCCTGACGCTCTTCGCGATGGCCGGCGGCCGAACGAGGCGGATCGAGCTCGGCACCTCGGTCATCCCGCTACCGACACGCCACGTCGTGACCCTCGCTCAGCAGGCGCTCACGACCCAGCTCGCGACGAGTGGACGGCTTTGTCTCGGGGTCGGCGCAGGCCACGCGATGATTCTCGACAAGAAGCTCGGGCTCCCCGGCGATCGGCCCCTTGCACGAACGCGGGAAACCCTCGAAGTGCTCCGCCCCCTCCTGCGTGGCGAGTACGTGAAGCACGCCGGCGAGTTCGAGCAGGTCCGCGTAGACACCCCGATCCCCGGAACCTCGCCACCCGACGTGATCCTCGCGGCCCTCGGCCCGAAGATGATCGAGCTCGCCGGCGAGCTGACGGAGGGCGTGACCCTCGTCTTCGCGGGACCCGACTTCATTCGCGACCACGTGACTGCGCGACTGCCCGAGGGCAAGCGCATCGTAGCGAGCGTCCCGGTCATGCTGACCGAGGAAGCTGCCGCGATGTCCGACCTCATGGACGAGTACACCGCGCCGTCGATGGCGCTCCCGCCCTATCAGCGCACGATGGCGGCCCAGGGCTTCGATCGCGCGAGCCAACTCGCGATCGTCGGAGACGAGACGGCGGTCGTCGAAGGGCTCGAGCGACTCGAGGCGTCCGGGGCGACGGACCTGAATCCGATCATGGTCGCGGGGGACGCAGACCCGGCGTGCGCGGATCGGACGCGCGCCTTTCTCGCCGCGCGGGCTCGGGCGCAGCGAGGCGACAGCTGAGCTTTCGAATCGCCTACTGTGGCGTGAACTGCATCAGCTGGATCGTACTGCCACCGACGAACTCCGCCGAATTCAGATAGACCTCCTGGACGAGGATCTTCCGGCCATTCTGTTCGGTCACGAACTGATAGTCGAGGATCGGCTTCAGGCCCTCGGGCTCGAGATCCGCCACGGTCTGCTTGATGTCCTCGACCAGGAACGCGAGATGCTGGAAACCTTCACCGTGCTCCCGCATGAACTCCGTATGCGGCGACTCGCCTTCCACGACTTCGACGAGCTCGATGAAGACCTTGCCGGAGTAGGCGATCGCGGCCTTCATCAGAGCCTCAGCGGGCTCGCCGCGGTACTTGAAATGGGTCTCGGAGTTCAGCGTGTACGTATCGATCGAAAAGGGACCGACCCCGAAGACGCGCTCCCACCAGGCGGCGGCTTTTTCGCAGTCTTCGACGACGATACCGATATGGCTGATCGGACCAAGCTGCACGACGGGTTCTGCGGACATGTTCGTTCCTCTCGCTGGTTCTCGGATCAGAATAGATACTCACGCATCGGCACGCTGCTCATCGTCGCCACCTCCGCGAACGAGAGCAGATCCTTCACGATCCTCTTTCGATTCTCCGGACCGCTGTAGAAGAGGTCGGGGTCTGCAGCGATCTCGCACGAGCCCATGGACTCGCTCACGATCGCGTGGAGAACCGGCGCATCGGGTGTCAGCGCTCGAAAGACCGAGTTCCGGACATAACGTGTGAGTGGATGGAGGAGCAGCGAAAGCGGGCCATGGGATCCGTGCCATCGTGCGTAGAACGTCTCGAAATCGAGAGCATCAGGCTTCGGGAAAGTCGTGACGTTCGCGGGGCGGCGTCCCCGCCTCTGCATCGCCGAGCAGATAGACCAGCTTCTCCATCGTGGCGCAGTGTACTTCGTTCGCGCTCGCCGACGGGCAACGATTCCAACCATTAAGAGAGGAGGGTCAAAAGCGCGGCGAAGTCGTGACACAGCTCGACCGACCCGTCGCCCGCGAACTCATCCACGAGTTCCTTCGCGAGGCGCGCCATGAACGCCTCGCTGTCCTTCAACCGGTTCGGGGTCATCAATCGGCCGAGGAGCGATCGATGTCAGGAATGTTCGGGCGGATCGAGCGTGAAGAGCTGCCCGGCGAGCGGAATTTCGAATCCCCGGCTTGCGACCGTCTCCGCCACGGTTTCCCCAGGCGCACGCTCGGGGGCGCCACGAAGGGCCCGAGCCGTGCGACGACTGCGGAGAACGAGGCGTGATCCGCGTAGACCCCCAACACCTCTTAGAGCCCGGAGACCATGAACACGTCCTTGAAGGACTCCGGGAAGATGGGCCCCTGCTCATATTGTGCCGGGCAGTAGGGCGTCGGGTCGCGCATCAGTTCGGGGTCGCTGAAGAAGTCGCGCCCGAGGGGATTCATGGGGAGATCTCCGTTCGCCCCTCGAACATGGTCCGCACGCACACACACCGCAAACCGATCGCCCCGAATCGGCAGAGACCCGCAAGAGTCGGGCCCTCCGCAGGCCCTCGCGCCGGCATCCGATCGCCTTGCAGGCCCGTGTCCGTCGAGGAAGGGGTCACCAGACCCGATGTGATCGGCGCTCATCACGGGGCCTTCATGGGGCTGTGTCCTGGGGCCGTCGAGCTCGAAGGCACTGCCGCGATGTTCTTTCTATGGGGCGGTCGCACATTTCGTCCTCAAACGCTCTTCCTCCGACCGCGAGAGACTCAGCGCGGCCCGCGCGTGGGACGTCCCGGACTGCCTTTGCGGAACTTCCCCTTGCCCCGCGGCTGACCGCCCGGCCCTCGACCGGGCCGGCCATGAGGACGATCGCTCAGACGGTGGGGGGCGCCGTCGCGACCTCGACCCTCCTCGGTCGCGGCATCCCGGTCTGCGCGACCCCGCCCCGGGCGATGGGCGATGGCCTGGCGAGATTCCTGTCCTCGACCGCGCGGCTTGTCTTCGGCACGCTTGATCACGATTCCCGGATCCCGCGAATCCCGCTCACGCACGCGCACTTCGAAGGCTTCGGCGACATCGTTGGCAACCGCGACGAAGGAGACGCGCGCCGCGACCTCGATCGCGCCGACCTGATGGCTCTTGATGCCACCGCGGCGGCAGACCTGGGAGAGGAGGCGGCTCGTGGTCGCGCCGCTCTGCTCGCCCCAGCTGACGAAGAAGCGCGTGAACTGATCGGCATCCGGACGCGAGGCGCGTCCCTCGCCTCGATTCCGCGGACCGCCGCGTTCGAAGCGATCCCCGCGACGATTCGGTCGTGGCTGGGTCGGGTCGAATCCGAAAACCGACATCGGCTCGCAGGTGACTTCGTTCTTCGAGAGGTCGAGCAGCGTCGCCACGACCTGAACCGGATCCCGGTCCTCGAGCAGCGACTTCGCGTACATCCACTGGGATTCTTCGGGCGTGTGCTCCGAGAGCATCGCGTGCAGCCGGCGCCGCGAACGCTTCTTGAGCGCCTTGTTCACACGCGCCGGCGTCGGGACCGGTTGCCAAGAAAGCTCGATCTTCGCGTAGCGAAGCATGCGCTCGACGCGGTTCAGATCGTTCGGGGTGACCAGTAGGATGCTCCGCCCGGTCTGCCCCGCACGTCCCGTGCGCCCCGCGCGATGGGTATACGCGTCGGCCTCTCGCGGCGGATCGACGTGGATGACCAGCGCGATCCCGGGCACGTCGATGCCCCGCGCCGCAACCTCGGTCGAGACCAGGATCGGCAGGGTGCCGTTCCGGAACGAATTGAGCGTCCGTGTGCGCTGGGCCTGGGCGAGTTCGCCACTGAAGGGCGCTGCGCCGAACCCGTCCTTCGCGAGCTTCTCGGCGAGGTCCGTCGCATCGACGCGCCGGTTCACGAAGAGCAGGCAGCGTTCGCCCTCCGCCATCAGAAGAGTGTTCACCAGCGCGGCGTAGGTCTCGTTGCGTTTGATCGCGTAGCCGATGTGCTGGATGTCGGCGTTCGACTCACCGAGTCGCGTTCCTTCGAGGATGAGCGGATCGTTCTGATAGCGGCGCGCGAGCTCGATCACGCCGCGCGGGAAGGTCGCAGAGACGAGGTGGCTCTTCCGGTCGGCGGGCAGCGTATCGACGATCGCTTCGAGCTCCTCTCGGAATCCCATATCGAGCATCTGATCGGCTTCGTCGAGCACGACATGCTCGACCGCGTCGGTCGCGATCGCCTCGTTCAGGATGTGATCGAGCAATCGACCGGGCGTCGCCACCACGAGCCGGGGTCCGCGCGAGAGCGCGCGGCGCTCGTTCAAGATCGAAGTCCCGCCGGTGACGACCTCGACGCGCAGATCCCGGAGCTCGGCGTAGAGCCACGCGATCTCCTCGCGCACCTGCGCAGCGAGCTCCCGGGTCGGAACGATCACGATCGCGGTCGGATGGGCCTTGCCGTCCGGCGTTCGGGAGCCGGAGCGCGGGCCACCTCGCGGCCCCTTCGGCGGTCGTCGCTTGCCCGAACCCCGCTCGCCCTCCTCGCTCGCCGCCTCCAGCTCCGCCCTCGAAGATGCGAGGAAGTGGTCCGCCAGGGCGAACCCAATCGCGACGGTCTTCCCCGAGCCCGTCTGCGACGAGATCCGCAAGTCGCGTCCGTCGGCGCGCGCGGCGACCACTGCCTCCTGGACGGGGGTAAGGGCTTCGAATCCGCGGCGCTCGAGCGCGATGCGGATCGGCGCGGGCAGCTGCGCGAAGGGATCGTTCGTCATGGAGGCTCTTGTCGGCAGGATCCCGTGCTCGGACATCCGGGGAGACCGGGTCGGGCGGGCCCTGAAATCGGCGGGGGCGAATCGCGGCGGCGTAGCGAGGCCAGCTCGTTGAACGCGCGATTCGAAAGGCAGCATGGCCCGAACGGGGATGCGCCGGACGCCAGACCCTAGCACAGCCCACTCGACACTCTCCGGCGCCGCATTGGCAAGCCAGGCGCATCGCGGCGGCGCCCTGCGAACTCGGCCGTCGCCGCCCTCGGGCCCTGAATTCCCGCGGCACCGAGCCGCCGCTCACCGAATTTCGAAGTCGAGCCGCCCAAGCGGGCCGTAGTCGGCCGTGTCATGACCGGGCTCGGCGGGCACGACGCTTCCGCACGCTCCGCCCAGGAGCAACGTTCCTTCCTCGCACGCAAAGCCTCGATGCCGGGCCTCGCCGACGATCCAGCGCGTGCCCGACTCCGGGTCGACGAGCGAGGATCCTCTTCGATCGCGCGAGCTTCGCAATCACGCGCGCGGCCCAGGGCCATCGATCGGATTGGCTCTCGAGGAGCGATTCGAGTGCGTCCAGATCGTCGGCACCGTCTAGTTCGGCGTCTCGTGGAACACGTAGGACGTCGAGTAATCACTGAACTCGAAGTACACCTTCGACTCGTCCGGATCGGCGACCCCGTTCAGGTTGGCGTCGAGGATGCCGTAGCCGAACCGGTAGGGACGCGCCCGGCCGTCGTCGGTGCCGGTCGCGGTCGTCAACTTGTCGATCTTCAGGAACCGCTTCACGAGCTTCTCGCCGGCATAGACCTCGAGCATGCCGTCGGTTCCGGTCCAGTTCTGGACCGCCCGCCCCAGTTGATTCTGCGTTTCCTGCTTACAGCTGAAAGTGGCGGAAGCGAGGAGCATCATGAGTACGAAGTGACGAGTCATGGGAACCCTCCTTGCGCACTCGAGGTCAGCGAGCGCAGAATCCGGACGCGGAGCGTATCGAAGATCGAAGCGCGCCTCGCGGGCCATTCGGTCCCGAGTGATTGAAGCCGAGTCCTGCTGAAGCCGCCTGATCCCGCGCTCCGATTTCCGCGTGGGCTAGAGTCAGCGCATGTTCACCTATCTGAACCCGGAGATCCGCGAGCGCCTGATCGAAGAAGGCAAGCTCATCCGCATCGATGCGCAGGGCCAGCGGCTCGATCCGCGGGCCCAGCCTCCGGCGGACACGCTCGCGTTGAACGTGCTGGGACCGATTCCCTTGCCGATGGGGATCGGTGAGCATCCGACGACGGTCGATTGGTACGCCGCCGTCCGGAGCACGGAGCTCGGCGAGGTCGAGTCCCTCGCCGGCACCCTTCGCGACAGCGGAGGCCAACACCTCTTCTCCGTGCTCGCCTCCTCCATGGCCGTCAACAGCGTGCTCGTCGCCGGCAATCCCCGCTCCGCCGAATCCCCGCTCGTCCGAGTCCACTCGAGCTGCCTGACCGGCGACGTATTCGGCTCCCATCGCTGTGAGTGCGGCCCCCAGCTGAGCGCGGCGACCGACCGGATCGCCACCGATCCGCAGGGCGGGATCCTCGTCTACATGGCAGGACACGAGGGACGGGGGATCGGCCTCTGGGCGAAAGCCGCGACCTACATCCTCCAGGACGAAGGCGAGAACACCTACCAGGCGAACCGCTCGCTCGGACTCCCGGACGACTCCCGGGACTTCAGCGACGCCGGCGCCCTCCTCCACTACTTCCGCGGCAACCGCCCCTTTCGTCTGCTCACGAACAACCCGAAGAAGATCGAAGATCTCGGGGCCTTCGGCCTCGACCAGATCACGCGCGTGAAGCACGTGACCGGCGTCGGAGACTGGAACCGCCGCTACCTCAGCGCCAAACAGGATTGGGGCCACCAGATCGATGCCGAGGATCTGAAGGCCGAAGACTGACCCCGTCCTCGCAGGCGGGAGAATCAGCCCTTGGGCTTCAAACGGTGGATGCTCGCGGAAGCCGGTTCGAGCGGGACCACCTCGTCGACGGAGAGCTCGAAGCCTTCGAGCCCCACGATGTGACGAGGACGATTCGTCATGAGGCGCATGCTGTGGATGCCCAGATCCGAGAGGATCTGCGCACCGACGCCATAGTCGCGCAGCCGATCCGAGTCTGCGCGCGGCGGCGCGGCATTCATCCCCTTTTCCAGGGTCCGTTGGAAGAGCTCGCTGATCTGCTCGCCGCCGCCGGGCTGCCCGATCAGGACGATTGCGCCTCTTCCCTCTTCCTGGATCCGACACATCGGCGCTTCGAGCACCGTCGGTCGCCCCAGATCCGGGAGGAGGCCGTTCAGCTGGGACATCGACTGCATCCGAACTAGGACGGGCTCCCCGCTCGCGACGTCGCCCTGGGTGAAGACCACGTGCTCGACCTCGTCCGGGAGGCTGCGATAGACGATCGATTGGAAGGTCCCGTGTACGAAGTCGATGTCGAGCTCGACGTGGCGCTTGACGAGCTTCTCCTTCACGCGACGGAACGCGATCAGGTCCGCAATCGAGATGATCTTGAGGTCGTGTTCCTTCGCGAACTGCTCGAGCTCAGGGCGACGCGCCATGCTGCCGTCGTCCTTCAGGATCTCGCAGATCACGCCGGCCGGCGTGAGCCCGGCCAGCCGCGCGAGATCGACGGAGCCTTCGGTATGGCCCGTTCGAACCAGAACGCCGCCGTCGCGCGCGATCAGCGGGAAGATGTGCCCCGGCCGCGCTAGATCACGCGCGGTCGAGTCGGGGTCGACGGCCACCTCGATCGTACGCGCGCGATCCGCGGCGCTGATCCCCGTCGTCACACCTTCGCGGGCCTCGATCGAAACGGTGAACGCCGTCTGGAACTGGGCCGAGTTGTTCCCGACCATCGGTGCGAGGTCGAGCTCCGCGGCGCGCTCTTCGGTCACGGTCAAGCAGATCAGCCCGCGCCCGTACTTCGCCATGAAGTTCACCCACTCGGGCGTGATCTTCTCGGCGGCGATCACGATGTCGCCCTCGTTCTCCCGATCCTCGTCGTCGACGACGATCACGGGGCGGCCGCGCCGGATCTCCTGAATGGCTTCGTTCACACGCGTAAGGGGCATGGGATCTCCTGGGCGAGCCGGATCGTGGCCGCAGGGCGCGAAGCTACCACGGTTGGCGCGCGAGGCCCGCTGGGCAGCGAATCCTCGTGTCGTGCGTGCCGGAGGAGGAGTGTGCGAGGATCCGCGGCCATGTACTTCCGAACCGGCCCTGAATCGAAGCGCTCGGCACTCGCCTTCTTTATCCTGCTGACGGGGCTCGCGGCTCTCCCGCTTTCCGCCTTCGCCGAGCCCACGCCCCTCCCCGTGACCGACGCCCGGCTCCGCGCCTCGGATACGGGATCCGAGGCGGGAAACTGGCTCTCCCACGGGCGAGGCTATGCCGAGCAGCGGTTCAGCCCCCTCGACCAGATCGACACCGAGTCGATCGGTCGCCTCGGCCTCGCGTGGAGCTTCGATACCGACGATCGTGTCGCTCTCCAGACGACGCCGCTCGTGATCGACGGTGTCCTCTACTTCACCGCCGGCTGGAGCGTCCTCTACGCGGTCGACGGCGCGACGGGCGAGGCGCTCTGGCGTTACGACCCGCAGGTCCCGCGCGAAGAGAGCTACCGGTTCTGCTGCGGCTTCTCGAATCGCGGTGTCGCGGCGTTCGGGTCGAGGCTTTTCCTGGGGACGCTCGATGGACGATTGATCGCCCTCGATGCGAAGACGGGCTCCGTGCTCTGGTCGAGGATGACCGTGCCGGAGGGAGGGAGCTACTCGATCCAGGCCGCCCCGCGGATCGCAGGTGGGCTCGTCGTGATCGGCGCCGGCGGCGCTGAGTTCACCGGGACCCGAGGCTACGTTGCCGCCTATCACCCGGAGACCGGAGAGAAGGCCTGGCATTTCTGGACCATCCCCGGCGACCCCGCAGACGGATTCGAGAATCCGTGGATGGAACGCGCCGCCGAGACGTGGACGGGAGAGTGGTGGACCCTCGGCGGCGGCGGGACGGCTTGGGACTCTCTCGCCTACGACCCCGAACTCGACCTGCTCTACGTGGGCGTCGGCAACGGCTCCCCTCACAACCGGAAGCTGCGCAGCCCTGAAGGCGGCGACAACCTCTTCCTCTGTTCGATCCTCGCGCTCCGACCGAAGACGGGCGAGTACGTCTGGCATCACCAGCAGGTGCCCGCCGAGAACTGGGACTACACCGCGACCCAGCACATGATCCTCGCCGAAATCCAGTGGGACGGCGTACCACGAAAGGTACTGCTCCACGCACCGAAGGCCGGCTTCTTCTACATCTACGATCGCGAGACGGGCGAACTCCTCTCCGCCGAGAAGTACGCGCGCAAGGTCACCTGGGCGAGCCACTACGACCTTGAGACCGGTCGCCCCGTCGAGGTCCCGGGTCAGGATTTCGTCGACGGAACGGCGATGGTCTATCCGACCGGCATGGGCGCTCACAACTGGCATCCCATGTCCTACAGCCCGGAGACCGGACTCGTCTACATCCCCGCCCAACACGCAGGCGCGCCCATGAAGGAAGAACCGATCTTCCGTGCTTCGCCCCGGCATTTCAGCACGGGCAACGACATGGATGCGGGCGCACACAACGCGCAGTTTCTGCAGACGATGTTGCGGGCCGGCATGAAGGGGTCCCTGCTCGCCTGGGATCCCGAGCGGCAGGAGTCGGTCTGGGAGGTCGATCACACCGCGATGGGGAACGGAGGCGTGCTGGCGACGGCGGGCAACCTCGTCTTCCAGGGACTGGTCGACGGGGACTTTGCTGCGTTCGATGCCCGCGACGGAACGGAACGTTTCCGGTTCGAGACTCAGAACGGGATCATCGGCAGCCCGATCAGCTACGCAGTCGACGAAGAGCAATACGTCGCCATCGCTGCGGCCCGTGGCGCGGGGTTGACCGCCGTGCTCGGCCGGCAGTTCGAGGGCGAAGAAACCCCGGCCTCCGGCCGTCTCCTCGTCTTCCGACTCGATGTGAGCGAAACGCTTCCTCCCGCGGTGGCTTACGAAATTCCGGCCCCCCCTGCCATGCCCGACGTGGATCGCGAGACCCTCGCGATCGGGAGCCGCCAGTATTCGGAGCTGTGCGCGCGCTGCCACGGGACGGGCGCAGTCAGTGGCGGCGATATCGCCGACCTGCGCCATCTCTCCACCGCCACCCACGCGCGATTCGAGGAGATCGTGCTTCGCGGGCTCTACGAATCGATCGGCATGCCACGCTTCGACGCGGATCTCGACCGATCACAGGCGGATGCGATCCACGCGTATCTGATCGAGCAGGCCCACGAGGATCGAAAACGCCGCGAAGGCAATCCCGCGTGGCGGGGCGTGAAGCAGTTCTTCTACGACGCCCTCGCCTGGATCGTTTTCTGAGGACGTCCCGGCGCTGTGGGACAGGACGTCCGCAGCCCATGCGGCCACGGCGCCGACCCCGGTATGATGAGGAACGGACGGCTGCGCTCAACGAGTCACTTCCGAAGTGCATCGTCCCCGTGAAGGAGAGAGGATCAATCGATGGGCGATCAGAGCAAGGAGTTCAACGAACGGGTCGCTGGCGGTAAGGGCGATGCGAACGTCATCATGCCCGCCGCGACCGTCATCCTTCTACGCGACACCGATGACGGGCCGGAGACCCTGATGCTCCGCAAGAACTCGAAGATCGCCTTCGGTGGCATGTGGGTCTTCCCGGGCGGGCGCGTCGACGACGAAGACGCGCCGGGCGCGGCGGACGATGACCGGGCCCGCGCAGCCGCGGTTCGCGAAGCCAAGGAGGAAGCGGATCTCACCCTCGACGCGAAGGACCTCGTCTGGTTCTCCCACTGGACCCCGCCGCCCGTCGAGATCCGCCGCTACAGCACCTGGTTTTTCGCGGCCCGTGCCACCCAGGACGAAGTGACGGTCGACCAGGGCGAGATCACCGAGAGCCAGTGGATCCGACCCGCGGACGCGATCGTGCAGCAGCGAAACAAGAAGATCGAGCTGGTCCCGCCCACCTTCGTCACGCTCCACTATCTCGCGCAGCACGAATCGGTCGACGCGGCCCTCCGCAACCTCGTTCCCGCCGGCGGCCCGCGTCACTACGTGACCCAGGCGACAAAGGGTGACGAGGGCATGGTCATCCTCTGGGAAGAAGACGCCGGCTACGCCACCCGGGATGCTTCGCTCGAAGGCCCGCGCCACCGCCTCACGATCGGCGCGAACGGGTTCGTCTTCGACGACTCGGGACTCGGCGGGTAGCCAACCTCCCCCGGTCGCGCGGACTAGCCGGGAAGCGAATCTCCGGGCGACGGATAGCCGGTGATGAACCCGCCATCCACGACGAACTCGGCGCCGGTGGTGTACGAGCTGTCCTCCGAGGCGAGGAACGCAGCCGTCTTGGCGATCTCGCGGGGCGTGCCGGTCCGGCCCATCGGCGCATGGCGCCGACTGTGCTCCTCGATCATCGCCTCCTTGAACGAGAGATCGTCTCCGGGCTGCGAGGCCAATCCGGTGTGAACGTGCCCTGGGTGGATCGAGTTCACGCGGATGCCGAGCGGCGCGAGTTCGATGGCCACCGCCTTCGTCATGCCCCGGACCGCCCACTTGCTGGCCGTGTACGAGATGATGACCGGAGAAGCGACCATCCCTTCGATCGACGAGATGTTGATGATCGACCCACCGCCGCGCGCCGTCATCGGCTCGACCGCCGCGCGCATCCCGAGGAAGACACCGGTCTGGTTGACCTCGGTGACCCGGCGGTAGCTCTCGAGGGTCGTCTCGGCGAAGGGCGCGCCTTCTGCCGTTCCAGCGTTGTTGACGAGGATGTCGAGCCCTCCGAACGTGTCGACGACCGCTTTCGTCGCCGCCGCCCAGCTCCCTTCATCGGTCACGTCGAGCACGATCGCTTCACACGAATCGCCCAGCTCCTCGGCCGTGGTTCGAGCATCTTCGACGAGCACGTCACCGATCAGAACGCGTGCCCCCTCCTCGATGAACTCTTCCGCCATCGCGCGACCGAGCCCGCGCGCGCCCCCGCTCACCAGGGCCACCTTCCCGTCCAAACGTTTCATCCTTCGTCCTCACTCGGTCATCGTCGATCCAAAACGTTCGATCGGCTTCAGCCGACCTCAAACGCGTCCGGGTCGATTTTTTCGGTCATCGTCTTGAAGTCGGTCATCGAGAACGGCCACTGGGTCACCACCCGTCCCGACGCCGAACGGTAGTAGCCGTTCACTTCGTGGTTCCAGACGTCGACAGCGGCGATCGCGTCCTGGACCCGCTCATTGTAGGCGGCTTGTGCCTCGGGCCGGACGTCGATCCAGCGAAGCCCTTCCTCCGCCAGTCGGCGGACGTGGAGCAGGACGTGGTTCGTCTGATGCTCGATCATCTCCAGGATCGACCCGTTGTTCGTATTCGGCCCGTAGAGCATGAAGAGGTTCGGGAAGCCGGCGGTCGTGGCGCCCAGATAAGCGAGCGCCCCGTCGCTCCAGGCATCGTCGATGTGCACTCCGCCGCGACCGGTCACGTCGAGCGCCGACAGGTACTTCGTCGCAGAGAACCCGGTGGCGTACACGATCAGGTCCACCTCGCGCTCACGCCCATCTGAAGTCCTGACGCCGTTCTTCGTGACGGCTTCGATCG
>PAQX01000094.1 GCA_002709835.1 Deltaproteobacteria bacterium
ACCCAGGTGAAGGACACCGTCACTCCGGGCAACCCCGAGTACAACACGAAGGCCGCCCGGGCCAAGATGATATCGAAGGGGACGGATCAGTCCTGGGGACGGGGCGTCTCCAAGGCCGACCGGGCCCACGGCGACGACGACATCGCCTGCTTCTCCTGCCACAGCTCCTGGGTCACGAGCTGCGGCGGCTGCCATCTCACGATCCAGGCTAACTGGAAGACCGAGATCCACAAGTACGACGCCAAGACGAGCCGCAACTTCGCGACCTACAACCCGCAGGTCGCTCGGGACCAGATGTTCCAGCTCGGGAAGCACGGCACGGTCAAGGACGGGATCATCGCCCCCATCCGATCGAGCTCGGCCCTCGTCCTCTCCTCGACCGACATCAACCGGAACCGGATCTACATCCAGCAGCAGCCCGTCTCCGCCGCGGGCTACTCCGCCCAGGCCTTCGCACCCCACTTCCCGCACACCGTACGGAAGAACGAGACGAAGGGCTGCGAGGACTGCCACGTCTCCGAAGCGAACGACAACAACGCGATCATGGCCCAGCTCCTCCTGCTCGGGACCAACTTCGTGAACTTCATGGGTTTCAACGCCTGGGTCGGCACCGACGACGAAGTCGTCGCGATCCAGGTCACGGAGTGGGACGAGCCCCAGGCCGTGATCGGGAGCTACCTCCACGAGTACGCCTACCCGGACTACTTCCAGGAACACGAAGATCGCGACCGCGAGCTCACGATGGTCACGCCCGGCTATCAGGACATGGATCCCGGCTGGGTCAAGAGGCTCCGCCAGTTCTTCTCGCGTGAGCTGCCCGAGTGGACGGGCATCCGGGACGCCCTCTACGACGGGGAGTACACCCATCACTCCGGGCGTGTGGAGTGCATCCAGCTCCGGGGCGAGTACCTCTACGCCGCCGAAGGCGAGAAGGGCATGCAGGCCTTCGACGTCTCGACGATCGGGACGAAGGGCTTCTCAGAGCGCATCATCACGGCGCCCTTCTCGCCGCTCGGCCAGAACGTGCGGATCAAGTCGAAGAACGCGACCTGTGTGGCGCTGCCGACCACGCAGTTGCTGCGGCCCGAGCTGAACCGAACGGATCTCGCACGGGAGGTGAACCTCGAGCAGCCGATGCATCCCATCTACAGCTACGTCGCCGTGACGGATGCGGAAGAGGGGCTAATCCTCGTCAACAACGAGACCCTCACGGACTTCGAGCCGCGCAACAACTTCTTCGACCGGGCGATCACCTGGAACCCGAACGGGGTGCTCGACGGCGCGAACTACGCCCACTTCGCGGGCCACCTGCTCTACGTCTCGGCGAAGTCCGGGGTCGTGATCGTCGATCTCGACGAGCCGCTCGAGCCGAGGGTGCTCGCGACGATTCCGCTCGACGGCGCGCGCGGGTCGATGGTCCAGTTCCGGTACCTCTTCGTCACGACGGCGAAGGGACTCGAGGTGGTCGACGTGACGGACCCGGCGACGCCGCGGAAAGTCGAGGGAGCGACCGTGCCTCTCGCGGACGCTCGGCGTGTGATGGTCTCCCGGACCTACGCCTACGTCGCGGCGGGCTCGGAAGGCCTCGTGATCGTCGACGTCGAGAAGCCGGAACGGCCTTCGGTCTACATGCGCTACACGGCGGACGGCCAGCTCGACGATGCCCAGGACGTCGCGGTCGCGACCACGAACGCCTCGCTCTTCGCCTACGTGGCGGACGGCGAGAACGGTCTGAAGGTCGTGCAGCTGACCTCGCCCGAGCTGAACCCGAAGTTCTACGGCTTCAGCCCGGCGCCGAACCCGAATCTGATCGCCTGGCGCAAGACGAAGAGCGCAGCCCTCGCGGTCTCGCGGCCCCTGGAACGCGATCGCGCCGTCGACGAGACGGGGCATCAGATCGCCGTGCTAGGCCGCCTCGGATCCCGTCCGTTCAACCTCGAGGAGATGCAGAAGCTGTATCTGACCGAGCAGGGGCGGGTCTGGACGGTCAAGGACTGACGCGGCGGGCGCCGGTTCTTCTCGTCGTCGTGGGATTTCGCCGACGCCTCCGGGGAGATGCCCCGCCGAGCTAGTCTTCCGCCGATGGAGTCCACGGCGGGGGAACGCGTGCGCATCCACGGTCGCGTGTGACCGGCGGAGCTGATCGGAGTCGTGATCGCGCTGGATGAGCGGGATGGGCTCGAGGAGCGTGACCGTCGACGGTTGGACCAGGAGATCGGCCCCGGTGTCGCGCCGGGTGACGGTCTCGCGATCCTCCGCCATTGGCTGGCGCGGGCGCACGGTCCCTCGACCCGGGCTCGAGTCGACCGGATCGGAGCTGCGCTCGGGACGGCTCGCGGAACCCTCTTCGCCGTCGGACTGGCCCTCGGCTGGACCGCGGCCGCGGCGTTGCTCCAGCTCGAGGTCCACGAGGGCCGCATCAACATCGTCCTCTGCGTCGGACTGCTCGTCCTCCTGCCTGCGCTGCTCCTGCTCGCAGCGATCGTGGTCGCCGCCTGGGCCCAGCGGCCCTCGAGCGCCGGCGCCGGGCGTCTCGCGGAGCTCTCGGTCGTCGATCGCCCACTCGGGGGAGCGTCTCGCCGGTTTCGGTCCCTCGAAGAACCCGAATTTCCCCTTCGTGCGCCTCGGCCGCGCCCGGTTCCACGGTGCGCTCGTGGCGGCACGCACGCATGCGAGACGCGACGTGATGGAGCTTCCGGGGCAGGGCGAAGGCAGCGCGCTGCCCCTGGAAGCGGGACAGCAGCGCGGGCTCGCGTCCGTCTTCGGCGCGCTCCGGAAGCACGCGCCGGGCTCACCGCGCTACCGCGCCGCGATCGACGAGCTGACCGGCATCGTCGACGCAATTCTTCGCGAGGACGAGCGCAGACCCCTCGCTTGAGTGAGCCCCGGCGTTCGCCGAAGGACACGTACCATACGTCGCAGAGTCCGCTGCGACGCAATTTCACGTTGCAGAGCCCTCGCGAGAGGGCCTAGGGGCGATATCGTTCTCTGAATCGATGTCCACTGGGGCCGAACCCCGAATGGAGCCGAGCATGACGGCAGCCGCGACCGAGCCTGGAACCCCTCCGACGCGCAACGCGCGCCTCCTCACCTGGGTGGAAGAGATCGCCGCCCTCACGCGCCCGGACCGCATCGAATGGTGCGACGGCTCGCAGGCCGAGTACGACCGCATGTTCGAGATCATGCTCGCGACCGGAACCGCGGAGCGCCTGAACGACGCGAAGCGCCCGAACAGCTATCTCGTCCAGTCGGATCCGGCGGACGTCGCGCGCGTCGAGGACCGCACCTTCATATGCTGTGAGAACGAGGCGGATGCGGGTCCGACCAACAACTGGCGGGATCCCGCCGAGATGCGCGGGACCCTGCGCGGGCTCTTCGAGGGCTCGATGCGCGGGCGGACGATGTACGTGATCCCGTTCTCGATGGGCCCGATCGGTTCGCACATCGCGCACATCGGCGTGCAGATCTCCGACAGCCCCTACGTCGTCGCCAACATGCGCATCATGACGCGCATGGGCGGCCGCGTGCTCGACGTCCTCGGGGACGACGGCGAGTTCGTCCCGTGTCTCCATTCCGTGGGCGCCCCGCTCGAGCCCGGGCAGGCGGACGTGGCCTGGCCCTGCGATGGCGAGAACAAGTACATCGTCCACTTCCCGGAGACCCGCGAGATCTGGAGCTATGGCTCGGGCTACGGCGGGAACGCGCTGCTCGGCAAGAAGTGCTTCGCGCTCCGGATCGCGTCTTCGATGGCGCGGGACGAGGGCTGGCTCGCCGAGCATATGCTCATCCTCAAGCTGACCTCGCCCGGCGGTGATAGCAAGTACGTCGCGGCGGCATTCCCGAGCGCCTGTGGCAAGACGAACCTCGCGATGATGCAGCCCGTCCTCGATGGCTGGCGGATCGAGACGGTCGGCGACGACATCTGCTGGATGAAGTTCGGCGACGATGGTCAGCTCTACGCGATCAACCCCGAGGCCGGCTTCTTCGGCGTGGCGCCGGGAACGAGCGATCAGTCCAATCCGAACGCGATGCGGGGTCTCGACGGCAACTGCATCTTCACGAACGTGGCGAAGACCGACGACGGCGACGTCTGGTGGGAAGACATGGGCGACGCGCCCGGCCACCTGATCGACTGGCGCGGCAACGACTGGGATCCCTCGATCGAGACCCCGGCGGCGCATCCGAACGCCCGCTTCACGGCGCCCGCGAGCCAGTGCCCGGTCATCGCGAGCGAGTGGGAGGACCCGGCAGGCGTCCCGATCTCCGCGATCCTCTTCGGTGGTCGCCGCGCGACGGTCGTGCCCCTCGTCCACGAGGCGCGGGACTGGAACCACGGGACCTTCCTCGGCTCGATCATCTCGAGCGAGAAGACCGCCGCGGCGGCGGGGACGGTCGGCGAGCTGCGTCGCGACCCGATGGCCATGCTGCCCTTCTGCGGGTACAACATGGCGGATTACTGGGCCCACTGGCTCTCGATCGGGGCGCGCGAAGGCGCGCGGCTACCGCGGATCTTCTACGTGAACTGGTTCCGGAAGGCGGACGACGGGTCCTTCCTCTGGCCCGGCTTCGGCGAGAACAGCCGCGTCCTCAAGTGGGTCTACCAGCGCTGCGCCGAGAAGGTGAGCGGCGTGGAGACGCCGATCGGGCGCCTGCCGGGCGAGGGCGAGCTCGACCTCGAGGGACTCGACCTTTCCGCCGACGCGATCGAGACGCTCACGACGGTCGACGTCGAAGGCTGGCTCTCCGAGATCCCGAAGATCCGCGAGTTCTACGCGGGCTTCGGCGATCACATGCCCGCCGACCTCGAGGCCGAGCTCGACGCGCTCGAAGCGCGGCTGAAGGGCGCCTAGCGAGTCCGGTCCGGACTACGCGGTCACCATGCGGAACATCGCCGACGCCGGTGCATTCTGTCGCACCTACCTCGAGTTCCTTCGCCTTCCGTCGTAGACGATCGAGGGACCGGGTTGCCGCGCCGTCCGCCAGGGTGCGACGCCGCTCATCTACATCGCGAACCCCCTGTAGCTGAACCCGGGGGCGCCCCTCGATTCCGCTGCGGTCTTCGACTTCTTCGAGGCGCGGCTGGGATTTCTGGACCACCGCTTCGTGATCACGGTCCCCTACGTGGACGAGGTCTTCCAGGCTCAGCTCGTCGAGGCGGACTATTGCCCGGAGCCGGTCTGGCACGGCCTGCTCAAGGGGCCGCTCCTCGGAGCTGCCCCACCTGAGTGCGACATTCGCCGCATCGAGAGCGAGGCGGACTGGGCACATTTCGATCGGCTCGTCCGGGCGGATCACGTCGAGACGGACGAGCGGACGGTGCGGGCCGTATTCACGGAAGAGGTCACGGCCCAGATGCAGGCCTCGCGGCGGATGGGGCGTCGCGACGAGGTCCACGTCTTCCTCGCCTGGGACGAGGACGAACCCGTGGCGTTCTGCTCGTCCGGGCCCGGCGTCGACGGTACCGGCATGGTCGAGGACCTCTTCACGCTGCCGAGCCACCGGAACCGGGGAATCGCCCGCGGGCTGATCCATCACTCTGTCGCCGACGCCCGGGCTCGGGGCGCCGTCGACGTCCTGATCGGCGCCCTCCACGACGACACGCCGAAGAACGCGTACGCGGCGACGGGCTTCGAGACGACCTGCCTGACCTAGGAGTGGCTGAAGGCCCCGAAGGGCGGAGCGGGACCGGCCCGTTCGTCCGAGGGGGGAGGTAGGCTCTCGTCATGCTCGAATCGCTCGCCTCCCTCGTGAAATGGACGCACGTGGCCTTCGCCTACGGCTTCCTGTCGGTCCGCTACCTCGTGATCGCGGGACTTGCCGCGCTGGTCTTCTACGCGTGGCGACGGGAGCGGCGGATCGAGACGAAGATCCAGCCGCGCTGGCCCCGCGCCGCGGACTACCGTCGCGAGATCGCGTACTCCTTCTTGACTTTCGCGGTCTTCGTCGCGACCGAACAGCTCGTCCTGAACGGTCCGCTCCGGGAGTTCCATCAGCTCTACGGAGACGTCGCGGAGTACGGCTGGACCTGGTTCGTGCTGAGCATCCCCGTCGTCCTCGTCCTGCACGACGCGTGGTTTTACTGGATTCATCGGCTGATCCATCACCGTCTCCTCTACCGGCGCGCCCACCTCGTCCACCACAAGTCGATCAACCCGACGCCCTGGGCGAGCTTCTCCTTCCACCCGATCGAGGCGGTCCTCGAAGCCCTGGGCATCCTCTTCCAGGTCTTCCTGATCCCACTCCATCCCGGCGTGCTCGCGATCGCGATGCTGCTGATGACCGTCTACAACGTCTACGGTCACCTCGGCTGGGAGCTCTACCCCCGAGGCTTCGCGTCGCACCCGATCGGCCGCTTCGTCAACACGAGCGTCGCCCACAACCAGCACCACGCGAAGGCCCGGAACAACTACGGGCTCTACTTCCTGTGGTGGGACCGCTGGATGGGGACGCTCGACGAGGGGTACGAGGCGGCTTTCGACGCGGTGACGGAGCCTCGATCGGCGACCGGGGCCGCGCAGTTCGCCTAGCGGCCGAGCCCCAGCGGGCGAAGGAGACCCCGTCCATGGCCGACTGGCTCGAGACGCTTCCTTCTGCCTGGCTCGCCCGCGGCGTCGATGCCGCCGAGGCTGGTCTCCTGCCGGACTTCGTCCTGCGCGCGGCGATGCGGAGACTCTTCCGCACGCGCGCCGAGAGCGAGCGCGAGATCGGGCGGAGCGCCGCCGCGTTCGCCGAGCAGATGACGGCCGCGGCGGTCGCGACGCACACCGAGGAAGCGAACGCCCAGCACTACGAAGTCCCGACCGGATTCTTCCTCGAAGTGCTCGGCCCCCCTGCTCCAGCACAGCGCGTGCGAGTAGCCCTCGCCGGACGCTTCGCTCGAGGAGGCCGAGCGCCACACCCTGGCGCTCACCTGCGAGCGGGCTGGACTCGAAGATGGGATGGAGGTGCTGGATCTCGGGTGTGGCTGGGGCTCGTTCGCGAGCTTCGTCGCCGAGCACTATTCGAACTGCCGGGTGACCGCGGTCTCGAACTCCCGGACACAGCGCGCCTTCATGGAAGCCCGATGCGACCGGGAAGGGTGGGCGCCGGTCGAGGTCCTCACCGCGGACGCGGCCGTCTTCGATCCCGGTCGGCATCGATTCGATCGCGTGGTCTCGGTCGAGATGTTCGAGCACATGCGCAACTGGGGTGCGCTCTTCGATCGGATCGCGGCGGCGCTCCGGCCGGGCGGCGCCTTCTTTCAGCACGTCTTCTGTCCCGCGGCCATCCCTACTTCTTCGAAGACGCCGGGGAAGGCGACTGGATGGTGCGGAACTTCTTCTCGGGCGGCATCATGCCGAGCTACGACCTGCCGCGACAGGTGAAGAGTGCGCTCACGGTCGAGTCCCAATGGCGCGGGCGGGACTACGCCCGCACGCTGCGCGCGTGGCTCGACCGGATCGACGCGAAGCGCGACGCGGTGGACGCGATCTTCCGAGAGGATCTTTCGCCCCGGGAAGCAAGTCGCGCGGCCCAGCGCTGGCGGATGTTCTTCATGGCCTGCGAGGAGCTCTTCGCGTACGACGAGGGCCGCACGTGGTTTGTCGTCCACTCGCTCCTGCGCCCGAACCCCTCCGGCGCGGGCTGATCGACCGGGTCCGACCTACTCGTCCCAGGCCGGCGCGACGATCTGTCCCGCGTTCGCCATCGCGATCGCCTCGACCGCCTGGACCTCGACGTAGCCCTGGCTGGACACGGGGTTCAGGCCGTCGCTCGCTTCCATCGACGCATCCGCCGGGTTGTAGAGCGAGCCCGTGACGTCGGTCAGCTGCTGGAAGAAGATGCTGCCCTTGTAGAGACCGAGCTCGACGGTTCCGCTGGCGTTCTCTGCCATCAGGTTGATGGCCGAGATCGCGGCGCGGGGCGCCGGGTCGAAGAGGCGGCCGTCGTAGACCGCTTCCGACACGATCGTCGAGAGGTAGCAGAAGAGGGTGGTCGCGCGTCGGTCGAGGACGGCCTGGTAGACGGCCTCGACGCCGGCCCCGAGGAGCGTCATGCCGGGGGCTTCGTAGACGCCGCGGCTCTTGGTGCCGATGATACGGTTCTCGAGGGCGTTCGAGATCCCGATGCCGTTTCGACCGGCGACGTGGTTGGCCTCGACGAGCATATCGAACTGGCCGAGGGCCTTGCCGTTGATCTCGACGCAGACGCCCTTTTCGTACCGGAGCTTGACCGTCTCGACCTTGTCCGGTGCGTCCTGCGGCCAGACGCCCATCGTCGGCTCGACGATCGTGGCGGGCGTCGTCAGCTCTTCGAGGTCCTCGGCCTCGTGGGAGAGACCCGCGATGTTCGCGTCGGTCGAGTAGCGCTTGGCGCCGCCGACCGCGGCCTCGATCCCCTTGTCCTGGAGGTAGGCGGCCATCTCCTTGCGGCCCGGGAACTGCTCGAGGAGCTCCGGGTCGCGCCAGGCGGCGTAGACCTTCATCTCGGGGGCGAGCACGTTCGTGTAGCGCTCGAAGCGGATCTGGTCGTTGCCGCGACCCGTCGCGCCGTGGGCGAGGACCGTGCAGCCCTCGGCCTTCATGGCTTCGAGGAGGCCGTGGACCGTGACGGCGCGGGCGATCCCGGTCGTGTTCCAGTAGCCGCCGTCGTAACGCGCGAGCGACTTGACCACGAGGTTCGCGGCCTTCGCCATCGAGTCCCGGAGGTCGACGATCCGCGTCTCGGCGCCGGTCGGCGCCATGCGCTTCGGGATGTCGTTCACGTCCTCTTCGTCGGGCTGGGCCAGGTCTGCGGTGAAGCCGACGACGTCGAGGCCGGCCTCGATCAGGCGCGAGGTGACCGACTTGCTGTCGAGGCCACCCGAGACACAGATTCCGATCTTTTCACCACTGAGGTCACCGAGCTGCATGGTCTTCTCCGACACGCGCGCGCAGGGGTCTCCACGGCTGGAGTCGGGCGCGCGAAGCGAACAATGAGGACTGGCCGGCCAGGACGGCCGGCGCTCGCGGCCCCGGGAAGGGGCGGAGCGCGCTGGACGATAGCAGGAAGCGGCCCGGGAGAGCAGCGCCCCCGGACCCGGACGCGCCGCGCTGGGAAAACGCCCGTGGTGGGCGGCCCCTGGGAGCAGAGTTGCCGGTCGGGGCGGACCTACTTCCCCCGCAGCTTCGCCTCGAGCGCCCGAAAGGCCTTTTTCGCGTTGTCCGGGTTGAACTTGTCGGGGTCGGCGACCGAGTCGAGGAGCTTCGTCAGCTCGCGCTGTTCGAGCCCGTCGTAGACGTCGTCGTCGATCAGCTCTTCGGCGTAGTAGCCGTAGACGATCGTCTGGATCGCCATCGCCGCCTGCTCCGAGCCGGCGTAGTCGGCGTACTCCCCGCCGAGGGCGTCTGCGAGGACGTTCTTCGAGAGCGCCCGGAGGGCCTTCGCGTCGACGCGCCACTTCTCCATCTTCGGCAGCAGCTGGGCGAGGTTCGCGCGGATCTTCCGGGCGATCGCCTTCGGATCCCCGCGCCCTTCGCTCGCCCCCTGGTGGAGCTTCTTGAGATCCGCCCGGAGGGCCTTCGCGCTCGCCGGGTCGATCAGCTGGAGCGCCTGGACCAGCATCAGGAAGTTCGAGTCGTTCAGGCGCACGACGCCGGGACCGAGGCCGGTCGACGCGCGGGGTCGCCAGCGGCGCGTCTTGTCGATCCCGTGATGACAGGCCTGGCAGTCGTAGAGCACGAGCTCCGGGAAGAGCCCGAGCGTGTTCCGGTTGTCGTCGAGCATCGCATCGAGGACTTCGTCGACCGCGACCGCCTGCCCGATCGCCCAGAGCTTCACGTCCGAGGGCGCCTGCTTGCCGCGGGCGGTGTAGTCGTCGTCCGGCTCCCAGTGGTAGGGCTGGAGGATCGAAAAGAGCGCGACCTCGAAGCTCTGGCGCGGATGGCCCGCGCCCATCAGGCGATGGTCGACGAACTTCTTGCGGTCCCCTAGATGACAGGAGAGGCAGAGACGCGTGCGCGCGACCGGCTCGTCCGTCGGGTACATGCCGAGCTCGACGTTCTTCGCGTGGGAGATGCCCGAGTCGTGGGGGCGGAGCCAGCGCTCCGCTCCGCCGTGACAGCCTTCGCAGCCGACGCCGTCCTCGACCCGGAATGCGCCGTTCTCGGTCCGGCGCTTGTCCGGGGGCGGGTTGTCCGCGTGACAGTCGAGGCAGAGATCGTCCTGGTGGGGCGGCTTCTTCCGGCCCAGGTTCTTCGAGATCCGCTTGGAGTCCCGGTTCAGCAGGACCTTGTAGGCGCGCTGGCTGTGGCGGTCTTCCTCGCTCCAGATGAGGACCTCGTCCTGGCGGACGTTGCGATCGTTGCGGGGAGCGGCGCTGCCGTGGCAGGTGCTGCCGTCGCAGCTCGACACGCCTTCGTGTTTGTCGGGTCCATATTGCGGGATGACGGGCGCTTCGGCCGCGACGATCCCGGCGGCCACGAAGGGGGCGCAGGCCAGAAGCGCCACACAGGCACAGACGCCGGGGCCTCGGAACCGGTTCTTCGCCATCGTCATCCTCGCTCGTCCTCCCCCTCGTTCGGAGCGATGTTAACGCTCGCGGCGGGCGGCGCGCGGCGAGTGTGCCGTCGGGCGCGTACGGGTGTGGCCCCCCATTTTCAGAAGGTAGACTCGAACGAGGTCGGGTCGCGCCCTCGGCCGATCGGAGGATGCTTCACGATGTCCCATTTCCGCGGTCTCCCGACCGTCTTGGCCCTCGCTCTTCTCCTGGCCGCTCCCGTGGTGTCCGCCGGACACCACGAGGAGAACGGGATGCCGCGCAGCGAGCGGCCCGAGGCAGCCCGGGTCTATTTCATCACGCCGACCGACGGGGAGACGACCTCGTCGCCCGTCGTCGTCCGCTTCGGGCTCGGCGGGATGGGGGTCGCGCCCGCCGGCGTCGAGAAGAAGCACACGGGCCATCATCACCTGGTCGTCGATGCCGAGCTGCCGCCGGCGAACCTCCCGATCCCGAAGAGCGACAACTATCGCCACTTCGGCGGCGGGCAGACCGAGGTGACCCTCGAGCTCGAGCCGGGCACCCACACCCTGCAGCTGCTGCTGGGCGATCATTTCCACGTCGCGCACGATCCGCCGGTCGTGTCGGAGAAGATCACGATCACCGTCGAGTAGTCACGCGCCGCTCCCCCCGCGGCTTCATCCCCTGCGCTGGTCGGCCGATGAGATCGAGCGGACCGCGAGATAACATCGAGGCGGCCGGACAGGCGGCCCGGGGGCGACGACATGGCGCGGGACGACGAGAACGAGGCGGACCTCGCGGAGACGCGCATCGTCCCCGACGACGAGGCCGCGGCCGCGGCCGCGGAGACCGTGGTCGTTCCGGACGAGAGGGTCGAAGCCGCGGAGACGGTGGTCGTTCCGGACGAACCCGCCGAGTCGGCCGAGGGTGAAGAGGCCGCCGAGTTGGCCGAGACCGTCGTCGCGGTCGACGACGCCGAGCCGGATGAGACCGACGCCACGCAGCTCGTGACCCGCGAGCCAGCGCCGGCCGCCGCTGCCGTCGAAGCCGGAGCGAAGGGGGCGGGTCGTTCGGTCCCCGACACGCGTGTCCTCGAAGACAAGACGGCGCCGGCGCCGGTCGCGCCGCAGGCGCCCGCCCGCCCCGCCGCGCCGACGCCGATCGACCCCGATCGTGGGCTGGCCCCCGGCACGATCCTCTTCGGCGAGTACGAGATCGTAAACGTGCTCGGTGTGGGCGGGATGGGCGAGGTGTATCGCGCGAAGCACCGCCGCCTCGACGAACACCGTGCGATCAAGGTCATGCACGCCGAGCTGTCCAAGAAGAAGGGCGCCTCGGAGTTCTTCTATCGCGAAGCGAAGGCGCTCCTCGCGGTCCGGCATCCGGCGGTCGTGCATTGCCACGATCTGCTCTCCGACGATCAGGGAGGCGTCTACCTGATCATGGAGATGATCGAGGGGATCCCGCTCTCGAAGAAGATGAACGAGGGGGCGCTGTCGCCCGACGACGTCGCGATTCTCGGGGCCCGCGTATCCCACGGCCTCGCCGCTGCCCATCGGAAGGGCGTCATCCATCGCGACGTCTCGCCGGACAACATCGTGCTTCCGAACGGCCGAGTGCAGGAAGCGAAGATCATCGACTTCGGGATCGCGAAGATCCTCGAAGAGCGTGAAGGAACGATCGTCGACGGCTTCAAGGGCAAGCTCTCCTACGCCTCGCCCGAGCAGCTGGGGTTTCATGGCGGCCGGATCGATGGGCGCTCGGACTTCTACAGCCTCGGCCTCGTGCTCGTCGCCGCGGCCCTGGGCCGTTCGATGCCCATGGGCGCGACGGTCGTCGAGGCGGTGGATGCGCGACGGAACTTCAAAAAGCTCCCGGACGCGATTCCGATGGGCCTCGCTTCCGCGATCCGTCCGCTCCTCGAGCTCGATCCCGGCGATCGGCCGAAGTACGTCGATCGGCTCTTCGTCGTGCCGGGTGGCGTCGAAGGAGATACCGGACCGATCTCGACGGGCGGCGTGTCGCGCGGTGCGTCCGCCGGGGCGTCCGGTCAGACCGGGATCTTTGCGGGAATCGCGGCCGTCGCGGCGCTACTGATCGGAGTCGGGATCTATCTGTCCCAACCCGAGTCTGTGACCTCGCCGACGCCAGCGGCCCAGGAGACCGCCGAGGCGCCCACTGAGACGACGACTCCGGCGTCTCCGCGACCCGAGGTCGTACAGCCCGAGACGGTCGCGCCCAGGCCGGCCCCCGTGAAGCCCGCGCCCGTCGTCCGGAAGGTCACCGCTGGAGATCGCCTCAAGATCATCGGCTTGTCGCGGAACGCCGAAGCCGCGTTGCGCGAGAATCGATTGATGTCTCCGCCCGGCGACAATGCCTACGCGCTTTATCAGCAGATCCTGAAGATCGATCCGAACAACGCGGATGCGACGAGTGGCCTGCGGAGCATCGCGAGCCGGTATGTCGCGATGGCCGACCGCGCCATCGATCTCGGCGAGCTCGAGAAAGCCGAGACCTACGTCGACCGCGCACGCCAGGCAGACGACGAATACGCTGGCATCCGCGCGATCGAGGAGCGGCTCGGGTACTAGGGCGCCGTGTCGCAGGTCGCCCCTGCGAAGCCCGGCCGTCATGCCGCTCCGTCTGCGGTACTTCTCCCGGCTCTCTTCGGACTCTCGTGAAGAAGCTTTCGTCGGGCGAAACGACTAGAGCGCCGGCGAGTCCATGGCGTAGCGCTTGAGGTCCGCTTTGAGTGTGCCCATGTCCTTCTGCTTGATTTCGCGAAGGACGATCGAGAAAGCGGCCATGCTCGCCGCGGAGAGGTAGTCGCCCTCGCTCACGAAGCGTGTGGCCTCTTTGCTGTACTGCTCCTCCGGGTCCTTCAGGAAGTCGACCAGCTTGATGCCGATCTCCTCCGAGATCTTGTCGGCGAGACCGCCGGATCCGGAGAGGATCTCGATGTCCGGGGGGAGCTCGACGAAATCGGTCTCCTGCTTGAAGTCGCCGAGCTGGACGCCTTGGCGTCCCTCGTCCTGAAACTCCTGCTTCGTCTGCATCGAGTCCGTGAACAGGACCCGACCCGAGGTCGCGTCGACGACGCGGTAGGAGACGGAGATGATGCCGACCTTGCGGACGTTGTTGACCTCGGTCGTCACGTCCTCGGTCACGTCCCTACGGATCGTGGCCGGAGGCTGGGGCGTCTTCGATCGGTCGCGTTCGGAGAGTGCCGTCCACCGTGTGTACTCCGGGTTCGTGACGGTCTCCTGGCCCGTGACGACGCGGCGGGTCTCGCGCCCGACCTTCGAAGTCGTCTCGACCTTCGCATCGAGGATCGTGCCCTGGACGATGAAGTCTGCGGTGTCGAGGTCCGAGCAGGTGCCGCTTCGCTTGCATTCCTCGAGGATGCGCTCGAGCTGTTCGCGTTCGACGATGCGCACGTCGGAAGGAATGGTGCGGAAGATGTGCTGGACGACCTTGGAAGAGACCGCGTCGCCGACCTTGGCATCGGAAGTCGCCGGATCCTCGAACGGATAGGCGGTCAGTCCGCGAACGGCGCGGCGGGCGATCTCGTCCCGGGTCTTCCGCAGCTTCTGTCGAATCTGGGGCGTCGTCGGCCCGAACTCGGTCATGACCCTGAGGTAACCCCACGCCGCGCCATACACGCCGGCAGCAAAGGCGTCGGCGAAGCGGCGCTCGATCTGCTTCAGGAAATCGGGCATGCCAGGCAGGCTCGGTTTTCGATCCAGCAGGAGCTGCGAAATCGCCGCGGCATCCTGGTAACGAGCGTACGCGGCCGAGAGATCGCCGGCGGCGACCGACTCCTCGCCGATCATGCCGAAGGCCTCGACGAGGGGCGCTGCGTCGGCAGCGAGGCTCGTCTTGATCTCTCCAAAACAGTCGGTCGTCGAGAATTCGTCGAGCATCTCGACGGTGCGGCCGAAGCGGCCGGTCGCGAGCGAGTCGTTGAATCGCCTGACGATGACCTTCCCGTCGACGTCGCACTTGGTGGCCTGCGCTTCGGCGTCTTCGGGGTTCACTTCGGCGACGATGCCGAGGAGGTCCTGCGCCTTTTCATAGTCCTCGTTTCGGATCGCTTCTTCCGCCTCCTTCGAAACGTTGCGCAGGATCTGGTCACGCTCCGCCGCGTACCGAGCCTGCGTCTCGGAGCCGGTCCCGGACAGGGCGGATAGCGTGGAAAGCAGGTTGATCCGACTGAGGATCTCGGACTCCGGCGTGGCGGACAGCTGTCCCTCGCGTTCGCGAATGGCCGCGCGGGTCGCCTCGAACTCGCGGTTGATCTCGCCGTCGATCTGGCGATAAACGTCGCGGTCGTAGCGGCGGATCACGGTGAGCCCGCCCATCTCTTTCTCGATCGCGCCGAGCGGGATCTTCCCATCGACCCGCTCTGCTTGGGAGAGACGCGTGCGCGTGGCCGCGGCCGCGCGATTGGCGAGCTCACCACCGACCTGACCGAGCTTGGTCTGAAGCTCGGCGGCTGCATCGCTGCCCGGCTTCGCGCTCTGGAGCTGAAGGCTGATCTCGTCGAAGAGCGCCTGGAGCTCCGCCTTACTCGCGGCCTGCGGATCGGCAGGGATCTGCACCACCGGTCCCGAGCTGCCGCCACAGCCGCCGAGGACCAGGGCGGTCATCATGGCGAGGGCCGCCAGGGCAAGGCCGCCGCGGAGGCCTGTCAGGGGGGAGTTGCGCTGCTTGCTCTCTCGCATGGGACTCGATTCGCTCCTCGATCCTTCGGGGGGCCGCACGAAACGCCTTATCGGCAGCGTGGCCGGATCTCTTTGCTCCGGATCAGTGCCCGGAATCGACTCGGAGGAGGCTATGGGACCGGTCGGGTGCGGGGCAACCTCCGCCCCGTGGGTTCCTGAGAACCTGGCAAATGGTCGAAAGAAAAGCTGAACCGAATGGCTGGAGCGGACTCCAATCTGCCGATAGGAGAATGGGATTGCCGGGAGCTCAGTTGTGGTGAAATGAGCCCGAAAAGGGCCGCCTTGTGGCTCCCTCCCCGAGGTTCGGCGATCATCCCTCGGCGAGATGCCGTGGATCGACTGGCGTCGTCGCCGGGGTGGTGAGGAGAGAAGTGTCTTGAGTCGTTTCGTGATCCATGGCGGGCGCCCGCTCGAGGGCGAGATCGTGGCCTCCGGGAGCAAGAACGCCGTCCTGCCCATGATCGCAGCAGCGCTGCTGACCGAGGAAGAGGTCGTCCTCGAGAACGTGCCGTCGATCCGGGACGTCGACGTCATGCTGGAGATTGCCGGCGAGATCGGCGCCGAGGTGTCGCGCCTCGAGGACCGCGTGACGATTCGCGGGGCCAACCTGATCGACGCGCCGCTCCCCGACGAGCTCTGCGAGCGCGTCCGGACCTCCGTCCTCTTCGTGGCGCCGCTCCTCCACCGGCTGGGCCGCGCGAAGCTCCACCCGCCGGGCGGCGACGGAATCGGTCGGCGCCGACTCGACACCCACTTCTATGGGCTCCGTCAGCTCGGCGCCGCGGTCGACGACGGGGAGTTCGAGTTCACGGCACGCGAGCGCCTCGAAGGAGCGATGATCTTCTTCGACGAGGCCAGCGTGACCGCGACCGAGCACATCCTGATGGCGGCGGCGCTCGCGAACGGAACGACGACGATTCTCAACGCGGCGAGTGAACCGCACGTGATGGATCTCGCGAAGCTGCTCATTTCGATGGGCGCGCAGATCGACGGGCTCTACACGAACACGTTGACGGTGACCGGCGTGGAGAAACTCCACGGGACGACCCACCGGGTCGTATCCGATCACATCGAGGTTGCGTCCTACCTCGCGCTCGCCGCCGCGACCGGCGGAGGACTGACCATCCACGACACCGTCCGCGGTCACTACTGGATGATGCACCGGGTGTTCGAGCGCTTCGGCCTCGCCCTCGACATCAAGAGCGACCGGATCATCCTGCCGTCGGGTCAGACACCTCGGATCCAGGCCGACGCCGGCGGTGCGATCCCACAGGTCGACGACGGGCCGTGGCCGCAGTTCCCGACCGACATGATGAGTCCTTTCCTCGTCCTCGCGACCCAGAGCGAGGGCACGATCCTCTTCTTCGAGAAGATGTTCGAGGGGCGCATGTACTTCGTCGATCCGCTGATCCAGATGGGCGCCAACGCCGTGATCTGCGATCCCCATCGCGTGATCATCACGGGGCCGTCGAAGCTCCGGGGCCAGACCGTGCGCAGCCCCGACATCCGTGCCGGCATGGCGATGATCATCGCAGCACTCTGCGCCACCGGACGGCCGTGCGTCGTCCAGAACGCCGAGATCGTCGATCGCGGCTACGAGCAAGTCGAAGAGAAGCTCCGCGCAATCGGCGCCGACATCGAGCGGGAAGCCGACTGAGCATTCGCCTGCGAGCACTCGGCGAGAGCATTCGCCTGCGGGTGCTCCGCGAGAGCATTTACCTGCGAGTGCTCGAGGGTCAGCTCGCGTCCTTCTCTTCGTCGATCGGGGGGAGCGCGACGAACTCGTCGCGAGTGGCTTCGAGCAGGAGGACGTCGCCCAGCGCGCGTTCGATGAGTGCGTCGAGGTCCGTTTTCGTTCGGGAGGCAGTCGCGGCCCTTTCTTGCGTGGCCTGACGCACGTTGCCGCTCGGGGCCCGTTCGGTCACGTCCCGGCCGATGCAGACCACGCGCCGCTCTCCTGCGAAGGTGTCGTAGGTCCGCGCCGTGAGCTCCGCGAAGACGGGTTCGCCATCGGCGCTGTGCAGCCGGACGATCTCTTGCGTCGCGCGGCCTGCCGGGAGATCGAAGAGGGCTTCGATGACTTCGTCGATTCGGTCATGCCAGGCTTCCGGTGTCCAGAGTCGGTAGTGACTGCCCGTGACCTGTTCGGGGGCGTATCCGATCATCTGCTCGACCGAAGCGCTTACGTAGACGACTCGCCCCTCGCGATCGATCTCGCACAAGACATCCACGGCGGTTTCGACGAGAGCGCGGTAGCGCTGTTCGCTGAGGGTGAGCGCGACGTTCGCCCGGCGAAGCCGCTCGTTCTTCGCGTGGAGCTCGAGCTGCTGCGATTCGAGGAAGCGGAGGACGTCACCCGCGGAGAAGAGGGTTCGAACGATCCGGCCGAGACGCGCGAAGAGGTTGGGCGAGGGCGGAACCGCGATTCGATAGAAGGCTTCGCGTTCGTGGATCTCCGCGACGACCACGGCTTCGCCGAGGCCGATGACTTTCGGCATGGCCTGCGCGCCGCCGACCGCGAAGTGGAAGAGTTCGGGGCAGGCGCGTTGGCCTTCGCGGATCCATGCATGGATTTCGATCTGCCCGTCTGCTGTTCGAGTCACCTTCGTCTCGACCGCGGGCATGGCGCGTCGCAGCGCCCAGCCCGCCGCGGCCCGGTAGAGCGTCCGTGGTGAGGCAGCGAGTCCAGCCAGGCTGCTCAGAGCGCGGGTGGGCTTCAACGGACCGAGGCGCGTCGCGACCCGTTCCAGCTCCGCAGCGCCACCGACCGCCCGCGAGAGGCGGCGCATGAACTCGACGAAGTAGTCCCACTCGACGGAATCGACGACTTCCCCGTGTTCACCGAGCGCAATGGGCAGATCCCCGAGCAGCTTGCTCGAAGGAAGGCCCTTCGCGTCCAGGACGCGGAACAGGTCGGTCAGGAATCGGCCCGAGACCCGACTCGGAACCCCGGTCGTCCCGGCCGAGTCCTGTTCGAATGCATCGAGCGGGTCTCGCTCGAAAGAGTCGGAGATCATCGCCTGAAGAGGTCCAAGGTTGAAAAAGCGGACACTGCACGTCAGATCGTAGCGCTGGAATTCATGGATCGGGGCCGGTTTCGAGCCACGTTCGGAACTGGAACCTTTTTCGCAAGCCAGATCCGGTCCTTTGAGTCGATGACTTCGGTTTCCGGCTCGGTCGAGTGAACCGACGGACGTGGAAGGCGCGCGCTATCCTGCCCTCTACCCCTAGGGCCCCAAAGGTGCGTCGTCTGCTGCGCCGAACAGAGGGGACGATGGGACGTGGAGGCCGCGTGAGGCCGATCCAGTCAACCCCATTCCAGCTCCGACCGATGCGTGCCTTGGCGCAGCGCGGCGCCCGAGACGGCGCTCGCCTGCGAGCGGGGTGGATCTGTGCGCGGCATCGGGGCGGTGCCGTTCCCGGGTGCCTGCTCGCGCTGGTGCTCCTCGCCTCGACGGCGGAGGCGGGGCCGACGGTGGATGCGATCCGCGGGCCGTGGCGGTGGCTCGAACCGAGCCTCGGGCACGTCGCTGGGGCTGCTCCGGAGACGGTGGGGCCGTGGAAGGACGTTGCGATCACCCGCGACGGCGTCCGGCGCAGCGCTGAGATCGATCGAATCGAGGCAGAGCTCGTCGCGCGCGATGGGGGCCTCATCGGCGCCTGGGACGCCCCGGGCACCCGGCAGGCCGAGATCCTTCGCCTCGCGGCGCTCGATTCGGCGCGACTCCTCGAGGCAGCGGGCGAGTTCGTCGGCGCGGCGCGGGCGTACGGCAGCGTGATCGACTCCGGGGAGGTCGTGCTCGTCGATGCCTGGCACGGGCTGGCGGTGAATCTCGCGCGCGGGGGAGACGCGCTCGCGGCGGAGCGGGCGTTCCTTCGCGGCCTGGATGCTTCGGGACGTGCCTCGGATCAGATCCGCTTCCGCTACGACCTGGCCAGCTTCTATGCGCGGGAGGGACGACGGATCGAGGCGCTCGCCGTCGTCGAGGCGCTGGCGCCCCACGCCCCCGAATCCCCCGCGCTCCTCGACGCCGCGCGGGCGCTGACGACTTCGATCGAGCTGGCGTCGGTCGCGCGTCCGCGAGGCGACGCCGTGCCGTGGCCCGAGCCGCCCCCGGTCGAGCCGGGTTGGGATCGATTCGACCCTCGAGTCGTCGCCCTCGTCGAGCGCCTGCCGGCTGCCTGGCAGACTGGACTGCTGCCCGTCGCGCTGCGTCTCGAAGCAGAAGCGGGGCTTCGCCTCGGCGTCTATGCCGGGGGCGGGCTGCTGGTGCTCCTCGCGCTCGCGGCCCTGCTCCGGCAGCGTGGCGACGTGACCGTGACCATCGCCTACCCCGACGAGCTTCGCGGACTCTTCCAGGTCCGCGTACGCAGCGGCCGCCGCGCTGTCCCCGAGCCGGCGCGCGAAGAAGATATTCGTCGCGGTGGGGCCTCGACGCGCAAGGAGCACCACATGGTGTCGCGCGAGACCCACTTCCAGCGGCTCTTCACCGGACGCTACCACCTCGTCGTCGACGGTCTGCTCGTTGATCCCGAGACCGATGAAATCCTCGGCAAGATCCGGGAGGAGAAGCCGCTCCGCGTTCGCTATCGCCGGACCGTGCGGATGGAGTTCGACGCGAACCCCGAGACCTGCCCGGTGGATCTGCACGTCGTTTGGGGCGATCGCCCCGCCGGCGAGGCGAAGGTCACGGTCCCCGGATTCATCGACAAACCGCGATCGGCCGCCGCAGGCAAGATCCGCATCCTGCTGCCCAAGGGCGACTTCCGGCTGCTGGTCGGCTGCGGGGATCGGGTGTTCGATCAGCCACTCTCCGTAGACAGCTTCCGGCCCTCCCGCCTCTCTCTAGACGTCCTCGAAGCCGAAGCCGTCTTCAAGGGTTGCCCGCCCGCCGTCGAACCCTATCTGCGCAACGACCTGCCCGCCGTGGCCCGGGCCCTCGAACGGGACGGGCAAGCGGAGCTCGGCTTCCGCCTTCTCGCGACGCATCACCAGGCGGACGGGCAGGCCGGTCGCGCGGCAGACTTCTACGAATCCGCTGGCGATCTCGTCGCCGCGGCTCATCTCCGTCTCGAAGAGGGGGAGGTCGGTCGCGCCGCAGCGCTCTTCGAGCAGGCCGAGCAGTGGATCCTCGCTGCGGACGCCCACCGCCAGGGGGGCCAGATCCTCGCCGCGGGCGAGTGCTACGAGCGCGCCCTCGACTACGAACGCGCGATCGAGTGCTATCGCGAGAGCGGTGCGATTGATTGCTGGCTGACTGCCCTCGAACGCTACGGGGAAATCTTCCCGGCCGCGAAACTCGCCCTCGAACACAACCAGCGTCCCCGCGCGATCCGCTTGCTCCAGCGCGTCGAGCCGACCGATGAAGATTTCCGTGAGGCCTGCGCGCTGCTCGCCGAGGCATTCGAGACCGAAGGCCACTTCGACCTCGCCGCCGGGAAGCTCGACGAGTACATCGCGACCTTCCGCCCGGGCTACGCGACCGCTGACACGTACTCGCGACTCGCTGAGCTCTGGGAGAACGCGGGGCACTTCGAGCGGGCCCTCGATGTCCTCGAGGACCTGCGTCGGCGTGAGCCGACCTTTCCGAACATTGCGGCCAGGATCGAGCGCCTGCGCAAACAGCGCAGCGCCTCGGGCCACCTCTACACGTCGGGCAGCAGTCGTGCGTCGGCGGAGCCGGGTGCGACCGCGTTCGTCGGCGACGTCCGCTACGACCTGCTCGAAGAGATCGGTCGTGGCGGGATGGGCGTCGTGTACCGCGCGAAGGACACTCGGCTAGATCGAATCGTCGCGCTCAAGCGGCTGCCGGAAGGGCTCCGCCGCCACCATCCCCGCGCGCTCCAGTTCTTCCTGCGCGAGGCCCAGTCCGCGGCGCGCCTCAACCACCCGAACATCGTGACCGTCTACGATGCCGATCAGCAAGACGGCCAGTTCTTCATCACGATGGAGCTCCTCGAAGGCCAACCGCTCCACGCGATTCTGCACGAGCGGGGTCAGCTCTCTCCCTCGAATGTGCTCGGCATCGCTCGCCAGGCCTGCCGCGGTCTCGACTACGCCCACGAACAGGGCGTCGTTCATCGCGACATCAAGACCGCGAATCTCTTCGTCACGACCGAGCGGGTCGTGAAGATCATGGACTTCGGGCTCGCGAAGGTCCTCGAAGAGGTGCGTGGCGCGACGACGCTGGTCACCGGCACGCCGTACTACATGTCCCCGGAGCAGGTCCTCGGGCAGGAAGTCGACCATCGCTCGGACCTGTATTCGCTCGGCGCGATGCTCTTCGAGCTCGCGACCGGTGGGGTGCCCTTCGACTCTGGCGAGGTCGCCTACCACCATCGGCATTCGCCGCCGCCGGCCCCGCAGTCTGTGCGACCGGACCTGCCCTACGACTTGTCGGCGTTGATTCTTCGCCTGCTCGCGAAGGATCCGGCCGATCGTTTCCAGTCGGCCTCCGAGGTGCTCGACGCGCTCACCGCGATCGAACCCGCGGCGTAGTCCGGATGTTCGTCGCTCGACCCATGCTTCGTCGAAAGTGACTCTGGCTTCGCGGACGGACGGATCGCGGACGATCCCGAGATCCGCGCGGCCCAGGCTTCGCTCTGGGTCCGGGTCGGATCGTCCCCCGAAGCGGTCGACCCGGACGTCCGCGATGCGTTGCTCGGGCTTGCGGCGGGGCACTCGGTTGCGGAGCTGGCGCGGTCGACCGATCGCATGGCGGCTCGGCTCCAGGCTCGGACGACCCGTGGCGCCCGTCGTCTGCGGGCGTTCGCCGGAACTGCGGCGACTCCTCTGGGAAGGTGTCGAGGCCTGGCCTCGTAGGGGATCGGGGAGGAGGGGACGGGCCCCCCTGGTCTGCCATCTCGCGCGCACGCTGTCGTTCCAGCCGCAATCCGGGTACGAAGGGTCGCGATTCAGGGGGGCCCGAAATCGGACTCTCACTGTGCACGAATCGACGCGTGATGGGGTAAAAAAGCACCCCTTGGCGGAGACGATGCACCGGGGTTGCCGGTGGAAGAGGTCTCCCGGTCGCGCCGGCGGGGGTCGAAGGGAGGCGGGAGCGGCCTTACTCTACGCACTCGTCGGTCGTTTCGGGCCGACCGAGCTTCGAGCAGGGGAAAACGACGGTGGCTGAGAATTCGAGTGGACGCCCGATCATAATCGCGGCGGTGTTGGTGAGTTTTTCGATCCTGGGAGCGAGCTTCTTCATCGGGAGCTCGCTGGAGCGGACGACGAGCGAGCTCGCGGCGGTGACCGACGCCCTCGAGGAGCTGGAGCTCGCAGCAGCGCCTTCGCCTGACGGACGCGCCCCGTCCCGCCCGCCGTTCCCGGACCCCGGCAGCGAGTACGACGTCGAGATCGGTCAGGCGCCTATCAAAGGGCCGAAGGACGCGATGGTCACCATCGTCGAATGGTCCGACTTCCAGTGCCCCTTCTGTAATCGCGTCTCGCCGACCCTCGCGCAGATCGAAGCCGAGTACGGCGACCAGGTCCGGCTCGTATTCAAGCACCTGCCGCTCTCGATCCATCCTCAGGCGCCCCAGGCCCATGCCGCCTCGGAGGCAGCCCACCGCCAGGGCAAGTTCTGGGAAATGCATGACCGCATCTTCGCGAACCAGCGCGATCTCTCTGTCGCGACGCTCGAGGGCCACGCCGAAGCGATCGGGCTCGACATGGACCAGTACGCGAAGGACATTGCGGATGCCTCGCTCAAGAAGCGGATCGATGACGACATGAAACAGGCAGCGGAGCTCAACGTGACCGGCACGCCTGCGTTCTTCATCAACGGTCGTTTCCTCTCCGGGGCACAGCCCTTCGAGAACTTCAAGCGCGCGATCGACGCGGCGATCGAGCGCGCGTCATAGTCGGCGAGCGTTCGTCGCTGTGATCCGCGGGATCGTCTTCGATCTGTTCGACACGCTGGTCGATCAGAACCACGAACGGCTGATGCCGGTTGAAGTGGAGGGCCGGCGCGTGGGCGCGACGACGCCTGCCCTTCACGCGTGCGCGCGGGATCGTTTCGGCGTCGACCTCCCGCTTCTCGAGTTTGCCGACCGGGCGCGGGACGTCGACCGCGAGCTTAGGGCGGAGACGATCGATCAGGGAGTCGAGCTCTCGACCCTCGACCGATTCACTGCCCTGGGCACACACCTACGCCTTTCCGACGTTCTCGCCTTCGCGCAAGCGCTCACCGAGGTCCATATGGGCGCGCTCTACGAGGCCTGCACGGTTCCGGCGCACCACGAGAACATCCTCGTCGCGCTCGGAATCGAGTACTCGATGGCGCTCTGCTCGAACTTTACCCACGCCGCGACCGCTCGGACGGTCCTTCGTGACGCGCGCTTCGACGAGCATCTCTCGAGCGTCGTGATCAGCGAGGAGATCGGGATCCGGAAGCCGCGTCCCGAGATTTTTCAGGCGGTGATCGACGACCTCGGTGTCCCGCCGGAGGAGTTGCTTCACGTGGGCGACAACTTGATTGCCGACGTCCAGGGTGCCTCGGCGCTCGGGATCCGCACCGTCTGGCTCACCCGTAAGGTGAAGGATCCCGAAGCCGCGCTCGCGGCCTACGACGGGCCGCGCCCCGACTTCGCCCTCGAGGACCTCGTGGATCTGCCGGTCCTCGCGGCGAGGCTGTCCGTTTGACGAGCGTCTCCTGCGTTCGCCTAATGGATCGAACCGGGCTGCATGAGCTGGAAGAGCGCGACCTCGGCTTCGAACTCCGTTCCGTCGCTGCGCTGCATGTCGAAGATGCCAGCCATCGAGCCGAAGGGCGTGGGCAAGGGGCAGCCGGAGGTGTATTCGAAGCTCTGGCCCGGCTCGAGGACCGGCTGCTCGCCGACGACACCGGGTCCGTGGACCTCTTCGGTGTGCCCGGTTCCGTCCTCGATGGTCCAGTGACGGTTCAGCAGCTGGACCGTCGCCTGACCTTCGTTGGTGATCCGGATCGTATAGAGGAAGAACCAGCGGCTCGAGGGCGGGCTGCTGTGGGCCTGGGAGTAGCGCGCGCGGACCTCCACGCGCACGCCCCCGGTCGTTGCCACGGAGTGGGTTTCGAAGAGGTCGTCGTCTTCCACGCGCCGGAACGTAGCAGCGCCCCGGCCGTCAGTGAGGCCACCGTTTCGGGAGGCGCTTCGTGAACTGCTTGCTGCTCGAGCCCGAAGAGCTCGAGGGTGCGGAGGGCGTCGTCCGCCTCGACGGCCGCCGCCGTCGGCATGCGGACGAGATCCTGAAGGTGCGCGAGGGCGACACGCTTCGCGTCGGGGCGGTCGACGGGCTGCTCGGCCGCGGGGAGATCACGCGCCTCGATCGGGAGGTGCTCGAACTGCGCGTGACGCTGGAAGAGACGCCGCCCGAGAAGCTCCCGCTTCAGGTGGTGCTCGCGCTGCCCCGTCCGCCGGTCTTTCGCCGGTTGCTTTCGACCCTCGCGAGCCTGGGCGCTGAGTCCATCCTCGTGGTCGGTACGAAGCGCACCGAGAAGAGCTTCTGGAACAGTCACGTCGTCGAGCGGGAGGCAGTGCGCGAGCGTCTGCTCCTCGGTCTCGAACAGGCGAAGGATACGCGCCTGCCGGAGCTCGCGTTCCAGCGCTACTTCGAGCCCCTCGTCGAAGAGGTGCTGCCGCTCCGGATCACGGGACGCCGGGCGTTGCTTCCCCATCCGGGGAGCCCGACTCCGTGCCCTCACGCCATCGAAGAACCGGCCACGGTCTTCATCGGGCCGGAAGGGGGATTCCTCGACTACGAGGTCGAGCGACTCGCCGGCATCGGGTTCGAGCCAGTCGCGCTGGGCGAGCGGGTGCTCCGGGTCGAGCCGGTAATTCCGCTGCTGGTCGGACGTCTCTTTCGATAGCCGTCGCCGGGAGCGGGACGTCCGACGCGAAGCTGCGGACCACCGGGGCGGGTGCTTCGATCGCGGCCTCTCGAGGCGGCGGCTCGATCCCGAGCAGGATGATCCCGAAGTGGACGAGCATGAGCAGCGCGTACACGACGAAGCTCGCGTAGAGGCCGAGGCGCGCGAAGCGGAAGTTCTTGTGGACGAGCAGGAGCACGAGCCAGAAGCCGACGACCAGGCATTTCTGGGCGAGGAAGGCGCTGGGTCCGATGTCCAGGAAGAAGTCCATCACGGGGTTGGCTTCCTTGCCGCCGCGGGAAAGCCACAGCAACGTGAAGAAGGCGTCGCCCACATTCAGCAGGAAGATCGAGAGCAGGAGCACTACGTCGCGCCGCGAGTAGCGGTCGACGTAGCTCGCCCGGTCGCTCTCGCGACGACCCTGAGCCCGTCGCCGCGGTGTGAGCCAGCCGCTCCACGGTCGGGTGGGCTGGGCGCGGCGGTCTCTCACGCGTCGATCGACCCCATCCCAGATCGGGGGGGGATCCCCGTCTTCGGGGGGAGGCGAATTGCCGGGAGATTGCACGCGAGCTGCTCCTCGTGACCGCCGGTGAGCCGGCGGCGCCCCCCGCATATCGGTCGATCTCTTAGGGAAGCTGAGCGCAGAACCCGCGCGCTTCGACCGGGTCAGCCTGCGAGGGCGCGCTCCGCAAACCAGAAGAGCCCGAGGCCGCAGAGCGTCGCTGCAGAAATCTCAGCGGCCCACGCGAGGGTCTTCTTCGAGGCGAATCGGCGGCCGACCCAGAGCAGCGGCCAGAGGAGCAGAACGACGCCGATCTGACCGAGCTCGACGCCCAGGTTGAAGCCGAGGAGCGCCGGGGCCAGCCGGTCCGCCGGGAGGGTCATCTCGACGAGGATCCCGGCGAAACCGAACCCGTGGACGAGGCCGAACGCGAAGGTCAGACAGATGCGCAGCCACTGGCTGCTGCTCCGGGTGAGCAGCGCGAAGTAGCAGGTCGTGAAGATCGCGAGCCCGCCCAGGGTCAGCAGGGGGAGACTCATCGCGCCGCTGGCGGTGGCGATCGCGAGCCCCGCCAATCCGGCGACGACGAGGGCGGGCACCCCCCGTGGTCGTCCAGCGAGGAGCCAACCCTTCTCGATCGCGACCAGCGCGACGGAGAAGGCGATCACGGCTTCCACCGCCGCGGCTTGCGGCTGTACGACCTCCATGACGGCGAGGGCGAGGGTCAGGCTGTGGGCCAGGGTGAAGCCGGTCACGAGGCGGGCGACTTCTCCCAGCCGACTCGCGAGGAGCAGAAGGCCGAAGACGAAGGCGAGATGGTCCCAGCCCGTGAGGATGTGCTCGACGCCCAGTACGACATAGTCCGCGACCCGGCTCGCGACGGCATTTTCGTCGCCCGCTGGGGCGTCTCCGGGCGAACGGAGGACGAACTCCGGTGCCGCCTCCGTCAATACCTGTTCACGGAACGATTCGGACTGGCCGGCAAAACGGACCCGCGCGAAGTGCATATGGCTCGGCGCGACGGCGAGAAGCAGTCGGCTGCGAATCGAGAGTGCAGCAGCCTTCGAAGGGCAGACCACGCGCCACGAATAGCGGACCCAGCCTTCCCGATCGGGTCGCCGCGCGGCTCGGCCATCGGGTAGGCAGGGCGCACCGTCGGCGACGAGCTGTAATTCGGTCGGGAAGACCCGCGCGGGCAGGTCTGGGCTTCCGGCGGCCGGAGCGACCGAGACGCTGCCCGGCGGGAGGGCCTCGGGGCCGATGCGGCTCAGCTCCAGCAGTTTCAAGCGGACGGAGACCGTGGCCTGAGGGCCTTCGATCTCCCAGCTCGAGTAGGAGACGCTCTTTCCGTGGGCCCAGGCGGATCCGGAGGTCACCAGGACCAGCAGGAACGCGGCGAGGATAGTGGGGGGGGAGCAGCGGCGGGGCATTCCGGACGACTCTAGCGCGATGGTTCCCCCGGGTGAATCCTGTGCGCGACCTTGATCGAGGTGAAAAAGTGTCGACCTGAAACGTGGAGAAATGGACTGAAGTCAGCCTATTTTGAAGGAAAAGCCGGCTCGCGCGCCGAAATATTCCCATTCTGGGAGCGTTCTCAAATCAGGGGTTGCGGAAATCCCGATCTGCGCTAATGTCTAGTATCACTTAAAAAATCCGTAGCCCTCTGGGGCCGCGGGTTTTTTTTTGGCCTGAGACCCACCGAAGATCAGGTACCTGCGAAGCGCCCGCCGAGACGCGCAGCGTGTCTGCCTTGCTTGGAGTCTCGTTGAGCCGTCCGGGGTCGGAGCCGCCCATAGGGACCTTCGCGTCCCGCCGGCTCGCGTCGACGAGGCGCGGGGATGGCTCGATTCGACCCGGGCGGAGATCGCCGCGCCTCGAGGGGATCTTCTCGCGGCACGATCCGCTGAGCGAGATCTCCCGCTTGAACTCGGCGCTCGAGGACGAAGCGGTTCTCGTCGACGGGGCACGGGTCGGGGGTGAGTTCGAAGCGATCCTCTTCGGGGCACTGGAAGTGTGGGAGGGCAGTGCGGGGGCCTTCGATTCGACGGTTGGCCCCTTGATCGACCTGTGGACCGAAGCGATCGGTCGCGGTGCGTTCCCCGGGCTCGAGAGGATTGAGGGGATCTCGCCGGCTCGTCGGCGCCGAGAGCCTGCTGCTGCCGGGAGAAGGCGTCGTCCTCGTGACGAACGACAGCGTCCGTCTCGACCTCGATGGACTCTCGAAGGAAGTCGTGCTCGATCGCCTCGCCCGCGATCTTCGGACGACCTTCCCTAACTCGGGCGCGCTTCTCAGCTTCGGGGAGAGCTGCGTCTTTGAGATCGGTGATCCCGACTGTCGGCCGCGGGGCGGAGGCTGGCGGCTCGAGGTCCGGTCTCGTGACGAGCGTGGGACACGGCTCTCGACGATCCAGCTTTGCGACCTTGCGCTCTCGGTCAGCTCGAGCCTCGGTCGAACGAGCGAGATCGGCGATACGCGGATCTCCCACGTCGTCGATCCGAGGACCGCGATCGCTGTCGAAGGCACCGTCGAGGCGGTGGTCGTGTCGTCACGGGCCGGGCTCGTGGATGGATGGAGCACGGCGCTCCTGGTGCTCGGCGCTCAGCGCGAGGCGATGCGCCTCGTCGATCGTGTCGGCCTCGAGGCCTACGTTTTCGAGGAGGCGGGCCCCGGATCGCGGCGACCGCGGGTTGGGAGGCCCTCGAGGCCGAGGGGGGCGCGCCGGCTGCGGTCGAGTCCGGTTCCGGGATCGTGCCCGACGGAACCGACTAGCCGTTACTCTGCCGGCCCGTCGGCCAGCGCGCAGTCCCGACGCGCTTCCTCGGTGCACGTGCAGGCGCGACCGGTGCCGCCGCAGGAGCCCTTGAGCTCTCGGTTCGAAAAGATCACGCCGACAGCCATCGCCGCGAAGGCGAGACAGAAGAAGACGAGGGTGGCGAGGAGGATCTGCATCGGAGTTCTCGTGGGGCGGATGAGCAACGCGCGCGCGTAAGCTATCGCGGATGGGTAGCGCCCGCGAAGTCCACGTGAGCGCTTCGTCAGGGACTCGCCGCGAGGGCGAGCAGTCGATGCCCGAAGACGAGGCCCGCGATCACGACGGCGGCGATCGCGGCGATCAGGACGGCGCCGGCGGCGACGTCTTTGGCGCGGCCGATCGCTTCGTTGTGCTCGGGGGAGACGACGTTGCAGAGGATTTCAATCGCGGTGTTCACCGCTTCGAGGGACACGACCGCCATCATGACGAGGACGAGGATCATCCACTCGGTGCGCGGAAGATCGAGGGCAAGGCCGCAGACAATCACGCCGACCGCACTCGAGAGGTGGAAGCGCGCGTTCCGCTCGGTTTGGAACAGGAAACCGAGACCGCGAAAAGCGTGGCCGAAGGTGCGTGCGGACGGAAGGAGTCTGCCCATCGCCCCAGCGTAGCGGGTCGGCGAGGGCGGCCCACGTCAGGCTCAGGGCGCGTTCGAGTTCGACATCCCCGGGGCGACCGTCGCTGGAAAGAGGGCGTTCGCCTTCGCCTCGATCGCACCCGCCTCGCCTCGAGTCAGGACGAGCCCCGCGACGTCCCATTCTTCCGCGAGTCGGAGGCCTTCGCCTTCCCCGAGGACCATGAGTGCGGTCGCCCACGCGTCCGCCTCCGCCGCCGTCGTGGCGATCACGGTCGTTGCGGCGGGCCCGTTCTCGACGGGGTGACCGGTCCGGGGATCGATCGTGTGAGAGAGTCGGCGATCGCCGTCTAGGTAGAAGATCCGGTAGTCGCCGGAACTCGCCATGCCCTGGTTCGAGAGCTCGACGATCGACTGGATTGCGCGGCCTTCGTCGAGGGGTTTCTCGATGGCGAGCCGCCACGGACCGCCGCCCGGACGCTCTCCCGCGGCGTATACCTCGCCCCCGATCTCGACCATGAAATCCGTGCGCCCGAGTTCGAAGAGGCCATCGGCGACGTGATCTGCGCCGAAGCCCTTCGCGATCGAGGATAGGTCGATCTGGAGCGTGGGGTCGTTCTTGCGGAGGAACCCCTGTCCTCCAGGAGCCCCTCGACCGACCCGGATCAAACGTGCACCCATGTGCGACATCGCTTCCTCGATCTCCGCTTCCGTCGGGGGCTGTCCGACGCGTGCGCCGTTCCCGAAGCCCCAGAGTGCCACGAGCGGGCCGACCGAGATGTCATAGGCCCCGGTCGTCCACTTACAGAGCTCGACGGCGAAGGCGACGACGCTCGCCGTCTCGTACGAGACTGCGAAGGGGCTGCTGCTGTCGTGGGCGTTGAATCGTGAAACCTCCGATTCGGGATTCCAGGTCGACATCCAGCGGTCGATCTCGCCGAGTCGGGCCGCCACGACCTGCCGGACGTCGCGCTCGAGGCGTTCGTCGAGTCCGTCTCCGGCGACGCGGATCTGGAACGTCGTCCCCATCGTCTCTCCGTCGACGGCGATCACGTCGCGAATCTCCGTTCCTCCGGCGAACCAGAGCCGATGGATGGAGAGTGCGCTCAGGAGCAGGAACGCAATCGCGATCATGCGGAGCGTATGCGCATCGAGGACGAGTCGCGGCGGAGCCATCGCGGGAGTCTCGCTTGTGTCGGACGGACTTGCGAGGGGCGGAAAGAGATAAGGGCGGATCCGATCGAATCGGACCCGCCCTCTCGTTGGATTCGGTTCTTTCCTCGGTGGTTGGCTAGCCGCCGAAGTCGTCGAACATGACGTTCTCCGGCTCGACTCCGAGGTCGGTGAGCATCTTGATGACCGCGTCGTTCATCATCGGCGGACCACAGATGTAGTACTCACAATCTTCGGGAGAAGGGTGATCCTTCAGGTAGTTGTCGAAGAGGACTTGGTGGATGAAGCCCGTGTAGCCCTCGAAGTTGTCTTCGGGCAGCGGGTCCGACAGCGCGAGGTGCCATTCGAAGTTGGGATTCTCCTCGGCGATCTTGTCGAAGTGATCGACGTAGAACGCCTCGCGCAGCGACCGGGCGCCGTACCAGAACGAGACCTTTCGGTCGGTGTGGATGCGGCGGAACTGGTCGAAGATGTGTGAGCGCATCGGCGCCATGCCCGCGCCTCCACCGATGAAGATCATCTCGTTGTCGGTCGGCTTGGCGAAGAACTCGCCGAAGGGACCGGAGATCGTGACCTTGTCGCCCGGTTTCAGGTTGAAGATGTACGAGGACATCTGGCCCGGCGGGATGCCTTCGGGCCCGCGCGGCGGCGGGGAGGCGACCCGGACGTTGAGCATGATGATGCCCTCTTCTTCCGGGTAGTTCGCCATCGAGTAGGCGCGGGTCACGGTTTCCTTGACAGTCGACGTGTATCGCCAGATGTCGAAGCTGTCCCAGTCGGGGTGGTACTCGTCCTCCACGTCGAAGTCGCGGTAGTTGACCGTATGCGGTGGGCACTCGATCTGGATGTAGCCGCCGGCGCGGAAGGGGACGCTCTCGCCCTCGGGCAGCTCGAGGACGAGCTCCTTGATGAAGGTCGCCACGTTGTTGTTCGACCGGACGGTGCACTCCCAGCGACGCACGCCGAAGACCTCGTCGGGGATCTCGATCTCCATGTCCTCCTTGACCTTGACCTGACAGGAGAGCCGGCAGCCCTCACGGGCCTCGCCACGGTTGATGTGGCCGGTCTCGGTCGGGAGGATCGAGCCGCCGCCTTCGTTGACGACGACGCGGCATACGCCGCAGGTACCCTGACCGCCGCAGGCGGAGGGGATGAAGATCTGGTTGTCGGCCAGCGTGCTGAGGAGCGTGCTGCCCGCTGCGGTCGTGAGCGCCTTGTCCGGATCCCCGTTGATCAGGATCTTGACGTCTCCGCTCGCGACGAGACGCGAGCGCGCCGCCATCAGTACCACGACGAGCGCGATGACCACGCCCGTAAACGTCGCTACGCCTGCAAGTACCGTTTCCATGCGTTGAGCCTCCTTGGCTCAGGATCGCCGGACACTCAAGCTAGAAGAGCGCCTGCGGCCCAAGGGCGCGTACGCGCCCGAGGTAAATCAAAGCTGAATGCCCGAGAAGGCCATGAAGCCGATCGACATCAGGCCGACGGTGATGAACGTGATTCCGAGGCCCCGGAGAGGGCCGGGCACGTTGCTGTACCGCATCTTCTCTCGGATCGCGGCGAGGGCGGCGATGGCGAGGAGCCAGCCGATGCCCGAGCCGACCCCGAAGACCGTGGCCTCACCGAGCGAGTAGGCGCGCTCTTGCATGAAGAGCGACGCGCCCAGGATCGCGCAGTTGACCGCGATCAACGGCAGGAAGATTCCGAGCGCGTTGTAGAGCTCGGGCATGAACCGGTCCAGTGTCATCTCGACGATCTGCACCGCCGCCGCGATCGTCCCGATGAAGGTCAGGAACTTCAGGAACTCGAGGCTCACGCCGTCCACGATCGCTCCCTCTTCGAGCAGGACGCCGAAGAGGAACTGATTCAGGGGACAGGTGATCGCGAGGACGAAGACGACCGCGAGACCGAGACCGATTGCCTGTTCGACCTTCTTGGAGACGGCCAGGAAAGAGCACATCCCCAGGAAGAAGGCCAAGGCCATGTTTTCAACGAAGATTGCCTTCGTTGCTAAGCTCAAGTAGTGCTCCAACGTGGAACTCCTCTTCGATCTGTTCGGGCTTCCACGAGCGCACGGCCCAGATGAAGCATCCGATGAGGAAGAAAGCAGCGGGCGCCAGGACCATCAGCCCGTTGGTCACGTACCACCCCCCCTCGTTGACGGGGTGGAGGATCGTGAAACCGAAAAGCTTGCCGGTGCCGAAGAGCTCGCGGAAGAACGCGACGGCGATCAGGACGATCGAGTAGCCGACCCCGTTCGCGAAACCGTCGATCGCTGAGAGGCGGACCGTGTTCTGCATGGCGAACGCCTCGGCGCGACCCATCACGATGCAGTTCGTGATGATCAAACCGACGAAGACCGAGAGCTGCTGAGCGATGTCGTAGACGAACGCCTTCAGAATCTGGTCCGTGATGATCACGAGCGAGGCGATCACCGTCAGCTGGACGATGATGCGGATCGAGCCCGGGATGTGATTGCGCATCGCCGAGATCGCGACGTTCGAGAAGGTGCAAACCGCGATCACCGCGAGACTCATCACTACGGCCGTCTCCATCTTGGTCGTGACGGCGAGGGCAGAGCAGATTCCGAGGACCTGGAGGGCGATCGGGTTGTTGTTGAAGAGCGGGTCGATCATCGCTTCACGCGGGCTGGTCTCGGCCATCTTGATTTGCTCCTGAGAGGGTGCGTCTCGCTTGGGATGCGATCAGGTCTGTTCGAATCGGTCTTTCGGACGAGCACCAGGCTCGCCGAACGGCCGCAGGCGAATGTCTAGACGCCGGCCGCCGAGCGGTAATTGTCGAGGTAGGGCCCGAAACCGTCGTCGCCGAGCCAGAAGCGCACGAGGTTCGTCACGCCGCGGCTGGTGATCGTCGCGCCGGAGAGGCCGTCGACCTGATAGGGATCGTCTTCGACGGAACCCGCGATGCCCTTCTTGACGGTGATCGCGGGCTTGCCGCGGTCGTCGAACGCGAGCCGCCCGGGCCAGAGGGCCTTCCAGCGCGGGTTGTCGACTTCGCCACCGAGCCCGGGGGTCTCGCCGTGCTCGTAGAAGGTGATGCCGCGAATCGTGCGCGCGTCAGGCTCGAGGGCGAGGTAGCCGTAAAGGAAGCCCCAAAGGCCATAGCCCTCGATCGGCAGGATGAGCCCCTTGAGCTCGCCGTCCTGCACGATGTCGAAGACGACCACCTCGTTCGGGAGGCGGAGGATCTTCGAGGCGTTCTCAGGGGCCTCGACGCTCGAGTCGGCCGCCTTGGTCGCCTTGCGCTGGTCGTAGCTCGCGACGTCGACGTCCAGCGCCGGCGCGCCATCAGCGAGAGTGATCGCCTTCGGCTGGATCGAAGCGGTGTAGAGCGCGTCGATCTCGCCCGCGGAGAGCCCCGCGCCCGCATCCATCAGGCCGGCGACGGTCAGAACCTTCTTTTGAACGTCGAGCCGCTTGTTGGCGTTCTGGCGATCCTTCAGGCCTACCGCCGAACCCGCGACGAAGAGCGAGGCGACGAGACAGACGACGGCCGCGAAGCCGATGATGTAGCCGGTACTATGCTGCATAGCGTGCTTCCCTTCGGCGGATGTTGGCCTGCACGAAGTAGTGATCGATCAGCGGCGCGAACATGTTCATGAACAGGATCGCGAGCATCATGCCTTCCGGGTATGCCGGGTTGACGACGCGGATGAGGACGACGAGCACCCCGATCAGTGCGCCGTAGACCAGCTTGCCGGCGTTCGTGAACGCCGAGCTGACCGGGTCGGTGGCCATGTAGACCACGCCGAAGGCCCAGCCGCCGAGGACCGCGTGCCAGTACCAGGGGACGCCGAACATCGGGTTGGTGTCCGAACCGATCGAGTTGAGAACACCCGCCATGGCGATCGTGCCGACGACGACGCCGGCCATCGTCCGCCACGAACCGATCCCGGTCCAGATCAGCAGGGAGGCCCCGAGCAGGCAAGCCAGCGTCGAGGTCTCGCCCATCGAACCGGGCACGAAGCCGAGGAACGCGTCCATCCAGCTCGCGTCTGCGAGGGCGGCTTCACCGCCGACAGCGGCCGCGGCCAGCCAGGTCGCACCAGAGAAGCCGTCGACCCCGGCGAAGTCCGCGGCGATCCACGCGGCGTCACCGCTCATCGACGCAGGGTAGGCGAAGAAGAGGAAGGCTCGCGCGGTCAGCGCCGGATTCAGGAAGTTCATGCCGGTCCCGCCGAAGATCTCCTTGGCGAAGACCGTTCCGAAGGCGGTGCCCAGGACGACCATCCAGAGGGAGATCGTCGGCGGCAGCGTGAGCGGGATGAGCATGCCCGAGACGAGGAAGCCCTCGTTGATCTCGTGCTTGCGGATCATCGCGGTCAAAGGCTCGACGATCCCGCCCGTGGCCATCGCGGCACCCATGATCGGCAGGTACTGACCGGCGCCGACGAGGACGTTGAGGAACGGGTTCTTGAAGTTGTACTCGAAACCGAGGGCATCGAAGAGCCAGGCCTGCCAGGTGTCGAGCGGTGCAGCGCCGGAGGCGATGGCGAGCTGGGCCTGGTAGCCCGTGTTGTACATCGCCATCAGGATGCACGGGATGAGCGCGAACACGACGGTGATCATGAGGCGCTTGTTGTCGAGACCGTCGCGGACGTGGGACGCGGTGCGTGTGACCTCGCCGGGCGTGAAGAGGCCGGTGAACTGGGCCTCCCAGAGCGGGTAGAAGAATTCGAGCTTCCCGCCCTTCTCGAAGTGGTGCTTGACGTTGAGATGGGCGTCCTTGAGGAACTGCATGGCTTCCTCAGCCCTCCTTCTCGATGAGTTCGAGGTTCTGTCGCAGGAGCGGGCCGTAGTTGACCTTCCCCGGGCAGACGTAGGTGCAGAGCGCGAGATCTTCTTCGTCGAGTTCGAGAGCCCCGAGACTCTCGGCTCGCTCGGTATCGCCGACGATCAGGGCCCGAAGCAGGAACGTAGGCATCAGGTCCATCGGCATGACCTTCTCGTATTGGCCGATCGGGACCATCGCGCGTTGGCTGCCGTTGGTGTTCGTCGTGAACCGGTATTTGGCCGGCTTGAAGAGCTTCGAGAGATAGATCCCGGCGACGGAGAACATGTCCGCGCCCGGCGTGAGCCAGCCCATGAACACGTTCTCGCGGTCCTCTTCGAGAAGGCTGATCTGCTTCTCGAAGCGCCCGAGGAAGTCGAAGGCCTCGCCGTGGGTCCGCTTGCCCGAGAGGGCCGAGCCGGAGATCGTGCGGATCTCGGCAGTCGTGTTCTCGACTTCCTCGGCGACGGCTTCGCTCACGCACGCGCCGAGGCGCGAGTTCACGAGGCGGGGATCGCCGACGACGGGGCCACCGATCGAGATCACACGGGACACGTCGAGGCGACCGGTTCGGGCGAGAGTGCCCACTGAGGCGACGTCCTGGTAGCCGATGTACCAGGCGCTTCGTTCCCGATTCACCGGGCGGATCGCGTGGATGTGATAGCCGGGCGTGCCCGCCGGATGCGGACCGGCGAAGGTCTGGATCTTCACGTTGTCCGGCTTGTCGGCCCCGAGCGCGTCGCCCAGATCGGAGTGCTCGGCCACGCACAGGTGGGTGGGCCCATCGAGGAGCTTCGCCAGCAGCGTCACGCCGAGGCGGAAATCGTCGAGGCGATCCGCGAGCACGACCTCAGGAAGCGGCGCATGCGGATTCGTGTCCATCGCCGTGATGAAGAGAGCATCAGCCTGGCTGTCCGGCGCCGGCACCTTGCTGAACGGGCGGACCCGGATCGCGGTCCAGAGTCCGGATTCCACGAGGAGCGAGCGGAGCTGGCCACCGGAGAGGTCGGTGCCCGACGCGTTCTCGAAGGCCTGGAACTCGTCGTCGGCGGGGCTGCCGTTGCGCTCGCCTTCGGAGAGGTCGATGACGACCGACTGGAGCGCGCGCTTTTCGCCGCGGTTGATTGCGAGGACGCGCCCGGCGCCGGGTGCGGTGTGCAGGACGCCGGGCATCTTGCGGTCTTCGAAGAGGACCTGACCGCGCTTGACGGTGTCTCCTTCGGCGACGTGCATTCGGGGCTTCATCCCGGGGAAGTCGTCGGCCATGACGGCGACGCGCGAACAGGGAGAGGTCCCTCGAACGACCTGGAGCGGCTTCCCGGGAATCGGGAGGTCGAGGCCCTTCTCGATCTTGTGCAGTGCCATGCTTGCTCGTTTGTTCGGGGCCGCGAATGGGCCCGTGCTAGTTCCGCGCCTTTCCGGAGGTCGACGGTCGTCGTGACCGTGACTGGAGAGGCGCCGACGTCATTCGGCTGCGACTGACGACGTTCGTTGAGTTACGACCCTCGTGCCGCTCGTTGCGACGGGCCATTGCGGGACCCGGTCGCGGGAGTTGCCCCCGCCGCCCCGCTGTCTCCGCGTGGCGTGCCTGAACAGGGCGTCGCGCGAAGGTGGGCAAAGGCGTAAGGGACCGATCTCGAAAGGATTCTGGCTTCTGGAACGCCCGGATCTTAGGTTTCCGCCGGGGTTCTTTCAACCGAATTGAAGAGGGCAAAAGGCGACGCTTTTGCCCTGTCGGCGCTTCGTACGCCTTGCCTTCGGGGTTTCCGACACCGGGTCGCGATCGCGCGACTCGTCCGAGACCGCGTCGCACCCGGTGGGGGGCAGGCTCGGAGCGAAGCACGTTCGAAGCGCCCGTATCGCGCATTTCCCCGAATGAATCGCTCAATGAAATTACGTTACGGCAGCAAGGGCAGAAAAACGCTGCAACTGATCGCGGCGTGACAGGGAGCGCACCGCAAGCCGGCCGCGAGCGCCTTCGTTTCCGAGCACGTGGACACTCGCCCAAGAAGTTCGAAGAGGTTCTGAGCCCGACGACGCGACGCGGACCCGGAGCGACTCCGGCGGACCGGTGATCGTCGGGAAGGGTGGGATGATCGGGATGCCCTTTGAACTCGACAGCCTCCGGATGCGGGCCCCCGACGAGTGCGACCAGAGACAGGGCGAGAACCCACTCGCCGAGCCGTTCATGCCCCGCACTTAGAGACCCCTCCGCTAGAGATGGGGATCCACGCGATCTCCCAGGACTTCCCGACCCCTCGGATCTGCAGACTGCACGTGGTCGACAAGGACCCAAGCGTGGAGCAGGCCCGCCGGCGCGATGTCCTGCGCGGCAAGGGAGGCGATGAGCCGGAAGCGGCTCGTGCGGAAGCGGTCTCCCGACTCTCTCGTCAGCCGACCTGACGCGGTCGGCCTGCGCGGGCCGACCCGGGGGCGCGCAGATTCACGCCCAACTGCGAGTCGCGCCGTGATAGCCCTCGTCGGCGCTGGAAAATGAGCCAGCCGGCGCGATAAGCCCTCCCGAGCGCTGCCCGAGGGGGGGCCTGAGGGAGCCTCGCAGGGCCGGGTCTAGAGAGGTCGGGCCTCAAGGCACAGCCCTTCGAAAGTTCGCGCCGGCTCGCCTCACGAATGAGGCGCTGGCGTTCTTTGGGCAGACGAGCCCGATCAGTTCGGAAGCGCCACGAGGACGGTGCCCGTCACGTGATCTCCGAGCCGGTTGGCGCCGCGAACCGAGACCTCGATCGTGCCAGCCTCTTCGTCCTTTGCGGTGACCGCGCCCTCGATGGTCATCGTGTCGCCAGGATAGTTCGGTGCGCCGAGACGGATGTCGATCTTCTTGAGCGTGGCGCCGGCGCCGGTCCAATCGGTCACGAACCGCCCGACGAATCCGTTGGTCGTCAGGATGTTCATGAAGATGTCCGGCGATCCCCGCTCCTGGGCAAGCACGTGGTCGTGGTGCACGTCCTGATAGTCGCGGCTCGCGATCGCCGTAGAGACGATCAGTGTCCGGGTGAGCGGGATCTCGAGGGACGGCAGCGCGTCGCCGACCGAGACCGAGGCCAGAGAACGGGTTTCGCTCACTGGAGGATCTCTCCTGCCTCGACGCCGCTCGTCGCTTCCGCCGCCATGATCGCGCCGAGCGAGGCGAGCTGCTCGTTCGATCCGCCGAGGGTCATCGCGATGTGCTTCAGGCGAAGGAAGTGGCGATGGATCGGGTACTCGATGTCCGCGCCGATGCCGCCGTGGAGGTGCTGGCAGGTGTGCGAGACGCGGTGGCCGCCCATGCAGGCCCACCACTTTGCAATCGCGGCCTGCTTCTGGCCGGAATCTCCGTTGTCGATCCGCCAGGCCGCCTGCCACATGGTCGACCGCATTGCTTCCACGTCGATGTAGGCGTCCGCGGCGCGGAGCGAAACGCCCTGGAACGAGCCGATCGGCTTCTCGAACTGCTTTCGCTCGCTGGTATAGGTCGCCGTCGCCTGGAGGCCTTCGCCGGCTACGCCGACCGCAAGGGCGGAGAGGATGGTCGCGGCGCGAGGCTCGAGCCAGTCGAAGACCGCCTCACCCGCTCCGGGGGCGGCGAGCACGTCGCTCGGGGCGACGCTCACGCCGTCGAGGTTCACGACGTACTGGCGCTCGTGGGCGGTCGTATCCTGCTGCTCGAGGGTCACGCCGTCGGCGCCGGGCTCGACCAGGAAGAGACCGAGTCCGGCTTCGCCCTGGGCCGAGACGAGGATCTTCGACGCGGCGGCGGCGTAGGGCACGCAGACCTTCTGGCCCGAGAGCTCGAAGCCATCGTCGGTCGCAACGGCCTGCACGCGCGCCGTTCGGGAGAGGGCCGGATCGCCGATCTCGAAGAAGGCGGCGGTCAGGATCTTCTCGCCCGACGCGACGCTCGGAAGGAGGTCTTTCTTGAGGGCATCGCTACCGAACTGCTGGATGGGGAGCGCGGTGTAGACGATCGACTCGAGGAGCGGGACCGGGGCGAGGTTGCGGCCGGCCTGCTCGAAGAGCAGGCAGAGTGCGAAGAAGCTCCAGCCCTGACCGCCGTATTCTTCCTCGAAAGGCAGTCCGAGCATGTTGGACTCGGCGAGGGAGGCCCAGAGGACTTCGTCATACCCCGGCCCTTCGGTGTTGGCCTCGACCTCACGAAGCCGATCGAAGCTCGTCGCATCGCCGAGGATCTGGCCGGCCAGCTCCTGGACCGCTTCTTCTTCTTCACTGAATTCGAAATTCATGGGGGAACTCCGTTCTCGATCGACGACCTGACCCTACTGGGGCGGTCGGAATTTCAGGATGCGGAAGCGCATGGTCGCGACGACCTCGCCGGCGGCATCCTTGTAGGTGTAGAGCTGGGTCACGAAATGACCGACACCGAGGCCGGTCTTCTTCTCACCCGAGATCGACTCGGTCGTGACTTCGTGACTGATCTGGTCGCCCGGGACCAGCTCGCGGAAATACTCCTGCTCGCAGTTGGTCGCGACGACGGAGGTGAAGCCAGCCTCGTCGAGGACGTCGAGGGGCTGCTTCTGGTCGCCGAGCGCTTCCGCATGAGCCTCTTCGTCGGCGGTGGCCGGGCGCAGACCCCGCATCGTCCACGCCTGAAGCATGGCGGGCGGGGCGATCACGCCGTCTCGGCCCGTCTCCTTCGCGGCTGCCGCGTCGAGATAGGCCGGGTTCCGATCGCCGGTCGCATCGCACCAGTGGTGAATCATCGGCTCGTTGACGGGATAAGGGCAGGTGCCCTTCGGCCCCGTCGGCGTTCCTGCGAACGCGTCGAGGGTCTTCTGGAGATCGTCACTCATAGGGTGATCCCGACCTAGCGAGGAACGCGGGGCATACGCAGGCCGGCCATCGAAACGATCTCGCGCTGGATCTCGTTCACTCCACCGCCGAAGGTGTTGATCGTCGCCACACGCGCCTCGTGCTCGATCTCACCGTCGATCTGCGCCGCCGGAGAGCTGCCGTACACGAGAGCGCTGGGGCCGACGACTTCCTGCAGGAGCCGGTAGACCTCAAGCACGACTTCAGTGCCGTACACCTTGACCGCAGACGCATCCGCGGGATTCACGAATCCCGATTCGAGCTGCGACGTCATGCGCCAGTTGAGGAGCTTCATCGCCTCGATGCGGGCGTAGACCTCGGCGAGGTTCGACTGGACCCAGGAGAGGTCGATCACCTTCTGACCGTCCGGGGTGTCGGTTTCCTTCGCCCAGTCGATCACCTTCTCCGTTCGGGCGTAGGCCGCCGAACCGAAGGCGGCGAGGCCCACGCGCTCGTGGTTGAGCTGGGAGGTGATGAGCTTCCAGCCGCCGTTCAGGCCGCCCACGATGCTCTCCTTCGGAACGCGCACATTCTCGTAGTAGGTCATCGCGGTCGCGGAGCCCGACAGCGTATGGATCGGCGCGGCGCTGAAGCCTTCGGAGTTGGCGGGCACGATGAACATCGTGATGCCCTTGTGCCGCGGGGCGTCCGGGTCGGTTCGCGCGGCGAGCCAGATGTAGTCCGTGTCCGTTGCGCCGGACGTGAACATCTTGGTGCCGTTGATGACGAAGTCGTCGCCGTCCGCGACGGCGGTCGTCGACAGGTTCGCGAGGTCCGTACCCGCGTTCGGCTCCGAGTAGCCGATCGAGAAGTGGCATTCGCCCTGAAGGATCTTCGGCAGGAACTCCGCCTTCTGCTCGTCGCTGCCGTACTCCATGAGCGCCGGGCCGACGGTCGAGACCGTGACGAACGGGAAGGGCGCGCCGGAGCGTCGCTGTTCTTCGAGGAAGATCATCTGCTCGACCATGGTCCGGCCGCCGCCGCCGTATTCCTGCGGCCAACCGACGCCGAGCCAACCGTCCTTGCCGATCTGGCGAACGAGCTCGCGGTACTTCGCACCGCCCTCCAATCCTCTCACCTGGGCCTTGACCTCGGGGGTCATCAGGTTGTCGAAATAGGTGCGGAGCTGCTCGCGGAGCGACTTCTGGTCTTCGGTCAGATCGATGTACATGGCTTCCTCTCCTCGGGATCCCACCCGCTGCGAGGCCACCTCGTTCGGTCGAGGGCCGCTTCGGCGCGGTCGGGGACAGGGGCGGTGGCGCAAGGCAGACCGCCTGGGGACTCTGAAACCATAGCCGCGAGATCAGGGAGGTGAAACATGTTCTACCGCCCCTTCTCCCTCAGCGACCGCTCTGCTTTCGGGACCCGTTTTGCCCGCTATCGCGGGCTCCTTCCCGACCCCCCAGGGGGCAGCGGGGGGGGGCGGGAAGGAGCACCTTGTCAGCGCGCGGTTCCCCTCGGAAAAATCCCTACGCGATCGAGAAAATTTCCTCAGGTCGCATATCGTCAGCGGGAGCGATGCGGCGGTCGGCTCCCCGAGCTGTTGCCAACGTGTGTCGCATCAAGCGTATTCGTCAGGCGATTCCCTGCCCGGTTTGGGCCCAAAGAGGTTGGTTGCCTCCTGGAATCGATCGCGTCCTACCTAGATTTGCGACCTTTTTCTACGTAAAAAAACCTAGGTTGGAGTAGGGTAAAGACCTAAGTCCGGCAGGGAGTGATCGACCGAGCGCGATCTCGAAGCCCTTCCGAATTTACGCAGCTCGCGCACCTGTCGTGAGGGTTCCCGATTGAGGCGTGCCGCTTTGAGAAGCTGGCCTGGGCTCGAGGCTCCCCCGTGGACGATGATCTGAGGCAGATCGCCGCTCGAATTCGAAGCTGGCGAGACGAAGCCGGGCTGACCCTCCAACAGCTCGGAGATCGCGCCTGTGTCTCGGCGAGCACGATCCACAAGATCGAGAACCTCCAGACCGTGCCGACCATCGCGGTCCTGTTGAAGGTCACCCACGGGCTGAACCGCCGACCGAGCGAGTTGCTCTCCGAGGTCGATGCCAGCCGACAGGTCGCGGTCATGAGACGGGACGACCTACAGACGCTGTCCGTCGACCAGCGTGGCGCGATCCAGCACCTGATCGGCACGATCCCGGGCAACAAGCTCGACGTCTGTCGGGTGCGGATCGAGCCTGGCGTCGGTGCCGGCATGGACGGCCACGAGCCGTGGCAGTTCCGCGGCGAGATGGTGCTGCTCATCGAGGAAGGCCGGGTACGAACCGATATCAGTGGAGAGATCTTCGAGCTGGGACCGGGGGACTCGATCCACTTCGATCCGAGCATCCCGCACCGATGGATCGCCACGGGCGAGAGGGCGGCACAGGCCGTCACCATCGCGATCGCCCCGGAGCACATGCAGGGCGATCTGATGAACCGGATCACGAACCCGATGGGGATGGGGAAGCGGGCGATCGGCGATCCTTGCGTCGACATGCCCGCCGGGAACGCGCTTGCGTTGCGTCGGCCGTCGGGATCCCGGGGCGGCGCTCTGGGCGGCTAGTCGCCGGTTTCGCCCTCGGCGGCGGTTTCGCTTCCCGTTTCGCCCGCGACTGCGGACAGTACCGCGAGAAGCCCCTCGCCGTAGCGCTGCGCCTTCGTATCCCCGATTCCGTGTGCGAGGGTAAGCTCCTCGATCCTGTTGGGCGGCTCCGTGAAGAGCTGGGCGAGTTCGCGGAGCGCGCGGTCGCTTGCGATCACGTAGGGGGGCACGCCTTCCACCTGGGCGACGGTCAGTCGGTGGGCACGGAGCGCTTCGAAGCGGGCTTGCGCGGCTTCGTCGAGCGGAGTCCCCTCGGTCGGCGTGCTTTCCCCCTTTTTGCGGACGACGAAGCCCGGGCTGGAAGCGGAGGGCGCGCGCGGAATTGCGCCCTTCTCGGGCGGCAGCAGGAGTCGGACCTCGCGCTCGCCGCGCATCACCGCGGCACCGAGCTCCGTCAGCACCGCGACCGGCCGGTCGCCGCCGTCGAAGTCGACCCAGCCCGCCGTCACGCATCGGCGCAGCAGGCGCGTCAGCCAGACCTCGCTCCGCTCTGAAAGGATTCCGAAAGTCTTCGTCAGGTCGAGTGCTGCGCTTCGCAGTCGGGCATCGTCGACGCCGCGGAGTAGCGCGACCGCTGCGGAGAGTCCGTAGCGACCGTGGATCCGTGCGACGGCCGAGAGGCTCTTTCGGACGAGCAGTGCCACCTCTTCGTCCGACTCGACGTTCGCGTGTCGCCCGCCGGGACCGAGCTGGGCGCAGACGTCACAGCGTCCACAGCCCGAAAGCGTCTCCGCTTCGTCGCCGAAATAGCGCAACACCGCATCATGTCGGCACGTCCCGCCCTCGGCGAAACGCATCAGCTCGAGAAAGAGACTCCAACGATGGCGTGCGCTCTCGCTCGCCTGCGGACCTTCGAGGACGGCATCGTTCTCGATCAGCGCTCGCCGCCGCGCCAGGTCTCCCGGCCCGACCAGCATCTGCCCGACCGCCGGGGCGCCGTCGCGTCCGGCACGGCCGACTTCCTGGTAGTACGCCTCGATCGAGCCGGGCGGCGCCAGGTGGAGCACCGCGCGCACGTCGGCACGATCGATTCCCATCCCGAACGCATTGGTTGCGACGACGACCTCGACCTCGCCTTCGGCAAAGGCGGCATGGACCCGGTCGCGCTCTTCCGCGGTGAGGCCCGCGTGATAGGACTCCGCGCGCCAGCCCCGATCCCGGAGCCGATCGCGCTCGCTCTCGGTCGACTTGCGTGTGGGACCGTAGAGGATCGCGCAGCCACGGCCTTCCCCCGGCGCGCCGAGCGTCTCCTGGAGTACGCCGTCGACGGTGCGGCGGCGTTCTGCAGTGCGCTCGACCTCGAGGACCCGGAGCGCCAGGTTCGGCCGCGCGAAGCCCCGCACGAGCTGCGGCGTTTCCGCGGGCAGGCCGAGGCGGACGAGGATCTCGTCCCGCACGAAGGGCGTCGCCGTCGCGGTGCAGGCGAGGACCCGGGCGTTCGGGTGTTCCTTGAGGACATGGCCGATCTCCAGGTACTCCGGACGGAAGTCGTGGCCCCATTCCGAGATGCAGTGGGCCTCGTCGATCGCGAAGAGCGGGATCCGGATGCGGCGCAGGATCTCCCTGAAGCGAGGAAAGACGAGGCGTTCCGGCGCGACGTAGACCAGTTGGACCCGGCCCGCCTCGAGGTCGTCGAGCCGCCGCGCCATCTCTGCGCCATCGAGCGTCGACGCGAGATAGGTCGCTTCGATTCCGAGTTTTTCGAGGGCGTCGACCTGGTCGCGCATCAGCGCGATCAGCGGAGAGACGACGACGGTCGTTCCTTCCATGAGGAGCGCCGGCAGCTGATAGCAGAGGCTCTTGCCGCCGCCGGTCGGGGCGACCAGCAGCATCCTGGCGTCGTCGAGGAGTCCCTCGATCGCTTCGCGCTGTCCCGGGCGAAATGCCGCATGGCCGAGGCGCGCGAGGCCTTGGACGAGCGCAGCGTCGCGATCGCCCTCGTCTGCGCCCCCGGCGAGGAGCGCGCCGCCCGGATTCGTTTCGTCTGCCATTCCGGGGGGATCTTCCTCTTCCTGCGGGCGCTCTGCGGCGTGTGGACGCGACGCGCTCGGCAGGCTAGCACGCGGGATGCCCGCAATTGCGGCGAGAACCCACGGCATCGGGCACTCTCTCGAAGGTCCATCCTTGTCGGGAGCACGCACATGGTCGAAATGAAGCTGATCTACGAAGGCGGGCTGCACACGACCGCGACCCATGGCCCTTCGGGTGCCGAGGTGGCGACCGATGCTCCCGTCGACAATCAGGGGAAGGGCGAGTCGTTCTCCCCGACGGATCTTCTGGGGACCGCTCTCGCGAGCTGCATGCTCACGACGATGGCCATCGTTGGTGACCGCGAAGGCTGGAAGATCGACGGGGCGCGCGCCCGGGTCGAGAAGCAAATGGAGCTCGAGCCGAAGCGGCGGGTCGGGCGGCTGGTCGTCGCGCTGACGATGCCGCCGGGTCTTCCCGGCGCTGCCCGCGCCCGGCTCGACGAGACCGCTCGGGGTTGCCCGGTCGCGCTATCCCTCCACCCCGACCTCATCGTCGAACTCTCGATCGACTGGGGCTGAGACAGGGACGGATCGAGTGGAGCCGGACGGCCGCTACACCCTCTACGGAGACCTCGCGCGCAGAGATGCGGCGGGGCTGGCGGCGATCCTCGTGGCGAAGCGGCTCCCGGTGGCGCTCGTCGATGAAACGCCTTCCCTCGCGATGGCCTTGGCCGCTCGGGCGGGGCGCGAAGAGGGGCCCTATCTGCGGACCCCGGAAGGCTTCGTGCTCGCGGATGCATTTGCGATTCGGGAATGGCTGGAGCGGGTCCATCCGGAGCCCGCGCTCCTCCCGGCGACCCCGGTCCGGCGGACCTGCGCGCGCCTCCTCGAAGACTGGGTCGAACTCTGGCTACCCCACTGGCCACGACGCGCCTGGGGCACGCTCGAGCGGCTCGGCAGCCACGTCGCGGCGGCGGGCTTCCTGCTCGGCCCGGCGCCTACGCGCCCCGACCAACTTCTCGCCGCGTGGCTCGAGACCGAGGTCCTCGTTCACCCGCATGCCCGCGATCATCTCGCGAAGTTCGCACCGCGTCTGCTTCGCTTCGGCGAAGACCTGCTCGCGGCCGGCGAGGAGGTCTCGCAGGCGCCAGACGACGGCGATGTGATCCCGATTTCGCTGCTCGGCGTGCTCGAGGAGATCGCGGCGGACTATCACGCGTACCTGGCGCTGAATCATCAGGCGCTCAAGGGCCACGAGGACGAGGTCCGTCTCGACCTGGGCCTCGGGCTTCAGCCGATTCCGGTTCAGACCGAGTGCGAGGTGCGGCGCGTGGCGATCGGCCGCGAACTCACGGGCCATGGCCGCCCGGGACGACGTCGGGTGGCGGGGATGCTCGAGCCGCTCGGTGCCTGGCATGCACTGACGCTGCCGCCGGTCCTCGAAGACCTCGATGCGAGCGATCCGCGAAGCCTCTAGTCCTCCGTGCGCGCGTCCTCGACGTGGGGTTCGACGAGCTTGCTCGGCTTGCGACCGTCGACGTAGCCCATGAACGAATTGTTCATGAGGTCGTAGCCGAGCATTGCGCGGACGCGCTTCGAATACCGGGCGGCGATCTCCGGTGGCACGGCGAGTACCATGCTTCCGATCTGCCGAAGCCAGGGCTGGCAGTACTGGAGCGTGATCCCGAGACGGGTCTGGTCGGTGTGGTTCGACCCGCCGCGGTGGAAGAGCGTGCCCTGCCAGATCAGGCAGGAACCCGCGGGCATCACCGCCTTGAAGGTCCGCGCGTCGTCTGCGGTCGGCGCCTCGTCCGGTCCCCAAAGATGGCTGCCAGGGATGATCTCGGTCGCGCCATTGTCCTCGGTGAAGTCGTCGATCGGCCACATCGTGCTGATGCCCTGGGGCGACCGCGGCGGCGCTCCGGCTTCGTCGTCCACGTGATAGTCCTGTCGGACCTCTTCGGGGTGCTTGTTGATCGCGAGGCCGCCCCAGAGCAGATAGGACGGGGCGAGGAAGCGATCGATCAAAGCGAGCACGTCGGGATGCTCGACGAGGGCGGCGATGGACGGGGCCTTGGAGAGGAGCGCGTAGACCCGCTGGGTCTTGTGTCCTTCGAAGGGGTTGCGCCCGAAGTGGGTCAAATACGGCGCGAACTCGCCGCGGGTCGTCTCGACTCGCTCCTTGGAGAGCAGCGACGGGAGGATCACTTACCCATTGGTCTGCAGATGCTCGAGAGCCGTCGGCTCGACGTCGGAGGCGGGATTCGCGGGGAGGATGGCCATGGGTCGCGCTGCCTCGGTTCCAGCTAGGGCGTCTCACCCCGCGCGATCGCGTCGAAGAGCTCCTCCCCCGCGACGGACTTGGCGACGTCCTCGAGCCAGGGGAACTTCCGGATCGTGTGCCCGCCGTCGACGGTGAGGCTCTGGCCGGTGATCCAGGCAGACTCGGGGCCAGCGAGGAAGCGGATGGCGCGGCCGATGTCCGAGGCGTGCCCGTCTTTCCGGATCGGCTGCTCCGCCAGGAACGCTTCGATCATAGGCCGGTTCTCGAACATCATGTCCGTGGCGCCGGTCCGCGTGAGTCCCGGGCGGACCGAGTTGACCCGGATCCCGTGTTGACCGACTTCGTCGGCGGCGACCCGCACGAGCTGATCGCAGGCGGCTTTCGCGGCGCAGTAGGCGGCGAGGAAGGGTGACGAAAACTCGGCGGCGGTCGAGCTCGTGACGACGATCGAGCCGCCGCCGGACTTCACCATGGCCAACCCCGCATACTTGATCATCAGGTAGGTCGGGCGGACGTTGAGGTCGATCGTCGCGGAGAACTCCTCGTCGTCGTAGCCGAGGACCGGACAGTAGTTGCCGCCGCCGGGAACGGAGATGGCGATGTCGAGTCCCGATTCGCCTGCGGCCTCGGCCACGGTTTCCTTGACCTGTGCGCCATCCATCCCGTCGCAGGTCCGGCTCGAGAGCGCTCCTCCGTCCGGCGCAGCCTTGCGGAGTCCGTCGGCGGCGGCCTCGAGTCGCGCTTCGTCGCGAGCGCAAATCAGCACGTCCGCCCCATCGGCGAGGAGCGTTTCTGCGGTAGCGAGGCCGATCCCGCTGCTGGCTCCGATCACGAGGGCGCGCTTGCCTGCGAGACTGCCGGGGCCTCCGATTCGGTTCCCCATTCCTGCGGCATCGATCGTCGACATCGGCTCTCCCTTCGATTCGGGGCCGGCAGCACCGACCATTGACGGGCGAGCTTAGTGCGGGAAGGTCGGGCGCGTCAGTCCGCGCGGCGGGCCGCGTCGAGAGAGATCACGTCCGCCCGCTCCGCGTCGACGTCGCTCCGGCGGACATCCGGGGCACCGATGCGCGCGGCGTCCGCCGCCTGGTCGTCGCTCTGCTCCTGACTCTCGCGTTCGGCCTGGACCCGGGCCTCGTAGTGCGAGATCTCGCGCTCCCGGGTCGTCTCGTCCCATCCGAGGACCTCGGCCATCAGTCGCGCGACGGGCAGAGCGGCGATCACGCCTCGATCGAAGGTCTCGATCGAGATGCGCGTTCGCCGCGTCAGCACGTCGTCGAGGTGGAGCGCGCCTTCGTGGCTGGCCGCGTACCGGATCTCCGCCGCGAGGTAGCTCGGCGCCCCGACGATCGGCTCGCCGAGCTCCGGACGATCGCGGATCGATTCGAGGAGCTCGTGGATGCGGGTGCCGTAGCGGTCGAGCAGCCGCTCGATCACGTGGATGTGCAGCCCCGTCTCCTCTGCCAGGACGTCCCGGCGATTCCAATGGGCGCGATAGCCAGCGGCGCCGACGAGCGGGGTCTCGTGGGTGCACGACGCCGGGACCTTCTGGTCGAGGCCGCGGGCGGCGACGTCGACGACGTCCTTCGCCATCACGCGGTAGGTCGTGTATTTGCCGCCGGCGACGGTGATGAGACCCGAGACCGACTGGCTGACCGCGTGCTCCCGCGAGAGCTGGCTGGTCGCGTCGCTCTCGCCCTGGAGGAGCGGTCGGAGTCCGGCGTAGACGCCTTCGATGTCCTCGTGCCGGAGTGGCTGGGCGAGGACCGCATTCACGCGGTCGAGCAGATAGTCGATGTCGGTCCGGCTCGCCGCGGGGTGGGCGAGATCGAGGTTCCAGTCGGTGTCGGTCGTGCCGACGATCCAATGGCTATCCCAGGGGATCACGAAGAGGACGCTCTTTTCCGTCCGCAGGATCAGGCCCGCGTCGCCGTGTAGGCGGTCGCGGGGGACGACGAGATGGATGCCCTTCGAAGCGCGGACGTGGATCCGGCCGCGTCCGGCCTGCTTCTGTACGAGGTCGGTCCACACTCCTGTTGCGTTCACGACCTGCCGTCCCCGGATCTCGAGTGCCGCGCCGCTCTCGAGGCAGCGCGCTTCGACCCCCGTGACGCGGGCGCCGGACAGGAGGAAGCCTTCCGCGCGAACGCTCGAGAGGGTCGCGGCGCCGTGCATCCGCGCGGTGCGAACGAGGGTCATCGTGTGCCGCGCGTCGTCGACCTGCGCATCGTAATACTGGATTCCGCCGATCAGTCGGTCGGCACGAAGACCCGGGAAGTGGTGGAGCACGCCCCTTCGCGTGAGGTGACGATGGCGGGGGAGGGCGCGGCGGCCGGCGAGGACGTCGTAGAGGAGCGTGCCGGCGCCGATGTAGATGCGCTCCCAGAGGCGCCGCGTGAGCGGGTAGAGGAAGGGGACCGGCTTCACGAGATGCGGGCTCAATCGCTCGAGGAGCAGCGTCTGCTCCGAGAGCGCCTCCCGGACCAGGCCGAAGTCGAGCTGCTCCAGATATCGGAGCCCGCCGTGGATCAGCTTGCTCGAGCGACTCGAGGTTCCCGACGCCCAGTCGCGCTGCTCGATCAGCGCGACGGAGAGCCCGCGGCTGGCGGCGTCCAGGGCGGCGCCAGCGCCGACCACGCCGCCGCCGATCACGACCAGGTCGAAGGTCTCGTGGCGCGCGCGCTCGAGGTCGCGGCTTCGCTGGGCCGGGTCGAGTCGGGCCGGATCCATGTTCGGCTCTCCGGGAACGCGAGGAAGTAGCGCAAAGCGTAGCGCTCAGGGAAGGAAGACGTCGCGAGGACGCTTTCCTCGGACTTCGAGACCTTCGTGACTCGCCGTCATTCCTTCGCGGATTCCCTGCTGGATCTGCTCTGAGAGCGGGAGGAAGGCGACAGCGATGCTGCTCGGCAGACCGTTAGAGGTGCACAAGGTACGCTGCGACTTTGAGGCGCGAGGAGACGCTCGGGTCGCGTTCCGCTTGCAGGAGACGCTGCAGTGGTACGGAGCCGACCGAAGTCCCCGAGCCGAGCCTCGAGGCGATAGAATCGGTAGCCGTGATTACCTCCTCGGATTCATCGGGTGTCGGGGGCTCCCGCGCACCGTCGTCGTCACGACGACTTCGCGTGATGGGGGTCGAGCTGCGTGTCGAAGAGTCGGACGACGTCCTGCGCGCAAGATGCGCGCGTCGCGTCGGTATCGCGCCCGAACGCATCCTCCATCTGCGCGTCGCCCACCGGGCGCTGGACGCGCGAAGGAGGGGGCGTCGACACGATCTGCGCTTCGTTCACCACGTTGATCTGACTCTGGCGCCGGACGAGAGTGCGGCGGAGGGCGACGGCGTAGCCCGGGCGCTGCGGACGGGCATACTGCGCGAGCTGCCGGCGCCGGTGCGCTTCGAACGGGACGACGTGACGTCCGGCGCCCGCGACCGCAGGGTCGCCGTCGTCGGGGCCGGTCCGGGGGGGCTCTATGCAGCCTGGACCCTCGCGGTGAACGGCGTTGCCGTTGATGTCTTCGACCGGGGTCCTTCGCTCCGAGAGCGGGGCCGTGCCGTCGCCCGTTTCATCCGGACGCGCGAGCTCGACTCCGAGCGCAACCTCCTCTTCGGCGAGGGCGGCGCCGGCACTTACTCCGACGGCAAGCTCTATACCCGGACGCGACATGCGCTCGAGGAGCCCATCCTCGAGACGTTGGTCGAAGCGGGGGCGGATCCCTCGATCGCTTTCGATGCTCGATCGCACGTGGGGACCGACCGGCTGCACAGGGTCCTGCCGAAGCTGCGCGAGCGTCTGGAGTCGATGGGCGTAGCGTTCCACTTCGAGACGCGGCTCGAAGGTCTCTCGCGCGCGATGGACGGGCGCGTCACCGCGATCGAGACGAGCGCGGGCCGCTTCGACTGCGACGGCGTCGTGCTCGCGGTCGGCCACAGCGCGCGGGACACTCTTCGCGCGCTCCACGGCGAAGGCCTTCCGCTTGAAGCGAAGCCGTTTCAGCTCGGGCTCCGGGTGGAGCATCCGCAGGCGGTCGTGGACGCCGGACGCTTCGGCCCGGAGCCCGATCTCGCGAAGCTGGGTCATGCCTACTACTCGCTTGTCGCGAAGTCGGCGGCCGGTAGAGCGGCCGTTCATAGCTTCTGCATGTGTCCCGGCGGCCAGATCGTCGCGGCCGTCGCCCAGCCCGGACTGCTCTGCACGAACGGGATGAGCAACTCGCGACACTCCTCTCCGTTCGCGAACTCGGGTCTCGTCGTGACGCTAGGCCCACGAGAGTTCGGAACGGGTGTCTTCGCGGGGGTCGAATACCAGGAGTCCCTCGAAGCCCGGTTCTTCGAAGCCGGCGGTGGGGACTACACGGTGCCGGCCCAACGCGTCGACGACTTCGTGGCCGGTCGGGCTTCCCGCGCGCTACCGCGGAGCAGCTACAAGCTTGGCCAGGCGGCGACGCGGATCGATAGGCTCCTGCCTGAAGCGATCACCGAGGCGCTTCGCGCCGGGATCGCGCAGTTCGACCGTCAGCTCCCGGGCTACGCCGGTGACGCGGGGCTGCTGGTGGGCGTCGAGTCGCGCAGCTCGGGTCCGCTGCGCATCCCACGCGACCGGCGCACTCGATCGGCGCCCGGGTTTCCGAACCTCTGGCCGGTCGGCGAGGGGGCGGGCTACGCGGGGGGCATCATGAGCGCCGCGATCGACGGCGCGCGGAGCGCGTGGGCTGTGCTCGGTGTGGCAGAGGGCTGAAGCGGTATGCTCTCCAGCGTGTCACCCGCTCCGTCGCCTGCCTACGCGCGCTACGTCCTCGGCGTCATGTTCGCGTTGACGGCGCTCAACGTGATGGATCGGCAGGTGCTATCCGCGCTGGCGGAGCCCGTGAAGCAGGAGTTCGGGCTCAGCGATCTGGAGATGGGGGTCCTGCTCGGCAGTGCCTTCGGGTTCGCGCACGTCGTCGCGATGGTGCCGGCGGGCCGGCTCGCGGACCGCTGGAGCCGCCGTAATGTGCTCGGCGGGGGCCTCTTCCTCTGGAGTGCGCTCACCTCCCTGACGGGCCTGTCCCAGGCGACGTGGCACCTCTTCAGCGCGCGGGTGGGGGTCGCGACGGGCGAGACCGTTGGAAGCGGCCCGGCGCAGTCGCTGCTCGCCGACTACTTCCCCGTCGAGCGGCGGGGCGGTGCCCTCTCGATCCACGCCTCGGGCGGGACGTTCGGTGCGATGATCGGGGCCGCCCTCGGGGCTGCGCTTGGCGAGGCAGTGGGCTGGCGATGGACCTTCGTCTTCTTCGGGATCCCCGGTCTCGCGCTCGCCGGCTTGTTGATCGCGACGGTCCGCGAGCCCACCCGCGGCGCAGTCGACGGGTTGGAGATCCAGGGGCCCGCTCCGCCCTTCGTGGTCGTTCTTCGCCGACTCGCGGGACTCCCGACCTTCCGTCACGTCGTCGTTGCCGGCTCTCTCAACTGCCTCGCGAACTACGCGCTGCTCGCGTGGGCGGCGGCGGCGATGATGCGGGGCCACGGGCTCTCGCTCGCGGAGGCCGGGACCCGGCTCGGCTTCTACGTGATCCTGATCTCCGCCCTCGGCGTCATCGCGGCGGGTCTGATCGCGGACCGCCTCGGCCGACGCGACCTCCGCTGGTACCTCTGGTGGCCCTCGATCGCCTCCGTGGGCGCGTTTCCCTTCCTGGCTGCGTTCCTCGTCCTGCCGGACCCGGACGTCGCCTTTCTGGTCGCGATCCCGGGGGCGTTCCTGAATACGATGTGGGTCGGAACGTTCAACGCCACGGTGCACATGCTCGCTGGGCCGACGACCCGGGCGACCTCGTCGGCGCTCTTCGCGATGATCACGAGTGGTCTGGTGGGGCAGGGGCTCGGCCCACCGATCGTGGGCTTCCTCTCGGATCGCTGGACGCCGGCTTACGGGGACGACGCGCTTCGCTACGCGTTGGCCGCGGCGCTCGGGGCCAGCGTCTGGGCCGGTGCGCACGGTCTGCTCGCGGCGCGAACGCTCGAGCGCGACCGGTTCACGGTGAACGAGTCCTGAATCGACGCGGCGATTCGAGAACAAGCGCGCGAAAACCACCACCTCCCGCGCCCGCGATCTTCATCGGAGCGCTCACGGATTCGAAACCCTCTCTCGACTGCCGATTGCCGAGCCTGGACTAGGCCGGCCTTGCCTGAGCGCCCCGGATCAGCTTGCCCGGCCGGGCATCGGTGATCTCGCCGCCGCGCATCGTGACCTGTCCGGATACGATCGTCGCGTCGTAGCCGCGGCTCTTCTGGAGCAGCCGTCGCGCGCCGCCAGGGAGGTCGAAAGCCATCTCGGGCCGGCGGAGGGAGAGGTTGTCGAAGTCGATGACGTTGAAGTCCGCCTTGTAGCCGGGCGCGATCACGCCGCGGTCGTTCAGGCCGTAGACGCGGGCCGTGTCCTGCGTCATGCGATGCACCGCGTGCTCGAGGCCGACCTTCGGGCCGCGTTTCCGGTCCCGCACCCAATGGGTCAGCATGAAGGTCTGGAGCGACGCATCGCAGATCACGCCGCAGTGGGCGCCGCCGTCGCCGAGGGAGACGACCGCGCGGTCATCGTTCAGCAGATCGTGCATCAGGTCGAGGTTGCCGTCGCTGTAATTGAAGAAGGTGAGCAGCAGGAGCTCCTTGCCCTCGTCGCGCAGCATGTAGTCGTACAGGACTTCGTCCGCGTTCTTCCCCTCGCGCTGGGCGATCGCCCAGATGCTCTGGTCCGGGCCGGGCTCGTAGTCCGGCGGATCGCCGAGGGGGAAGATCTTCTTGAGCATGTACTCGTTGTCGAGCATGCTGCCGAAGCCGACCGACTCATCCCGCTCGGGCCCGAGGATCCGCGCGCGAACCGCCGGATCCTTCATGCGCGCCACGCGCTCGGGGAGCGGGAGGTGTGCGATCTCGAGGTAGGCCGGACGATTGAGGAACTGGTTCGCTTCGGTCTGGTGGCCCGTGAGGATGCCGAAGGGGCGGGGGGCGAATTGCGCCATCACGTCGCCGCCGTTCTCGCGTGACTTGTGGCAGATCTCGATCAGCTCCCGCCACTGATTGGGCGCGCCGTCGAACTGGAGCATCGCGAAGGAGACCGGCCGCTGGATCTCCTTCGAGAGCCGCTGCATCCACTCGATTTCCTTGAGCGCCGAGTCCACCTCATCACCGCCGGTATCGCCCGCTGCCCCCGCGCCTGCGAGTTCGAAGACGCCTTCGCCGAGATCGCCGAGCACACGTCCTATCCCGAAGAGTTCGTCCTCCGCGGCGAAGGTGCCGGGGACCGGCTCACCGGAGAGCGCCTTGTGGCCCATGGTGCGCGAGGTCGAGAAGCCGAGGGCGCCCGCCTGGATGCCCTCCTTCACGAGCTGCGCCATCTCGAGGATGTCCTCCGCGGTGGCGGCTTCGTTGTTCGCGCCGCGCTCCCCCATCACGTAGGTCCGGATGGAGCCGTGGGGAACATGGGTGCCGAGGTCGACTGCGAGAGGGGATCGCTCGAGGGCGTCGAGATACTCCGGAAAGGTCTCCCAGTCCCACTTGATTCCTTCGGAGAGCGCTGCGCCCGGGATGTCCTCTACGCCTTCCATGAGTTCGATCATCATCTGTCGCTGGTCGGGGCGCGCGGGGGCGAAACCCACGCCGCAATTGCCGACGACCGCGGTGGTGACGCCGTGCCAGCCGGAGGGAAGCAGGTGCGGGTCCCAGGTCGCCTGCGCGTCGTAATGCGTGTGGATGTCGACGAAGCCCGGGGTGACGACGCGGCCGTCCGCGTCGATGGTTTCGCGCGCTTCGCCTTCCACCTTGCCGACTTCGGTGATTACGCCATGGGTCATGGCGACGTCGCCTGCGAAGGCTTCCTTCGTTCCGGTTCCGTCGACGATCTTTCCGTTTCGAATGACGAGGTCGTGCATGGCTGGCTCCTGCGCAGAAGGGGGGCTGTCGCGCGTGCGAAGGGCGAAGCGCGATGGAATCAGTTTGGCAGGAAGCTCGCGTGTCGTCGACCGGTCTAAGCACGCCTTCTGCCCCTCCGGGAGAGGGGAAGGTGGCTTTGCGGCCGCGCTGCGCGCTGATTGCCTCCTCGGCCGATGAGGGGCGAGGGTGACCCGAAGCAAACGCCCCTCGCGATCTGCTCGGTGCGGTCCCTTCCGGCTCGGTTCGTGCGACGGTCTAGAGGCTGACCTTCGCCGTTCCGACGACCGGCGTCTCGCCCTTCTCGTTCGAGAGCGTGAGATCGATCTCGATGATCTTCGCTTCCTCGTCGATGTCGGTGACCACGCCCGTGGCGACGGGCTTCGAGTCGACGATCAGCGGCGAGCGGAAGATCGTGTCGACGTTGAGGACCTGGGCGTTGGGCGCCCAGGCGTGGATGGCAGCGACGAGGATGCCCTGGCTCATGATGCCCGGGAC